>PLHK01000081.1:0-31111 GCA_003139955.1 Limisphaerales bacterium
CCGCGCGAGTCAAGGACTTCGCGCGCCTCAATGTTCTGGATTTTTGTCATGATGAAATTTATTTGCTTCCTTGTTTAATGCCGCAACCGCATCCAATGATAAAAGCCCTGCGCCGCGAGTCAAGAAAGGCGTTGCACTACCACCGTTTTGAAATTGACCCGTCGCTGTTTCGTGTTACAATATTTGTATGACAGAGACGCTGACCATTCGCCTGCCCAAATCGCTTGCGCGGGATTTCCGCGCCAAGACGCGCGCCGCCAAGACCAATCCCACCGAGGTTTTGCGCCAGGCGGCGGCCAATTACGTCCGCAACGACCCGTCCGCGCGCAACGCCATCGTGGAACACATTCGCGCCCGCGCCGGAACGTGGGACGGCGACATCTCCGGCGAAGAATTATTGCGGAGGACGCGTCCGTGATTTTGGTGGACACCTCGGTCATCGTCGCGTGGCTGGACAAAAATCATCCGCAACATTCCGTGTGCGCAAAGACGATTGAACAATGGGCGCAACGCGACCGGCTGGCGGTCAGTTCCGTGACTTACGGCGAACTCGCGGCGGGTGGGCGCACGCGCGAGGCGGTGGAAGAAGATTTGCGCGACTTTGAAAAACTTCCGCTGGACACGGACGCCACCTGGCGCGCGGGCATGGCCTTCCGCCAGTATCGCCGCAAGGATTCCGACGACCCGGTGCTGCCGGATTTTTTCATCCGCGCGCAGGCGGCGGTGCTGAACCTGCCGCACCTGACGAATGACCGCCGCCGGACAAAAACTTTTCCCGACGTGGATTTTGAATTTGTTTGAAGCGGCAGTTTTTGCGGGTGAAAAATTAAATGGCAACCGCGAAATAGGTCAAATACGCGAACGAATTTTTTTGCGTGGTTCGTGTGTTTCGCGGTTAAGTTTTTTACGATAAAATTCCTTTTTCCTTGAGCCAAACCGCCAGCCATCCAATCGCGAACATCAATAATAGAAAAACAATCAAACCGATTATATTTGCGCGTTTGAAGCGTGAAATTCTTTTTTGCCCATCTTCTTCCATTTGCCGCCGTTCGGCATCAGTTCTTTTTGCGTTCATTTCTGTTGCTTGTTTTAATATGGCTTCATTCAAAGAAGGAATCATTTGAACTGTCATTTTAGAACTGCTGGTTTTAATTATTAATTGGTATGGTGAAATCTTAATTTTAATTTCAATGATGTCAGCGATTCGCATCTGATTTTTTATACGTCCGCCACGTCTCTCAATTATTTCGTCGCCGGTTAATTCATATTCAAGTGCTCGCGTCTTCCAAAGATGAATGCCTCCAATAAATGTCCCGAAAGCGAAAGCTAGGACAATTAAATGACCTTTATCTAAAACTGCCGGCCACCACGCAAAAAAAAACAGCCAGCCAAAATAGTGGAAAGAACACTCCCAAAAGAAATATAAGAAGCCATTCGCCCTGCCGCTGTGATTTTGAACTCGGGAAACGCCCACGAACATTGCGAAGTATTTCTAAATCGTCTGGAAGCGTAGCTTTCATCTCTCGTGAAATTAAACTTTCACTTTCACCGCGTCCAGATTGATTTGAATTCACATCGCCGCGCACGTTTTGAAAATTTATTCGCTTGCCGCAAATAATTTTCGCATCATCGGCGTGATGAAATCCATGACGGGTTACGGTCGCGGCGAATGCGCGCAGGACGGCTTCAAGGTCACGGTCGAGCTCAGCTCGGTCAACCGCAAGCAGGCCGAGGTCTCGGTCACGCTCCCGCGCGAAATGGAACTGCTCGAAACGCAAATCCGCGACGCCATCAATCGTCACATCGCGCGCGGCCGCGTCAACGCCCGCGTCTCGCTCCATGCCGCCGAGGGCAAGGAATCCGCGCGCAAACACATCAACCACGCGCTCGCCAAAGATTACGCCGCCGAGTTCGCGCGGCTGGCCAAGCAGTTGAAAATTTCCGGCGAGGTGACGCTCGACCAGTTGCTGCGCGCGCCGGGCGTTTTCCAGACGGACGAACAACTCGCGGAATCGGAAGATTTGTGGCCGGCGGTGGAAAAAGCCTTGAACCAGGCGCTCGCCGCGCTGGTGAAAATGCGTGAACGCGAAGGCGCGCATCTGGCGAAAGATTTATCCGCGCGCACTGGCGTGATGAGCGCCGCCGTCGGCAAAATCCAGAAGCAAGCGCCGGTGACGGCGGAAAATTACCGGCAGAATTTATTGGAACGCATCAAGAGCGCGGGCATTGAAAACATTGCGCCGGATGACGAGCGGTTATTGAAGGAAATTGTTTTGTTCGCCGACCGTTCGGACATTTCGGAGGAACTGACGCGGCTGCAAAGTCATTTCCAACAGTTCGCGGACTGCTGCAAATCGAAGGAGCCGGTCGGACGCACGCTGGATTTTCTCGCGCAGGAAATGAATCGCGAAATCAACACCATCGGCTCAAAGGCGAATGACGCGGTCATCTCGCGCGAAGTCGTGACACTAAAGGCGGAACTGGAAAAATTCCGCGAGCAGGCGATGAACGTCGAATGATGAAAAGTCCAACGTCCAAAGTCCAACGTCCAAAGTCGGTGCGCGCGCCGGAAAAAAAATCCGCGCCTCCGCTGCTCATCTTGATTTCCGCGCCGTCGGGCGCAGGCAAGACGACGCTCTGTGATCTGCTGCTGGCATCGCAGCCGAATCTCACGCGCGCCATCACCTGCACGACGCGCGCGCCGCGCCCCGGCGAAAAGGACGGCGTGGATTATCATTTTTTCACGGCGGAAGAATTTTTGAAACGGCTGCACGCGGGAAATTTTCTGGAGCACGCGACGGTTTACGGCAACAGCTACGGCATTCTGAAATCGGAGTTGCTCGGCAAATTGCGCGCGGGCAAAGACGTTTTGCTGAACGTGGATGTGCAAGGCGCGGCGACGATCCGCGAGCAGGCGGCAACGGAACCAGAATTGAAGCGCGCGCTCATCACGATTTTCCTCACGCCGCCGTCGGTGGTGGTGCTGGAAGAGCGTTTGAAAAAACGCGGTGCGGACGCAGAAGCGGTGATTCAAAAACGGCTCGCCGTGGCGCGACAGGAAATCGCGCAATGGAAAAATTTTGACTACCTGCTCATCAGCGGCAGCAAGCAGGAAGATTTGCGGCGGACGCTGGCAATCATCGAATCGGAAAAGATGCGCTCGGCGCGGTCGCAACCGCCGGAGATTTGAATTATTATCGGGTTGAATCGGTCATCGCGTAAAAGCGTAAAACGATTTAACATTTCAGCGATTCAACACATTTTATGAGCAGAGCGAATAAAATAGTTTTGGGCGTGACGGGTTCCATCGCCGCGCATAAGGCGGCTGATCTGGCGTCGCTGCTCACGAAAGCCAAATGCGACGTGCGCGTGGTGATGACGGCGGATGCGCAGCATTTCATCACACCGCTGCCGTTCAAGACGCTAACGCGCAATCCGGTCATCACCAATCTTTACGACGAGGAAAATGGCTGGCAACCGATGCACATTCAACTCGCGGATGAAGCGGATTTATTTTTGATCGCACCGGCGACGGCGAACGTGATCGCGAAACTAGCCAATGGCATGGCGGATGACGCGTTGAGCTGCATCGCGCTGGCCTTGAATCGCAAGGCGAAAATTCTGATCGCGCCGGCAATGAACGGGAAGATGTGGCAGCACGCGGCGACGCAGGCGAACGTAAAAATTCTGAAGGCGCGCGGCGCGGAATTCATTGGGCCGGACGAAGGAATGTTGTCGTGCGGTTACGAAGGCGTCGGGCGTTTGTGGCCGGTGGAGAAAATTTCGGAACAGGCGTTGAAATTGCTTCGTTGAGATTTCATGAACTTGAGCCGCGAGCCTTTACTAAAGCGCCTGCCGGCCTTGTTTGAGATTCCCACGCCGGACGCGGCGCGCGCGCGGCGGCGCATCGAGGTGATGGAGCGCAACTTGATGCTGCCGGTGAAACTCTTTTTTGTCGGGATGATTTATTATTCCTTTGATTACTCGCCGTGGGTCGGGCAGATCTCCAGCGCGCTGGACGTGACGGTCGTGACGGTGGAGTTGATCTTCTGGTTTTATATCCTGATCAGCGTGTTGCTGGCGGTGCCGCTGTTTGCGGCCGACCGGTTGCCGCTGGCGTTGCTACAATGGATCGTGGTCACGACGGCGCTGGTGGACGGCCTTGTGCTGGCAGCGATGACGCTGATCACGGGCGGGATGGACAGTGTATTGTTCTGGCTGTTTCTGGGCTTGATTTTGCGGAATGCGGTGAGCGTGCCGCCGGGGTTCTCGCAGATTTTTTTGAACTTCGCAACCAGCCTCTGCTATGCACTCGTGGTTTTCATGGATGTGCGGATAACTGCGAACTTGGATGAAACCACCAGCCGGGCGCTGGATCTTTCGGCGCACGATGTCATCGGCGAGCCGTTTGTGCTGCGGATGCTCGTGCTGTGGCTGACGACGATTACCTGCTACGGCGTGCAGGCGTTTCTGGAGCGGCAGCGGCTGGCCGAGGAGGAGATGGTTGAATTTGCGGCGAGAGAGAATCAACTGCAATCAGCCGGTCGGTTGGCGGCGGAGTTTGCGCACCAGATCAAGAATCCGCTGGCAGTAATCAACAACGCCGCCTACTCGCTCCGGCGCGCGCTGGGTGGTGCCGACATCGCTGCCGGACAGCAGATCGAAATCATTCAGGAAGAAGTCGCGAGGGCCGACCGGGTGATCACACAGGTTATGGGTTACGCGCAGTTGAGCGAGGGGCGCGTGGAGAAACTGGATGTCATCGAGAAAATTAACCAGTCGGTTGAACTGGTGTTTCCCGCCGCCGTGCCGACGGGAATCAAGGTGACAAAAAAATTCGCCGAGCATTTCCCGCCGCTGTTGATGCAGCGCGCGCATCTTTCGGAAATCTTGGTGAACCTGCTGCAGAACGCCCGCGATGCGCTCGGTGCGCAGGGGAATATTTTAATCGAGGCAGTTGTGCGGCGGGATCATGCGATCGAGATTTCCGTGGCGGACGACGGTCCGGGCATCGCGCCGGACAAGCTGGAGCGAATTTTTGAGGCGTATTTCACCACCAAGGAAAAAGGCACCGGCCTCGGCTTGGCCATCGTGAGACACAATGCGGAACTTTACGGCGGCAGTGTGCGCGTGGATTCCGCGCTTGGACAGGGAGCCAAATTTACGGTAGTCTTCCCGGCCAAAGCGTTGCCAAAACCGTTTTCAAAATGAACCTGCCGCTGCCACCCGTGCTGGTCGTGGACGACGAGAAAAATATGCGTCGTTCCCTCCAGACCATGCTCGCCGATGAAGGCTACGCCGTGCGCACCGCCGAGTCGGCGGAAGAAGCGCTGGGACTGCTCGCGCAGGAAAATTTCTTCATGGTCGTCACCGATGCGCGGCTGGGTGGCATGAACGGCTATGATTTTCTCAAAACAATTCACAATCAGTGGCCGGAACTGCCGTCGCTGATGATCACCGCCTACGCCACGCCCAAACTCGCGGTCGAGGCCATCAAGGCCGGCGCGATGGATTATCTGTCCAAGCCGTTCGCGCCGGAAGAACTGTTCCATGCCGTCGCCCGTTGCGCGGAACGTCACCGGTTGCTTGCGGAAAATGCCGCGCTGCGCTCGCGCACCGGTGAGTCGTTTGGCCTGGAGCAAATCGTCGGCGAGTCACCGAAGATGCGCGAGCTGCGGCAGCTCATCCGCACGGTGGCCGCGACGGATGCGCGCGTGCTGGTGCTGGGCGAGAGCGGCACGGGCAAGGAACTCGTCGCCGGCGCGTTGCACGTTTTAAGCAAGCGTCGGAATGAGCATTACGTCCGCATCAACTGCGCGGCGATTCCCGAACAACTGCTGGAAAGCGAATTGTTCGGCCACGAAAAAGGCGCGTTCACCGGCGCGTTGAAACAAAAACTTGGCCGCGTCGAGGAAGCGGACGGCGGCACGATTTTTCTCGATGAGATCGCCGACATGGGCCGACCGCTGCAGGCAAAACTGCTGCGGTTTCTGGAAGACGGCACGTTCACGCGCGTCGGCGGCACGGAGGAATTGCGCGTTAATGTCCGGCTCGTCGCCGCGACCAACCGCGACATCGTGCAGGCGATCGCCGCCGGTGATTTTCGCGAAGATTTGTTCCACCGCTTGAACGTCGTGCAGTTCCACCTGCCGTCCTTACGCGAGCGTGGTGACGATGTGCGATTGCTGGCAGAACATTTTCTGAAAATTTTCCGCGCGGTTCTGAACAAGAACATCACCGCTTTCACGCCCGCCGCGCACCAAAAAATGCTCGCGCACCGCTGGCCTGGCAATGTCCGCGAGCTGCGGAACGTGGTGGAACGCGCCTTGATTTTGGAGACCGGTCGGGAAGTCCAGCCGGCCAGCCTGCCGGATTTTTCGATCGAGGCGCGCTTGCAAAAGACCGGGCCGGCGGTGGCTGGGCCGGATGAATCCCTCGAGGCGGCGCTCGAACGGATAGAACGCGAACTGATCCAAGGCGCGCTTGAGCAAAATAATTTCAGCCTGACACGCGCCGCCGGACAGCTTAAGCTGACTAGACATTCCATGCGCTATCGGATGCAAAGACTGAACATGAAAACCGACACCGGTGATGCCGACTGATGAACAACCCCTTTGACTTGCCGACCAATAACGCCTCGTCTGACTGGCTGGTCTTTGTCGCCATTCTGCTGGCCGTTGGCATCGGCATCGCCTGCTTCGTCATCTGGCTTTTTGTGATCCGCAAGTCCGGCAAGAAACGCCGCAAGCATCATAAGCGCCGTCACAACCGCCAGCACAATCCCACGCTGGCCGAAACGGGCGGACTGCCGCCGGTGCGCGACCCCAACCAGCCGCCACGCGGCGTGTGACCATGCAGCACAGCCGCGCGCTCACCAAAAAAAGCGCCTCCAACCTCGCGCTTGCCTTCATCCTTTTGCCCCGCGAAAAACGCGATGCCATGTCCGCGCTTTACGCCTTCTGCCGCGCCGTGGACGACGTCGCCGATGAAGATTCCATTCCCGCCGAAAAGCGACGCGAACAACTTTCCGCGTGGCGGACCGACATCCGCCGCGCTTGTGAAAACCAAAAGCCGGAATTTGTCCTCAACCAGGAATTTCAGCCCGTCATCCAGAAATTTAATTTATCCTTCGCGCTGTTCGACGAACTCATCCAAGGCTGCGAAATGGATTTGGACACGCTGCGCTACGAAAATTACGAACAGCTTGAAGTCTACTGCTATCGCGTCGCGTCCGTCGTCGGACTGTTAAGTGTCGAAATTTTCGGCTGCAAAAATCCCGCGTGCCGCGACTACGCGATCTATCTCGGCAACGCACTACAACTCACCAATATTTTGCGCGACGTGAAAAACGACGCCGCGCGCGGCAGAATTTATCTCCCGCAAAGCGAACTAAAAAAATTCAACGTCAGCGAAGCAGAGATTCTGGGATCAAAATACTCGGATAATTATTGCCAGCTCGCCGCCAGCATCGCCGCCCGCGCCAAAAACTTTTACGCCCTTGCGCAAAAAAATTTGCCACCCGAAGACCGGCGCTCGCTGGTCGCCGCCGAACTCATGGGCAGCGTCTATTGGCAGTTGCTGCAAAAATTGGAGCGCGGCAAGTTCGACGTCTTCGGCCCGCAACCGCTCAAATTGAGCAAGCCGCGCAAGCTCGCGCTGATTTTCCAGTCGTGGCTGCGCTTCACGCTCGGCTCAACTTCGCCTAACTATGGCCAGCCCTGAAAAACGCCAGCTCATCGTCAATGCCGATGACTTTGGGCTTTCGTCTTCCGCCAATGCAGCCATCATCCGCGCGCATAGCGAAGGTATCTTGATGACCGCCAGCCTGATGGTCAACGAACCCGGCTTCGACGAAGCAGTCAAGCTCGCAAAAGAAAATCCCAAACTCGGCGTCGGTTTGCACCTGACTTTGCTGCAAGGCCATTCCGTGTTGCCACCGGAAAAAATCCCCGGCCTCGTGAACTCAAACGGCGAATTTTCCAAAAGTCCGGTCGGCGTGGGAATGAATTATTTCTTCAAACACAATTTGCGCGAACAACTCCGCGCCGAAATCCATGCGCAGTTTGAAAAATTCTATTCGACGGGTTTGCCGCTCGACCACGTCAACGGCCATTTGCATCTGCATTTGCATCCAACCATTTTCAAAATCCTGATGGAAGATTCAGAAAAGCTCCGCATCCGCCATTTGCGTCTGACACGTGATTGTTTTTCGCGCAGCCGGAAAATGTCGCGCGGTCATTGGCTTTACCGCGTCTCGCACGCCGCCATTTTTGAATTTTTGTCCAGCCGCGCGCGCAAAACGCTTGCACAAAAAAATATTCGCCACGCCCAGATCACCTTCGGCCTGTTGCAAGATTCACGCGTGGATGAAAATTACATTTTAAAATTGTTGCCCGAGCTGCCGCCGGGCGATTCCGAGCTTTACTCACATCCGTCGTTGGACAAATTTAAGCATGAGTTCGACGCCCTCGTCAGTCCGCGCGTGAAAGAACAAATAAAAAAACTCGGCATCGAACTCATTCGCTATCAAGATTTGTAAAATGTTAAAAGTGCTCTCGATTCTGCTGTTCGGCCTTGCCTGTGAATCCACCGGCGTCATCCTTCTGAAAAAAGGCATGATCCACATCGGCGACATGAACGGCTACACCGTTGCCGAAATTTTTCGTGTGTTCAAAGCCGGCGCCACCAGCCCGCAGATTTTGCTCGGCGTTTTTTTTGAGGCGGCGTTTTTTGGCTGCCTGCTGCTCCTGATGAACAAGAGCGACATCAGTTTTCTCTGGCCGTTGACCGCGCTGAGCTTTGTGTTCGCGACGTTCGCCGCGATGATTTTTCTGGGCGAAAGTGTTTCGTGGATCCGCTGGGTCGGCGTCGCGTTCATCATGCTCGGCGCGGCCTTCATCAGCTACAGCGAACACGCGAAGGCAAAACCCGCGCCGCCAGCCGCCGTGCAAAATCCCGTCACGGAAAAGTGATTTTGGCAAGAACTTCAGCCAATTGCTCGGCGGCGAACTTCGTCTTTTTCTGCAACTGCATCAACGCGGGAATTTTTGAGGGCGATTTGGCAATGGCCAGGAATAATTTTCCGAAATCCAGATTCTTGTCCGGCTTGGAAAGCACGTTGAAATCCAGCGGCAAATCTTCGTTGGCCGTGTCGGAAATCACGCGGACGATGGCGCAGGGAATGCAGCGCTCGCGGCAAATGGCGTGGATCGCCGCCGATTCCATCTCGACGGCATCCGCGCCGGTTTCGGCGCGCACTTTTTTCTTTTCGGCGACGGTCGTGGCGATGCGGTCGGCGCAGAGAATTTTTGCGGGCATCGCACCGCTGGTTGAAAGTTGAAAGTTGAAGGTTGAAGGTTGGGGAATTTCAAAAATTACGTCGCCAAGTTTCAAATCAGGATTCAGTCCGCCGGCGAAACCGCAGGTCAGCACGAGTTTTGGTGAATGCGTGGCGAGAAATTCGCGCAGGGATTTTTCGGCGTTCTGGCGGCCGATGCCGGTGAGCAAAATGGAAACGTCAGATTTTCCCGCCGCGATTTTCCGAAACGGCGCGGCTTCTTCTTTCAGAGCGAAGCAAATGAGCATAGATAAATTAAGTTAAATATCCGCTCACCGAATAATCTTTAGCGCACACAAATAATTTTACGAACAAATCGTCAATAAATGGTATCAATGAATCAGAACTATTTTTGGGAATGGAATAACAGGCGTAACCAGCAAAAAAACCAGCAAGCCGTTTTGGTTTATATTGAATTAACTTCCAATTCTTCGGCACAATAATTTGTTTTTTCGCAAGCAGATCTTCGAGAGAGTCTTTGAAAGGAAAACTGAAATTTAATTCAAGATAATTATTCAAATCATTTGCAACTTCAACCCAAGCTTCCTTTTTTGGTCCATCAAAATGAATCCCCCGTTCGCCGCCAGCATCAATCAGCTTATTTAACAAATACCGAAACAAATCCAAAGAAGTTGGAAATTCTTTCGTTTGATTACGAACGTGATTTGAACTTGTTACTCCGCCCAACATATTTATTTCATTCAATTACAATTATTTTATCCCCGCCAGCCGTTCCTTCCAGATTTTGTAAAGCTCCACCGTGGCGCGGACGTCGCGCAGGCAGTATTCGGCGATGTCGCGGAATTTTCCGGCGGCCAGCAGCGCGCCCACGTCCATGCCGGTCACGCCGTGGCTCTTGGGCGATTCGATGCCGAAGGCTTTGCAGTAAAAATCCAGGTTGAACCGCCGCGCCGCGCCGTCGCGCCCGCTCACGCTGTAAAAGGTGAACTGCTCCGCGAGGTCGCAGTGCGGCTCGGTGGCGTAACGGTAGCCGAGCCAGTTTTTTTTCGAGATGGGCACGTTGAGCAGCGCCGAGCGCAGGTAGATGAACGGCACGTCGAAGCCGCGGCCATTGAAGGTGACGATGGAATCGTATTTTTTCGCGACGTCCCAGAATTGCGCGAGCAGTTCCGTCTCGTCCGCGCAGGGAATGAATTTCACCGGCGCATTTTCCTCCTCGGCTTCCTCGAAATCGTCGGCGACGAACAAGGTCTGGCCGCGCTGCGTCTCGGCGTTGAGCATGGCGATGCAGACGACTTGCGACGTGAACGGCCACAGGCTCATGAATTTGGCGATCTCCTCGCGCTTGGCGTCCTTGGCGGTGGCGTCGGCGAGCTTGTCGGCCTCGCGGAAAAGATATTCCTGCTGCGCGTCGTCGAAATTTTCGAGCGGCAGCGCGGTGGTCTCGATGTCGAAAACGAGTGTGGCCATGCGCCCGTTCTAAAGGAATCAAACCGGTTCCGCAATCAAATCGTAATCCGTGTGGCCGATGATTCTGACTTTCGCAAATTCGCCGACCGGCAGTTTGCCGCGAATGTAAATGCGTCCGTCAATGTCCGGCGCATCCGCCTCGCCACGACCGACGAGGTAGTTTTTAATTTTAAATTTTGAGTTTTGAGTTTCGGCTTCGCGAATCAAGCCGTGTTCCCACGAACTCACGTTGGCGGATTGCAATTGTTTTTCATTCGCCGCGCCTTCGACGAGCACCTTGATTTCGCTACCGACAAAATGTTCCGAAACTTGCTTGGCGATTTTGTGCTGCGCAGCCATGACAAGTTCACGGCGCTTTTGTTTCACCTTTTCGGAAATTTGCCCGGCCATCGCGCCCGCACGCGTGCCGTCTTCCTGCGAATAAGTAAAAACGCCGAGCCGCTCAAACTTCGTTTCGCGGACAAAATTGAGCAGCGTGTTGAAGCTCGCCTCGGTCTCGCCGGGAAAACCGACGATGAACGTCGTGCGCAGCGCAATGCCGGGAATGCCCGCGCGGATTTTTTTGATGAGATCAACGATGTATTGCTGCGAGGTTTCGCGGCGCATCCGTTCGAGCATATTTTCGTGGATGTGTTGCAGCGGAATGTCCACATAGCGCGCGACTTTTTTGCACGCGGCAATCGTCTCAATCAATTCATTCGTCCAATGCGCGGGATGCGTGTAAAGTAGGCGAATCCAGAAATCGCCCTTGAGCGAATTCAATTCGCGCAGCAGCGTGCAAATGGTCGTGGCATCGGCGGAAAGTGATTTGGCGGCGGCGGAAAATTTTTCGGGCGATGAAATCGCGCGGCTATGGTTCGGGCGCAAATCGAGTCCGTAATAAGTCGAGTCCTGCGAAATCAAATTGATTTCTTTTACGCCATCGGCGATGAACGCCTTCGCTTCGGCCACAATGTCTTTTTGCGTGCGGCTGCGATGCGAACCGCGCATCCGCGGAATGATGCAGAAGCTGCACGGATGGTTGCAGCCCTCGGCGATTTTCAGATACGCGAAATGTTTTGGCGTCAGGCGGAAACGCGGCGTTTCAAAATCAGGAATGAAAATGGGGCGCGCGGTAACGTCGAGAATTGCGGAATGCGGAGTGCCGAGTGCGGAGGCGGGCGCAACCACGGTTTTGGTTTTGCCGAACTTTTCCGTGCCGCGCAACGATTCTTCTTTTTCATGTTCGGAAATGTCGCGGAATTTTTCCAATTCGTTCAGGCGCGCGGAGATTTTCGTTTTTGAATTTTTAATTTTTAATTTTTCGTTCCTGATTTTTGCAGCGCGATTTGAAACGGCCTGGTTGACGATGTTTCCCACCTGCGCAACTTGATCAATGCCCATGAACGCGTCCACTTCAGGCATGAGCTTAGGCAGTTCTTCACGGAACCGTTGCGAGAGACATCCGGAAACAATCACGGCCTGACCGCGCTGATTCGCGTCGCGCAACTCGACGGATTCGAGAATCGTGTCCACGCTCTCTTCCTGCGCGGAATCAATGAACGAGCAGGTGTTGACGATGACGGCGTCGGCTTGTGCGGCGTCGTTCGTGATTTCAACGCCGCTTTTGAGCAGCGATCCGAGCATGATCTCGGCGTCCACGAGATTTTTGGCGCAGCCGAGCGAAATCAGGCCGACGCGCAGCGGTTGGGAATTGAAATTTTTCTTCGTCACAGACGGAAAAGATTAGCAAAGTTTAATCGTGAAGCAATCTTCCGAAAGTGGCTCGCGGAGACGCTCGCCCCACCAAAAATTGGATGCGGTCGAAAATTATTTCACGGTTGCACGGGCGCGACTGAATTGGTCGGGATGGAAGTGGCGGGAATATTTTGCACGGCGTTGGTCGCGGCGGTGGTAGATTCGAGCAGGCTGGCAGGCAAGCTCAGTCTTGTGACCAATTCGGCACGAGCGGCGTAGGGCGTGCCATTTTGCGGGTCGAGCAGTTGCCGCAAGACGGCATTGTTCAAAGTGTCATAGGGCGGCAGGCTGACGCGTTCCGCGTTGCCGGACGTCTTGTGGACGTAACGCAAATAGACGCGGTTGGCGAGACGCTTGAGATTTTCGTAGCGGTCGTCCTGGCCGGTGGCGAGATCGTAATAGGCACGCACCAGCAGACCTTGCACGGCGGAAGTGACGCGTTCCTGCGAGGTTTCGCCGATGTCAATCTGCACCACGGCCACGGCGTATTCGTCGAGCGTAAGATTTTTCGGCAGCGAATCGGGCTGGCCGTCAATGATGGGCTGATCGGGATAATGGTCGCCGAGATATTTGAACCATTGCTGCGCCTCGGCGAGACGGTTATTTTCGTAAAGGAAATAAACGGCGTCACGCAGAAAATTCCGTTGCGCCCGCAATATGCCTTCCTTTTGTCCGGGGTCGGTTTCCTCGGCATACGCTTGTTCGTAGGCGGCATTGACTTGCGGCGTGAGGTCAAGGTTGGGACCGAGCGAGACATTTTTGGTGAACGGATCCACGGTGATGCGGCCGTGGTGAAACGCCTGCAGCATGGATTGGTAGATGATGCGCCGCAATTTGATGAGGTCATCTGGGTTGACCTTGTCGGGATTTGCCTTCGCCGCGGCAAGGCCGCGTGCGCCCCAGTAAATCGCGTGCGCCTCCGGCAGCCGCCAGTCGAACGGGCCGTATTCCGTGTCCACCTGCTTGGCGAACTGCGGATCAATCTTGTATTTTTCCAGCAGCCGCGCGGCATTGGTCCGCGCCGACGCATCCGGCGGATTCAGCAGCAGCGCAAAGTTCGTTCCGTCCGGTCCGAAGAAAGGACTCATCTCTGACGCCCACTGGCTTTTGTAATACATATTGGCGTCGTCCAAATTCGCGCCCAGCTTGTGTTGAAAAAATAAGGCGAGCTGCTGGTAGATGTCCACGCTGTTCGGATTATAGCGCAGCCCCTCGTCGCGCAAAAGTTCGATACCGCTCTCGACCCAGCGCCAGCGGTCGGGAAAATCCTTGAACTTCACCGAAATGTTATAGGCCAGGTTCCAGCCCTGAAAAATCCACACCGATGGAAACGTCGGCTCCAACTTCGTGATCCAATCGGCCAGCTGCGCGGCCTCAAAAAATTTGTCGTCCTGCTGCAAATCATTCGCGCGGATCCAGAGAAAATTGGAAATCAACCCGCGAAAGCCGCCGAGCGCCACCGTCGTGAACGCCAACACCGGCGGCGCGTTTTCCAATGCCGCCGTGCGCGTCAGCCCCAACGCCTCGCGGTCGTGGTTCAGATTTTTCTGAAGCTGTCCCGAACCGAACAGCAGCGCGCCGGCGAGCAGCAGCAGGAAAACTTTTTTGAGGCGAGGATTCATTGCGTTCCCTGCGCCGTCGCTAGTTCGCGCCGGTTGAAAAAGATGATCCCCGCCACGGCGAAAATTCCGCCCACCAGCAAAACGATTTGTGCGAAGGCCAAACCGAGTTCGCCCCAGGTGATGCTCCGCCCGCTGCTCAACGCCTCGATCGGCGAATAATTTTTTACGAGGCTGATGACCGCGAGCACGCCCTTGAAGGCCGGGATCAAAACCACGTCCGCCACCGAGTGGCCGACCTGACCGGTCTCCTCATTGCCCGCCGCCACGGAACCGGAACTCACCGACTCTGCCAGCGTGCCGCTCGACAAGACCACAACCAGCATCGCCAGCGAAAAAAAGGTCGCCACCGGAAACGACAGGAAGCTCGCCGCCATCAAACCCAACGCCGAGAGCAGCGCCATCCAGCAAAAAATAATTCCCAGCCCGCGCGCAAAATTCAGCCCGAAACCGCCTTCGGGATACAAAACCTCCATGCCGTCTTCGAGCGGAAACAGCAGCGCCGTCTGGTTCGGATTCGCAAACGTGATCGTGAGCAGGCCATTTTCATCAAATAAATCCGGCGGAATCTCGAATTCATGGAACGTGTCCGGCGCCAGACTCATCGGCTCGCTCTGCCAAAATTTGGTTTTCTGCGGCACGCCCACCTGCCACAGCGCCACATAAGTTCCCGACTCGCTTTTTTGCGCCGCGTTGAATTTCACGCGCAGTTGCAGCGGTTTTCCTTGCAGATAATTTTTGGCGAAACCCAGATCAATCTTCCAGACGCGCTCGTAACTTGGCGGCACGAGTTGTAATTCCGCCTTCACCTGCTCGCGAATTTGCTGGCGCACTTCCGGTAGATCCACTTTTTCAATCGGGCTGGACTTCAAACGCTCCTGCAAAACCTGTTCCGTGTCCGCTTCAATCTCCGCCGGATTGCTTGGTTCTTTTGCCGAACCGCGCGCGACCAGAACTTGTTCGCGCAAAATTTTCTGCTCCGCCTCCGGCAATTTCGTCGCGCGGTATTGCAACAAGCCATAAACGCACGCGCCGGAAATCGCCAGCAGCACGGCGTTGAGCGAAACAATTCCAATCCATTTGCCAATCCAAATTTGCCAGCGCGCAATCGGTTTCGTAGCCACGACCTGGATCTGGCATTCCTCGATGTCCCGCGCCAGCGTGCCGCAAGAAAGCCAGAGCGTCGAAAGCCCCAGCAGCGCCGTGATAGCGCTCAACGTGTAGGTCAAAATGATCTGCGTAAACCCTTGCGCCGTGCCGTCGTCCTTGATGACCAGCGGCAAACCGACAACCGCCAAAATCAACAACACCGCGATGACGAGGAATAATTTGAACCGCAGCGCGGCCTTCCACGTCAACCACGAGATGGCGAGAATTCTTTGCATTTCAAATTAAATCAACCACGGATGAACACCGATAAACACGGATTAAGAAAAATTTAACCAGCATAGTTTTATCTGTGTGAATCTGTGTGAATCTGTGTGCATCCGTGGTTAAAATTATTTCTTTTTTCCGAGCAGCGACGACAATTTTTCATTGGCCTTCGACAAATCCACCGGCTTCGTTTCCTGCGCGGAAACTGATTTAGTTTCTGGAATTTTTGTCTCCGTCGGCTGCGTCAATGCTTCCAGTTTTTTGTCGTCCAATTTCTTTTCGGCAACCGGCGCGGAAATTTTTGCTTGAGTAATGGTTTGCGCCGCCTGCGGCAGCGACAATTTTTCCAAAACTTTTTCTGCCTGTGGTTTCGCTTCCACGCCGCCGCGCAGATACTCGGCCACGCGCGCTCCGGATTGCGCGCCGCTGGTTTCGTTCGCCGCGCGCGCCTTCGCGACCACGTCGAGAAAATAGCTTTCGAGATTTTGCGTCGGATTGTCCACGCGCACTTCGCCGGTCGAAACGTCCTTGCGGATGATTTCCAGAACGCGCTCCAAAGTTTCGCGCGGCAAAACCGGCGTCGTGATGCGCAACGTGTCCGGCTCGGCGAGCAATTCTTTCAACGTGCCGGCGGCCTGGATTTTTCCGCCGTAATAAATCACCACGCGGTCGCAAACGTCCTCGACATCGGAAAGCAGATGACTGCTCAAGATCACCGTTTTGCCGCGGCGCGCCAGCGCGATGATCAAATCCTTCACCTCGCGGCAACCAATCGGGTCAAGGCCCGCCGTCGGCTCATCGAGAATCACCAAATCCGGGTCATTGATGAGCGCCTGCGCCAGGCCGATGCGGCGCTGCATGCCCTTGGAAAATTCGCCGACAGCGCGCGTCTGGGTTTTGCCGAGGCCGACCATTTCCAAAAGTTGTTCCGCGCGATTGTCGCGTTCGCCTTTCGAGAGATGAAAAAGATTTCCGAAAAAATCCAGCGTCTCGCGCGAGTTGAGNNCGCGGCGAATGGCCGAAGACCTCGATGTGCCCCTTCGTCGGATTCAGCAAACCGAGCAGCAGCTTGACCGTCGTGGACTTGCCGGAACCGTTCGGGCCGAGCAGTCCGAAAACCTCGCCGCGCCGGACTTCAAAATCCACGTTGTCCACCGCGCGCGCCTTGGGGCGGTTCCAGAAATCGTTGAAAACTTTTGTTAATCCGCGAACCGAGACAACGACTTCGCCGTTTGATTTTATTTCAGCAGCAGACATAAATCATTCACGCCAGCTTCGGCGTCAGTTCTCCCGTCGGTTTTGAATGCGAGTCGTGGTCGTGTTTGTCGGCGATGGGTTCAGGATTAAAATGTTCCAGTTCCTCGCCTTTGCGCACGAGGCGCGCGCTGTTGAAAATCACGATGAGCGTGCCGATGACGTGCAGGATCGCGGCGGTGATCGGCCCGATGTAGCCGAACGCCGACGCCGACAGCCCGACGATGATGAAGCAGACGCCAAACGCAAAATTCTGGTTGATGACGGCGCGCGTGCTGCGCGACAGTTTCACGAGGAACGGCAGCCGGCGCAGGTCGTTGTTCATCAGCGCAATCGTCGCGCTATGGATCGCGACTTCGCTGCCCGCCGCGCCCATCGCGATGCCGATGTCGCCCGCCGCGAGCGCGGGCGCGTCGTTCACGCCGTCGCCGATGACCGCGACTTTGTAGCCTTTCGCTTTCATCGCGCGGACAAATTCAACCTTGTTCTGCGGCAGGCAATCGCCTTTCGCTTCTTCGCAACCGATTTCGGCGGCGACGCGCGTGGCGACGACTTGACGGTCGCCGGAAATCATCGCGATGCGGCGAACACCGGCTTCTTTCAATTCGGCGAGCGCTTCTTTCGCCTCCGCGCGCGTTTGGTCCTGCATCCCGACCCAGCCGACGCACCTGCCGTTTTGCGCGACGAAAATTAAACTCCAGCCTTCCGTCTCGCCGACGTCCACGGTTTTTTCGAAACCAGCGTCAATGCCGTTGTCTTTGAGCCATTGCGCGCGACCGACCAAAACTGTTGCACCATTGATTTCCGCCTTCACGCCGCGACCGGCCGTTTCGGAAAAATCTTTCGGCTCGGCGAGCGGCACTCCGGCTTCGCTTGCGAGCGTCGTGAGCGCCTTGGCGGTCGGATGGTTGCTGTATTTTTCAGCGGACGCGGCGAGCAACAGAAGTTCGGCGGGCTTGGTGTCGCCAATCGGCGCGAGGCGGCTGACGGCAAGCTGGCCGGTGGTAAGCGTGCCGGTTTTGTCGAAGATAAACGCGTTGATTTTCGCGGCAAGTTCGATGTCGGCGACATTTTTAATTAAAATTCCCAGACGCGCGGCGGCGGACAGCGCGGCAACCATCGCGGTCGGCGTCGCCAAAATAAATGCGCACGGACACGACACGACGAACACCGCGATAACGCGGTTCAAATCGTGATAGCCCACCCAGACCAGCGCGCCGATGACGAGCACGAGCGGCGTGTAAAAGCCCATGTATTGATCCACGATTTTCTGAATCGGCAACTTCGTTTTTTCCGCCGCGATGATGAGTTCGCGCACGCGGCCAAGCGTTGTGTCCGTGCCGGCGCGGCTGACTTTGATTTCCAGAACGCCAGTGAGATTTTGCGTGCCGGCAAAAACTTCGTCGCCGGATTTTTTGTCGGCGGGCAAAGATTCGCCGGTGATGGTGGCTTGGTTGAAAGAGCCTTGGCCGTTTACAATAATTCCGTCGGCCGCTACGTTGTCGCCGGGACGAATCCGAATCACATCGCCGACGTCAAGTTGACTCGCGGCGACTTCTTCTTCATTGCCGTCTTTCAAAATACGCCGCGCTTTGGTCGGCGTCAGTTTAATCAAAGATTCGATGGAGTCGCGCGCGCCTTCCGCCGTGCGCGTCTCGATGATTTCGCCGGTGAGCATGAAGAACGCAACGATGCCGGCGGTCTCGTAATTGCCGGACGCGAACGCGGCGAGCACGGCGATGGCGACGAGTTCGTTGATGCTCAGATTGCCGCGCCGCAAATCCTTCACGGCGGTGACGATGATGGGATAGCCGAGGATGATCGCGCCGATCATCGCGCTGGCGCTGGCGAGCGTGCTGCCGGCGTCAAAAATCCAGTCCACGATGAAGGCGTTGAGGACGAAGACGACGCCGAGGACGGCCTGCCACAGATGCACGACGGAATGTTCGTGGTCGTGGCCGCAGCCGCAATTGTCATCGTGTTCGTGCTGGCTTAAAAGTGAAGTGACTTGCATAAAATTAAAAAACTTTTTTGCCGAGAACAGGAAAATGGTTCAGCCAGTTGTCCAGCTTGACGAAAATCCAGCCGAAGCAATAACTCCAAAGCGGAATGGCGACAAACTGAAAAATCAAAATTGACCAAACTAGAAAAATAGAACTGACACCAGCTTTGAATAATTTAGCAGAAAGCCAAAACTGTGGTTGTAATATAAAGGCAATGTTTGTCCAAAAGTGTTCCCAAGCATGTTGCCAAATTAAATGCTCCTGAAGCCTGCGCCATTTTTCTATATTTCCAGAAAAAGCAAGCGTAGGTTGAAATAACAAAGCCAAAGCAATTAACCCCAAGTGCAGTCTGGTGACTATTCTAACTTGTCTTTTTTGCTTCGCGTCCATTTTAGTTAAAAAACTCTTTTGCCGAGAACGGGAAAATGGTTCAGCCAGTTATCCAACTTGACGAAAATTTTGCCAAACGAATAACTCCAGAACGGAACTGAAAGTAAAATCAAAGCCAAAGTCAACGCAGCTTCCAACCAGATTGGCGGCTGAAGCCAGATTGCATGAAGAACAACTTGTGAGGCCACGATGATAAAAATTGGCAATGGCTGTAATACAATTAAAACGACAGCCCAAAACTGAAACCAAATCGCTTTTCTGATATGTTGTTCGGCCAACTCTGGATGAAATTCGCCGCCTTTTGAACCTGAAAAGCCACCGTGCCGGAACTCAATTATTAAAGCAACGCACAGTGTCAAACCAAAGTGTAGAATTGACACTATTAGCGCTTTACGTTTTTGCATCGCGTCCATTTTCGTTTTACGGATTCGCCGCGGATTTCGGCTGCGGCGGTTCGCGGTTCAACTGTAGCCTAAGTTCGCGCGGCTTGCCATCGGCGCGCTGCGGCAAAAAGATTTTGTCCTGCACGTTCGTCAGGATCTGCGTCATGGCCTTGGCCAGTTCCAGTTGCGCGAACAGGTTCGGGTTGCCCGTGTATTTCGGCAGCAGTTCGGTGAACGCCGTCGCGTCCGACGCGATGGCGGTGACGTAGCGGGTGCGCGCGGATTCGGCGGCGTTGGTGATGGACGCGGCCGACGCGCCGGCTTCGCTCAAAATCTGGTTCTGCTTGCTCAAAGCGACGTTGAGCAACCGGTCACGGTTCTGGCGTGCGATTGTGACCTGATCGAACACATCCTTCAACTGGCGTGGCGGAATTGTATCCGTGACTTCCACCCGGTCAATCGCCACGCCGAGTTGCTCGCGCTCGGCGAGATCGGTCACGCGTTGCTGCACGGCTTCTTGAAATCCGGCGTGGTCGCGCGTGAGGATGTCATCCACGTTGAAGCGCGCGGCGCTGAAAATGATGGCCTCGTTGACGGCGTTCTGCACGGCGTTGGAAACACCGGCGAGGGTGAACTGCTGATTTGTTCCGCTGGCAAAATTAAAAATCGCCGTGCGCGGGTCGTCAATGTGATACGACACCGTGGCGCGCGTGTGAATGATGTTCCGGTCGGCGGTGACGACGTAGCCGTCCATCTGCGGATTGAGCGACGGGCCGGGCGGCGGCTCGGTGCCGGCGAGTTCCATCTCCGGCGTGGTCGCATACCAGCCGACGGTGGAAGTAACTTTCTGGATTTCCGTGATTGGAATGCGGATGACTTCGTCAATCGGATACGGCAGCGACCAGTGCAGGCCCGCGCCGAGCAGCATTTGCTGGCCTTCGCCCTGCGGCTTGCCGAAACGGAGGATGACGGCCTTTTCCTGCGGCCCGACGGTGAAAAATCCCGCCGCGAAGATCAGGACAAGCAGCGCCGCCATCGCGATCTTGACGATGACGAAGCTGCTGCGCAACGCCTCGGCCAGCGCCTGCGAACCGGCGTCCTGCATTTCCAGCGGATGGTCGTGATGATCGTGGTCGCTCATCGGAATTATTTCGTTGACGAATTCGCCGGCAAATTTTGGAACAGGCTGAACGGCGGCGTGCGCTCGTCAAAGATCAGCGTGGACTTCTGGTTCAGCGAATCTTTCAACGCCTGGAGCTGCAATTGGAAAATCGCCAGCTCCGGGTTCTGCTGGAACACGCTCAACGTTTTCGCGGCCTCGGCCACGCCTTGACCCTCGATGCGCGTGGCGTCGGCCTGCGCGTTGGCGATGACATCGGCGGCCTGGCGTTCGGCAGCGGATCTGATTCTGGTCGCTTCCGCTTCGCCTTGGAACTGCGCCTCGCTGATGTATTTTTGCCGCTCAGATTTCATGCGGTCGAACACCGCCTGCGTCACGCTTTCCGGCAAGCCAAGTTTTTTGATGCCGAGAAACTCAATGCTGATGCCGTAATTTTGCGACGCAAGCTGGTTCTGCACGGCGGTTTTGATTTCGTCCTCAATCGCCTCGAACTTGAGCTGCTTCGGATCGGAATTCACGAGGTCGGACAAACTATGTTTGCCGATGACCGCCGCCTTCGCGCTGCGGAGCATGGTTTCAAGCTGGCGTTGCGCCGCTTCCACGGAACCGCCGGCGAACTTCGGAAAAAATTCCTTTGCGTCAGAAATCCGCCAACCAACATAAACGCTCGTCAGGATAATGTCGCCGTTCGTAGTGTAATTTTCGCTATATTTATCCTCAAAATTCTGAACGCGCTGGTCAAAGCGGTAAACCTGCTGAATCGGCCACGGCCATTTGAAATAAAGATTGGGCTGGTCAATGTTGTTCGCGGCGGGCTTGCCGAAGGTCGTCAGCACGGCGACTTCCGACTGGCGCACTTGAAACGTGAACAGCAGCAGCGCGAAAATTACCACCAGCACGGCGGCGATGACGATGGTTATCAGATTTTTTTTCATGGCGAATTGGTGACGTTCAAGTATTCGAGGTCGGCGCGGATTTTGTCTTCGAGGTCGAAGATGACCACGTCCTGCGTGTTCGTGACGAGCAAAACATATTTGCGCGCGCCGGCGGTCGCATCGGCGAAACTCTGCAAATAAAGCCTTTGTCGATATACGTCCGGCGCAGCTTCAAAAGCCGGAATCTGGTTCGTGAACAGCGCGGCTTCGGCAAACTTAGATGAAACCAACTGGACGCGTTTCGCATCGGCAACATTCGTGATCGTGAAAGCCTGCGCGCCGGAAACCGCGTTCAGGCGGATGGCTTCGGCCTGCGCAAAATTATTCGTGGCGATCCGCTCCTGCTGCGCGCCGACGACCTTTTCGTAAGTCGCGGCGACGTCGCTGGCCGTTGGCGGATGTATATCCTGCAAGCCGACAAAAATGATTTTTGCGCCGAGCGAACGCGCGTTGGCCGAATTTTGAATCCGGTCGCGCAACATTTCCGCCGCCTGTAACCGGCCTTGCGACAGCACGTCGTTCAAATCAATTCCCGCGAGATACTTAATGACTTCCTGTGTCGCCAAGTCTTTCAGTAAGGCANNGCCGCGTCATTCGTGTCGCTGCTGGTCGTCGCCGACGTGACGGCGGCGCGGTTGGCGACGAGGAAATTCTGCTCCTGATTGTGACTGACCGTCCAGAGAATCGTGTTCGCCGCCTCGCTCTGCGCGTCCGGCGTGTAGCCGACGGCGAATGACTGGATTTGCTCGGTGCGGAAGCGGTAAATCTTGTCCGCCGGCCACGGCAGTTTGAAATGCGCGCCGGGATTGAGCGTCGCGACCGGTTTGCCGAAATGTTCCAGCACGGCCTGTTCACCCACATCCACGAACACAATTGTCGTGGACAAAATCAGCGCGGCAAATTGAATGAGCAGCAGCACCGCGAGATTTTTTTGCACCGCCTGAAAAAACCACGTCTCGGAAACCTTGAAGCCAAATTGATAATCCAGCGTCTGCGCCGCCGTGGTGAAAAGGCTTTCCGGCTGCGCGAAAATGCCGACCACGCGGCTTTCGTAAAGCGGCCGGGCAATTTTGCCTTTGACACGCGGACGATAAATTTCCAACAGCAGCGTGAGCAGATTTTCCACCGCCATCAACGCGAGCAAAAGGCACAGCGCGCGCGCGACCCAGAAATCCGCCGGCGGAAATTTCGCCTCGACGCCCGCGATGCCCAGCGCTGTGAGCGCGCAAACATAAGCGCCCGCCAGCAGGAAACTCGCGCCGGGCCGGAGCAAGCGGTGGTTTTCCAACCGCGCAATGGTCACGGAAAAACGGCCGAACAAAAACAACAGTAGTGCAAAAATCGCGAACAGCGACAGCGCCGCCGTGGCGTTGGCCGCTTTGAGGGTCGTCGGATTTTTGCCGGTCCAATTCCACAGCAGCCACGCGCCGCCGGCTTCGAGCAGCAGGATCAAAACCGCGAAGCCGGGCACGAAATATTTTTCGAACTGCACGCGCGCATTCTGCGCCGGAAAACTGCCGCCATCCTTGCTTGCAAACAGCGATGCGCCCCGGCTGCGCGCCAGCTCATCGAGTTCCAACTTTTCCAGCCGCTCATTTTCTTCGAGCCGCATCTGGAACCAACTGATGAAGGCGACCAGCACGCCGAGACCGAGAAAAACCACCGCGACCTGGCCCGCGAGCGAGCCGGCGAAAACCGTGACGCCAAAGCTCGCGAGAAAAATCAACAGCGCGACCGCGAGGTTCACCAGCCCGTTTTTTTGGAGGTTGCGTTCCATTTAATTATTTAGCGGCAAATAGGTGCAAAAATTGGCAAAGTGTTTCGCGTCTTTTGCGTATTTTACTACCAATCATTTTAACTTAATTCTCGTTCTTCAAAAAACGCCGCGCCGACCGCCAGTGCCGCGCCGATATAACACACGGCGTAGCCGAGCGCCTTGCCGACGTAAGCCCATTGAAACGTATTTTTACCCGTTTCCAGCGCGTCGGCTAGCCAGAAAAGCTGCCAGTTCGGGACGAGGCTATAAAGCGTCGCAGCCCACCAACTGCCCTTGGCGGCGGGCAGGCCAAAAAAATAATCCGACATCAAACCGACCAGGAAAATCGCCGAGCAGATCGCCAGCGTCGGAATCGTGTCGAACCGCGTCGAGCACGCGAGCGCGAGCGCGGCGAGAATCCAGAGCGCAAATAAAATTAAAATTCCCGCCGGCAGCAGCCGCCAGTCCACCGCCGCCTGCGTGCTGAGGCTTTGCATCTGGCTGGTGAATTGCAAAATCACAAACGTCGCCAGCGTGGACATGATTACCACGCCCAGCACCGCGTCGCTGACGAACGGGCGGCGTAGGAAAAAATTGCTACAGCCCGCAAGCGCGTAGGCCAACGCAATGGCTCCGACAAAAATGCCGATGGCTGGGAGATCCGTCTTGCCGTAGGCATCAAACGCCAGCCAGCTCGCGAGAAGCACGCCGATGAAATTCACATACGCCAGCACCGTCAGCGCGCCCGCCAGCCCGGCGAATTTGGCGAAGAGAAATTGCGTGCGCCCGACCGGCTTAGACAAAACCGTGAGCGCCGTGCCGCTGCGAATTTCCCGCGCGAGCGACGCCGAGGCGCTCAACACCGCACCGAATAAACCGGACAACAACATCACCGCCAGCGCGCTCGTCTTGACGAGTTTCATTTCATCGCCGAAAGCGAAGTAATACGGCACCGCGAGAAAAATCTCGAACAGCACGGAACCCGTCAGCAGCAGCAAAAAAATCGGCTGCCGGATGAGTTCCATGAACGCGTTGACCGCGATGTTTCTAAATTGACGCATGAACTTCCGATTAGCTTACGAACCGTGCGCCCGTTTGCCAACGGTTAATCGGCACGGGCACAACTTAATGGAGCGGGAAAATGGGTTGGGCGTTCAAAGAGAATTTCGCTTACCCAAAAGATTGGTTCGCCATTTCTGGAGTGTTGCGACAAAAATCGCATCAACTTTACGATTGAAGATTTCCACGACCGAATAACCGCGGCCGGCCGCGAGCCAAAGTTCCCACAGAAACAGTGTGGTGAAGATGATTTTATTTTGCCAGCCATCCAAGCGCCATTGTCCGTTCCAGACAAAAATTGGATGACGGAAAAGTGGTTCGCCATAGGCAATCGGCCAAATATCTCCCGGCGATGGCCCGCGCGAACCGATCAAATCACACAAAAGATGCAAATGGAAAACCAGAAAACACAACAGCATTGTGCGCAGATGCCGCCGCGCGAAGCAGCCGAATAACAGCGTGACAATAATCGCCGCCGGCCAGCCATGCGATAGATAGTGATGATAGTGCTGGTAATAATAAAAAGTGTTTTCTTCACCGGAATAGGCCGAGTGAGCCACATCAGCGATTATTCCCAATCCATCAACGTCCGGCATCACACCCGCCAATGTTACCAGCATACGGTCACGCGGATTGTCCGTCGTCACCGTGGCGATTAGCCAGCTTCCAACGAGATGTGTCAGCGGGGACACGATAAGGTTTCATTTACGCCATCGCTCTTGCAATGGAATTCCACCATGCATCGTGCAGTTCGGTAAGCGGGGCGAAGAATTCGCCGCCGGCGGTTTTCACCGTCAGATGGTCGCCGCCGACTTTGCCGATTTGCACCGCCGGAACGCCCATGAGCTTGGCGCGTTCGACGACTTTCACGGCGTCGAGCGCTTTGCAGCTGATGACAACGCGCGATTGCGTTTCGCCGAAGAGCAAGGCATCGAGGCGGACATCTTTGATTTGCGACAAATCAATTTGTGCGCCAATCAACCTTGGCGTTTCGCGGGCGATGAGCTGGCTGATGCAGCTCTCGGCGAGCGCAACGGCGAGACCACCTTCACTGCAATCGTGCGCGCTCTTCACGAGGCCGGATTGAATCAGGCCGATGAGCGTGGTGTGCAACGTCTTTGCGACTTCAAGATCGCAGCGCGGCGGCGAACCGTTCTTTTTGCCGTGGACGACTTGTAGATACGCGCTGCCGCCGAGTCCTAGCAATGGCGTAGCTTCCACCGCGTCGCCGAGTAGGATGATGGCATCGCCTTCGTCCTTGAACCATTGCGTGGTGACGTGCTCCAGCTTCTCGATGAGGCCGACGACAGAGATCGTGGGCGTCGGATCAATCGGGCCAGCGGGGCTTTGATTGTAGAGCGAGCAATTGCCGCCAGTGACGGGCGCGTTGAAAGCTTTGCAACCTTCCGCCAGACCGCGCACGGATTCCTTGATCTGCCAGAACAACTCGGGCTTGAGCGGGCTGGGCATGTTGAGATTGTCCGTCGCACCGAGCGGCAACGCACCGGAGCAGGTGAGATTGCGGCAGGCTTCGGCCACGGCGATTTTCGCGCCTTCGTAGGGATCGAGATAAACGTAACCGCCATTGCAGTCCACGGTCATGGCGATCAACTTTTCAGAAACTTTCGGGTCGCCAACTTTAGCAGCGAGTTCCGCGCTCATAACGGGCAAGGAATCCGTCTTGATGCGGATGACCGCGGCGTCGCTGCCGGGCAGAACGACCGAGCCGTCGCGCACTTGATGATCGTATTGGCGATACACCCAGTTCTTTGACGCGATGCTCGGCCACGCAAGCAGCTTCTTCAAATCTTCCGCTGGCGTGGTGGTGTCAGCGATGCCGTCGAGACGGAACGCGCGGACGTCTTTCAAATAACCAGGCTCGACAGCTTCGCGCTGATACACGGGCGATTCGTCGGCGATTTTCCGCGCAGGAATATCCACCACGAGTTTGCCGCCGTGACGCACCTTCATGTGGCCGGTATCGGTGATGATGCCGATCTCGGACCACGGCAGATCCCACTTGTCGAAAATGCGTTTCACTTCCTCTTCGCGGCCCTTGTGGACGACGATGAGCATACGCTCCTGCGATTCCGAAAGCATGATCTCGTAGCTGCTCATGTTCGGCGCGCGTTGCGGAACTTTATCCAATTCGATCTCGATGCCTGTGCCGGCGCGCGCGGCCATTTCGCAGGTGGAACAAGTCAAACCCGCCGCGCCCATGTCCTGCATACCCGCGACGCAACCGGTGGCGAGCAATTCGAGACACGCTTCGCACACGAGTTTTTCCATGAACGGATCGCCGACCTGCACCGCNNCGCGTGATCTGTTCGTGGCGCAGCACGCCGAGGCAGAAGGCGTTCACGAGCGGATTGCCTTGATAAGTCTTGTCGAAATACACCTCGCCCGCGACGGTCGGGATGCCGAAGCAATTCCCATAATGCGCGATGCCGCTGACGACGCCGGCGAACAATCTCCGGTTGTTGGCAATTTCAGCTTTCGAATTTGAAATGTCCGATTCGCCGTTCGCTGTGATCGGCCCAAAGCGCAGCGAGTTCAGCGCGCAGACCGGCCGCGCGCCCATCGTGAAAATGTCGCGCACAATGCCGCCGACGCCGGTGGTCGCGCCCTGAAACGGCTCGACCGCGCTCGGATGGTTATGCGACTCAATCTTGAACGCGATGGCGATGCCGTCGCCGATGTCAATGATGCCGGCGTTTTCCTCGCCCGCGCCGACAAGAATCTTGGGCGACTTGGTGGGGAAGGTCTTGAGCAGCGGCTTGGTGTTTTTGTAGCTGCAATGCTCGCTCCACATCACGGAAAAGATGCCAAGCTCGGTGTAGCTCGGCGTGCGGCCGAGGATTTCCACGGCATGGGCGTATTCTTCCGGCGTGAGGTTGTGCTTGGCAACCAACTCTGGGGTGATGGCGGGTTCGGTCATGGGAAATTATTCAAAAAAATTATTTTGTCCAAAGGAGTCGTTCGGCCTGTCCTAGCAGGTAACAAAAAATGTGTGCGGGAATATGCAGAAAATTGGTTTCCATGCCGTCAATTTTGCGGATTCCAAAATCGGTGTCTTTTTTAGTTACGACGTAAGCGGATTTCAAATCCTGAGCTTTGCAATAGACTGCCAAGCCATCTTTTGAACCGATGACAGGCTTTTCCTGATATTTCACTTCAACGGCAAGATGGTAACTTGGACTCTGAATGATGATGTCAACTTCACGTTCTGTTGCGGCGTCTCTCCAATAGCTGATGCGCGGCGAATCCAAATAGTAATAAGCGTATAAATGCCGCAACATTGCGGTTTCGACGACGAGTCCCATCTGTGAAGGATCAGAGAGAATTTCCTCGCCACGCAGCAGAACTGCATTCCGAAGCGCTGCATCCACAAGATAAACTTTGTAACGCGCCTTTAGGATTGCCTTGCCGCCCTTCACGGTTGGCGGCAGACGATAGATGAGATTCGCTTGCTCCAGATTTTGCAGATAATTGGCAACAGTGACGCTGGTAGTTCCGACATCGCCCGCGCAGCCCTGAGTTGAGAATAGACCCCCGGTGTGCAAACAGAGATAGATGAAAATTCTTTCAAGTTCGTTGACGTTGCGGATGCGGAAGAGCGCCGTCATGTCGCGTTTCAACACGCGCTCCACGACATCTTCTCGTAGCAGGCGCTGACACAAGGATAGGTCAGTCAGCTTCGCGGTTTCTGGAAATCCACCGACTAGCAAATATCGCTGAAATGAATCCTGAACGAGACGAAACGCTCGTGCCAGTTCGCCTAGTTGAGATGCATTCCATTCGAAAAGATGTCTTGGAATCAAATCGTCTGGGATGTTTGCAGGTGACTCGCCACGAATTTGCAAATACTCATAAAACGAAAGTGTCGGGACAGGAATCGTCAGCCAGCGACCTACGCCGCTCTCGGCTACCTGAGTGCGATGAGCCAGCGCCGAAGAACCCGTGGCGACAATTCGATATTCCGGGTGGTGATCCACCAATTGCTTCAGTTCCAAATCCCATTCCTTTGCATATTGAACCTCGTCCAGCAGCAGAGTCGCAGGCTTTCCTTTGGGATGAATGTGTTCGTGATAGAGCTTCAACACATTCGCCAGCGAATAAATTTTGATGAGCGGATGATCCAAGCTCAGATACAAAATACTCGTTGGAGAATCTCCTCGCTCCAGCAAATGCGCGGCGAGTTGCTGAAGAACTGTGGTTTTTCCCACACGCCGTGGTCCAGACAACAATATGGCTCTTCGCAAACCTGGTTCATCCAATCTGCGGCGACATGACTCAAAGGCCAGACGCCGAAACTTCGCGACGTTATGAGCAGGTTGACGCCACCAAGGATTGAATCCTTGGATAGCTGCCAACACCTCATCGCGATTTAGAAAGTCCATAGCAGAAAGCCTACGCTTCGCATTTTTTAATCAAAAACAGCCGAAAAGTATATTCCGAACTATGCATAATTTGGTAAAAAGTAACGTTTTCGTTTGGGGTGCTATACATTTTCAAATTTTACGCCGCAGCCTCGACGGTTCTGTTTTTGAGCGCGGCGAAAATACTTTCGAAAATCCATTTACCGTCGTCGCTGCCGAGCAGCGGTTCGCAGGCGCGTTCGGGATGCGGCATCAAGCCGGCCACGTTGCGGCGTTCGTTGCAGATGCCCGCGATGTTTTGCAGCGCGCCGTTGGGATTCGCGGTGTCGGTCAGGTTTCCGGTCGCGTCGCAGTATTGCCACAGGATTTGGTTGTTAGCCTTGAGTTTCGTGAGCGTGGCTTCGTTGGCAAAATAGCAGCCTTCGCCGTGCGCGATGGGCACGCGCAGAATTTTCCCCGCCGGAATCTTGCTCGTGAACGGCGAATCGTTCGTGGCGGTCTTGAGGAAAATATTTTCGCAATGGAATTGCAAATCGCGGTTGCGAATGAGCGCGCCGGGCAGCAGGCCGGCNNCCGTAGCTGAAACCGCCGGGCACGATCACGACGTCGGTGTCGCCGAGCCCGGCATCCTTGTGCCAGACGAGCCGCGCGAAATGGCCGAGCAGGCGGACGGCGTGGACGGCATCTTGATCGCAGTTGGAGGCGGGAAATTGGAGGACGGAGAAATTCATTTTTCTTTTTGCCATAGAGGCACAGAGATCACAGAGGTGGATTTATGAAATTCTCTGTGCGCTCTGTGGCTCTGTGGCTAATAAAATTTATTCAATTTCCAGTTTGTAATCTTCAATCACCGGGTTGCTCAACAGCTTGTGTGCCGCGTCGTTCAACGCTTTCTCCGCGAGGGCCCTGTCCGTGCCGGGCGCGAGGTCAATCTCGATGTATTTGCCGATATGGACACCGGTGACGCCGGTGTAACCCATGTGTTCGAGGGCGGTCTGGACGGTTTTGCCCTGCGGATCCAGGACGGCTTTTTTCGGGGTGATGATGATTTTTGCTTTCATGCGCGCGCGAAAAGATTTTGCGGAAAAATTTTCGTCGAAGCGAGAAATTTTTAAAAATTGGTGGGGCGAGCGTCCTCGCGAGCAGCAAGTAAATTTTGTTTCGGCTCGCGAGAACGCTCGCCCACCGGAACTAGGATTGAATTTTCCCGCGCTCTGCGCCATTGTTCCCGCATGAGTGTTACTGAACCATTGAACGAATCCCAAGTCTGCAACATCAGCGAAGTCCGCAAGGCCGTCGAGCCTTGCACCATCGTCATCTTCGGCGCGAGCGGCGACCTCACGGCGCGCAAGCTGATTCCCGCACTGTATCATCTCGCCAAGGACAAGCAGATGCCGCCGGCGTATCGCATCATTGGCTTCGCGCGGCGCGACAAGACGGATGAATCATGGCGAACCGAATTGCGCACGGCGCTCGACCAGTTTTCGCGCACCAAGCCCGTGAACGAACAAGTCTGGAAAGATTTTGCCGCGAACATTTTTTATTGCATCGGCGATCTGACGGACGCGGCGGCGTATCAAAAGTTGGAGCAAAAACTGACTTCGTTCGGCAGCGCTCCGTTGCGGAAAAATCTTTTGTTTTATCTCGCCACGCAGCCGAGCCAGTTCGCCGATGTCATCCAGCAATTGCACGATTCAAAACTATTGCATCGCGAAAACGGCGGCGGCAACGGCTGGCAACGGCTCGTCGTCGAGAAACCGTTCGGCCACGACCTCGCGTCCGCGCAGGCGCTGAACACCGAGCTGACGCGTTATGCGCACGAATCGCAGGTCTGCCGCATAGACCATTATCTCGGCAAGGAAACGGTGCAGAACATTTTGATGTTCCGCTTCTCCAATTCCATTTTCGAGCGGCTGTGGAATCGCGAATCCGTTGACTTCGTCCAGCTCACCGTCAGCGAAAAACTCGGCGTCGGCGAGCGCGGCGGTTATTACGAGGAAGCCGGTGCGATCCGCGACATGGTGCAAAACCACATGCTGCAAGTGCTTTCGCTCATCGCGATGGAACCGCCCGTGTCGCTCGAAGCCGAAGCCGTCCGCGACGAAAAAGTGAAGTTGCTCAAATCCATCCGCCACCTCACGCCCGCCGATGTCGCGAAACAAGTCGTGCGCGGCCAATACTTCGCCGGTTCCGTGGACGGCCAGCCGCGACCCGGTTATCGGCAGGAACCAAAAGTGAATCCGAACTCCAACGTCGAAACGTTTGTCGCGATGAAGCTGCTCGTGGACAACTGGCGCTGGAGCGGCGTGCCGTTTTATCTGCGCACCGGAAAAA
>PLHK01000081.1:31133-41039 GCA_003139955.1 Limisphaerales bacterium
GTGCGGCCCGTGCGGATGCACTTCAGCTACGATTCCGAGTTCGGCGCCTACACACCCGAAGCCTACGAACGCCTGCTGCTCGACGCCATCGCCGGCGACGCGACGCTCTTCATCCGCCGCGACGAAGTCGAGACCGCGTGGCAAATCGTGGATTCCATCCGCAAAGGCTGGGAAAACAAGCCGCTGACGAACCGTGAATTTTACGCCGCCGGCACCTGGGGCCCGATTGCCGCCGACGACCTGCTCGCGCAAAGCGGCCACGAATGGCACGAGCCGCAGGTGATAAAATAAAAAAAACTAAAATGAAACAAACGACGCTGGCACTCGCAACTTACTGGGCGCTTTTCATTATCGCGCCGATTGCAATTTGTCTTTATTTGCTTGGCGCGTCAGCAAGTGCCGCTGGAAAATGTGTGGCAATTTTCGTTGTGCTTTGCATTATCGGCGAACGCGGTTTTCAACTTTGGAAAATTGATCGGTGAAAATTTTGCACCAGATTTCCTTCGCCAGCGCCGTTGGCGCGACATATTTGTAGAGCCACAAAATAAAAATCCGCTGATGGTGCTCCCGCCCGGAATTGAACCGGGATCGGCCGCTTAGGAGGCGGCAGCTCTATCCATTTGAGCTACGAGGGCAAACCGGTTGGCGAAAAACCGCGATTTCACAAGTAGCAGCATCAGGTTTTTCGACCAAGCTTGGACAGCATTACCAGTAGAAAAAAATCGTGTCAAATCGTTATCGCCATCCCGCTTTTAATCAGGATTAAGCACAATCTGGCGATGGGAGATAAAAAGCAAAAGGCCGGACTTGCGTCCGGCCTTTGCGGTGACGAGGTTAAATACGCCTTCACCCAGGCGCTCAGAAGGGCAGCGCGACTAACTTGGGGTCGCTGTCCGAGCCGCGCCGCAAGCACAACCTCTATGCCAACCCTAAACGGACAGCGAAATTTTCAAATAACTATCATTCAGACGTGGCCTCCGGAAAAAGGTTCAAACTTTTTCAAAAAGAATTTCCGTCCGCCAACACTTCTATAGATAGCTAATTAACCGTTTGGTTACAAGTTAAAAAATCGTCAATGAAAAAATTTACGGAGTTTTATCAAGCGGCCAGAAAACGGACAGTAGTGCTACAATTTTTGGCAGTCAGGGCGCAGGCGAAAGCAACTTGGCTCAAGCTTTTGCAAAGTTCAAGGCGCGGCCAAGCGTGCTTATTATTGCTCCGCCCTCGGTCTTTTGAGGACGACTTCGATTTCGGCCTTGTTCTTAGCGATCATGTTCGCGGGCAGAATGCCGCGCCAGAATACATTCGGGTAAATCACCGCGCCGCGCCCGATAATGCTGCCGGGATTCAGCACGGCGTTGCAGCCGGCTTCCGCGCCGTCTCCTAGCAACGCGCCGAACTTACGCAGGCCGGTGTCGAACGGCACGCCGTCCACTTCCACAAAAATGTTTCCCGGCGTCATCTTCAGATTGGAAATCTTCACGCCCGCGCCAATATGCGCTTTGTAGCCGAGGATGGAGTCACCGATGTAATTGAAGTGCGGCACCTGCGAGCCGTTGAAAAGTAGCGAATTTTTCAGCTCGGACGAATTGCCCACGACGCAGCCGTCGCCGATGATGACGTTCTCGCGGATGTAGGCGTTGTGGCGGATCTGGCAATTTTTCCCAATGATGGCCGGCCCTTTGATGAGCGCGCCGGGTTCGACGCTTGTGCCTTCGCCGATGAAAACTTTTTCGCCGATGCTCGCGCCGGGAAAGCGCTTGGGCGGATTTTGTTTCGGCAAGTTCGCAAGGTAAGGTTCAATTTTCTTGAGCGCGTCCCACGCGAACCCGCAGCCGCCAAAAATCGCGGCGTGCTCGGTCTGCGTGAGGTCAAACAGGTCTTCGGCTTTGAACATGGCGGAAAACTAAAGGAAATTTCCACGCCGGCAAAGGGAAATGGCGCGAGTCCATTTGCGGGACACTAGCGGATGGTTTATGGACAGTGCGCGCAAAGCGGTGTCGTTCTCACCCGGCAAAAACTTGGGATTAAATTTCACGTGAAAATTTAATCCGTTGGCTTTGAATCTGCTGAAAGAATCACAACGCGGGTTGCCCGATGAATAAGTAACACTCAAAAACGGATGCCACTTAAATTTCAATTTCAGTTTGCCGGGGCGGACTTCAGCCGGCCCAGTTCGCCATACCGTAAATGGCTGCGCATCGGTTTAGTGTCGCTGATGTCCGTACTGGTAGTATTGGTTTACCTTGAATACCTGCATCACTTGCTGCACGGCCAGCAACTGGCATTGCCGCATTTTCCGCATTTGGTGCATTCAACGCCTGCCGTTCCGCCTGCCACCGCGCCGACGGCGACCACCCCGGATTCCGCCAAACCGACTGCACCCGATGCGCCGTCCGCGCTGCCGTCACTTAAAAAAATTGCGGATTACAGCGTGCTGGCGGCGGCGAGCTTGGTTGCGAATGCGGTGAAAATGATTCCAACGGCGGTTCCGGCGGTACGCAGTGAACCCACGGCCAAGCCGGTTAACATTGCCACCGCCGCACCGGTGGTCGCCCGCGTGCAGAAGCCGGTGATGACGCATCCATTCCGCGTCCGCACGGAACAGGAGCGACTTTACCTGGCGGGGCAGACGGCGTTTGCCAACGTCATCGAGTTGGCGGACAAGTATCCCGACGCCTACGGTTTTCAAGCGGAAGATTTTCTTTCCGATGCGAAACTCGGTGCGGCGATCCCCGTTTACACCATCGCGGAATCCGACCGGGCAAATTATCAGGCCGGCCAGCCGGTCAAGTCGCTGCTCAAGCCGGCCCGGCAGTGGGTGTTTCCCGTGATGATGGGCGAACGGATTTGCTGCATGGTCGAGGTGCGGCAAGCCGGGCATGATTTTATTCCCGGCACCGGCAACAGATCGCTGGGCATGGCGTGGGGCAAAATCATGGAAAAATGGCCGGTGGCCGCCGGCTACCACCCGATGCTGCTGGTGAATCCCGGAATTCCCGGTTACTACTTCACCGTGCCGGAACTGCCCAATCCAAACATCACTGACACGGTTCAAATGTTTTACTTCCATCCCGGCACCTCGCCGGCGGAGGTGATCCTGGCGAGTTGGCGTTGAACTGCCACGGGGCGTCGCCAACCTGGTATAAAAGCGCAAGAATCCATGAACGAGGCGCTTTTGCGGCCACAAACCAGGATTAAAAATTTAAACGCCGAAAACCGAGCGGCCGGAGAAAAAATTCCACTCGGTTTCTCCGCGTCTCTGCGGTTCAAAACTAAACGTTAAATTTGAACAGCAGCACGTCGCCGTCTTTGACGACGTATTCCTTGCCTTCCATCCGATACAGACCTTTTTCGCGCGCGGCGGCGACGGAACCGCATTTCACGAGATCATCGTAGGCCACGGTTTCAGCCTTGATGAAACCGCGCTCAAAATCGGAATGAATCACGCCCGCCGCTTTCGGCGCGGTGTCGCCGACGTGGATGGTCCACGCGCGGACTTCTTTTTCGCCAGCGGTAAAATAAGTGCGCAAGCCGAGCAGATGATATGTCGCGCGAATCAACACGCCGACGCCGGATTCGGTGACGCCGAGTTCCTTCAAAAATTCCTTCGCTTCTTCGGCGGACAAATCAATCAAATCGCTTTCAATCTGCGCGCTGATGACGACGGCTTCGCAGGCGAGATGCGTCTTCACGTATTCGCGCACTTTTAGGACGTAAGGGTTTTTATCCGCCGTCGCCAAATCCGATTCTTTCACGTTGCATGCGAAAATGGTCGGCTTGTCGGTGAGCAGGAAAAATGGTTTGGAAATTATTTTTTCTTCCGGCGCGAGCGCGACGGTCAACGCCGGTTTGCCGGCGTCGAGCGCGGGCTGAAGTTTTTTGAGAACGGCTTCTTCGGCGAGCGCAAGTTTATCGCCACGCTTGGCGTCCTTGGCAACTTTCTCCAAGCGTTTCGTCACTGCTTCGAGATCGCACAAGACGAGTTCGGTGTTGATGACTTCGATGTCGCGCACGGGATCCACGCTGCCGGTGACATGATGGATGTCGGCGTCATCGAAACAGCGGACGACCTGCACGATGGCGTCCACTTCGCGAATGTGTGTGAGAAATTTGTTGCCGAGGCCTTCGCCCTGCGAGGCGCCTTTGACGAGGCCGGCGATGTCCACAAATTCAATCGCTGCGGGAATCATCACGGAAGTTTTGGCGATGTCTTTCAGCACGTTCAGCCGTTCGTCCGGCACGGTGACGATGCCGACATTTGGGTCGATGGTGCAGAACGGATAGTTCGCAGCCTCGGCCTTGCGCGTGCGCGTGACGGCGTTGAACAAAGTTGATTTGCCCACGTTGGGCAATCCGACGATTCCAGCTTTTAACATAAATTAATTGTTTTTCGGAAGATTGTTGGTCTGACTGGGAGCTAGAATGTATTCGATCTTGGGATTATGCCGGCTGTGTCTGGCCAGTTGCCACGCGATGTGCGTGCCTTGGATGAGAGCGAAAATAATCAGGCAGATGCCGGAAAAATGTTGCAGGCGCAGCAGGGTCTTCTCGCCCATCTGCCCGTGACGGCGCGACACGCCGAAGCTCAATAAGGTGAACCAGGTGCTCGTGCCGAGCGCGACGCCGCCGACGCACGCGGCCTTGGCGGCAAAAGCGTCGGCGTCCACGAGGTCGCGCGCCATCAGGTTGGCCGCAAGGACGATCCAGAACAGCAGCACGCCGAGGTTGCCCATCACGCGGGCGAAGCCGGTCGTAAAGGCGGAGTGCGGACGGAATTTCTGTTCGATGCGCGTCTCGATTTTTTCCGAGGCAGCATTAAGCTGGGTCGGCACATGGACGGATTTGGCCAGCAGAAACTTGAAGCCCAGAAAGAGAATGAAAACGAAGCTGAACAATTGCATGAACGCCTGCACGATGCCGTGGTCGAGTATCGCAGAAAAGCTGGTGAACGAAAACGCGCAGTAAATGGTCTCCATCGCCGCCGCGCCAAGGCCGATGAGCAGCGCCCAGCGAAAGCCGCGTTGCGCGCCTTCGTTTAGGATGGTGAGATTTATCGGCCCGAAGGGGATCGAGGAAAAAATCAGGCTGCAAAAAAACCCCGCGAGCGCCGCCAGCAAAATGGGATGCGTGTCAGCCATTTAGTTTTCCGTTTCCGACTCTTCGTCGTCTTCCTCGATTTCCTTGCGCCACGCGCGGGAAATGTGCGGGCGCACAAAACCGTAAAGCAGATAGCCGGTGAAAAACAGCGGCAGGACGTAATACAAAATCTTTTCGCGGAACACCAGCAGGCTGCCGACGAATAGCACGGCGATGATCAGCTTCAAAAATGTCGTGGACGAACGCAGCCCAAACGATTTGAAGCTGGGATAACGCACCTCGCTCACCATCATCGCCGAAAGGAAAACCAGCACGACCGGCAGCAGATAGCCCCAATGGCCGAGGTCTTTTTCTTTTTCGTTCAGCTTGATGATGAACAGCGTGAGCGACGCGACCAGACCGGCGGCGGACGGAATCGGGAAGCCGAGAAAATCCTTGCCCGCGCCCGGCGCGTTCATCGCGGCGAGGCAATTGAACCGCGCGAGGCGGAACGCGCCGCAGATGAGATAAATCGAGGCGATGAACCAGCCGAATTCGGCGTATTCGTCCGGCAGTATCTGACCGAGCACGACGCGATGCACGAGAAATGCCGGCGCGGCGCCAAAGGAAATCAAGTCGGCGAGCGAATCAAACTCGCGCCCGAACGGGCTTTCGTGTCCGCCCATGCGCGCGACACGGCCGTCGAACAGATCGAAGATGCACGCGAGCAAAATCGCGGCGAGCGCGAACTTTATGGGCGCCCAGTTGACGAGGCCGTTGGCGTCGTGCGTCAGGTTGGCCTCGACGATTTTTGTGAGCGCGACAAAACCGCAAAACAAATTTCCCGCCGTCAGCAGATTCGGCAGAAAATAAATCTTCAGCTTAGGTATCTCAACCGGATCATCCGGCGGCAATGGCGGGTGGTCGGCCATAATTCATGCAAACGCGGCCAGCACGGTCAGTCCGCCGGCCACGCGGTCGCCGAGCTGCACTTTCACTTTCGTGTTTAGCGGCAGATAGACATCCACGCGCGAGCCGAACTGGATGAGGCTGATGCGTTCGCCGCGCAGGACGGGATCATTTTGCGCGATGAACGGCACGATACGCCGCGCGATTAGGCCGGCGATGAGACGCACACCGACTTTTTGACCGAGCGGATCAACGGACTCGATGCCGAGCAAAACATTTTCGTTAAACTGCGCGCAGTCGGCGCGCATGGCGTTGAGATACTGGCCGGGCGAATGTTTGAAAAAAGCGATGCGCCCCGTCACCGGCGCGTTCTGGACATGGACATCGAACACGGAAAGAAAAATGGAGATGCGCCGGCATTCGCCGCCCATGAATTCGGCCTCGGTCGTGGTGTCAATCGTGTCCACCTTGCCGTGGCCGGGCGCGATCACGAGTCCCAGCGCGCTCGGCGGCAGCGGGTCGGGGTCGCGGAAAAAATAAAACGTGAAGACAACGAACAGCACCCAGAGGACGCCGAAGACCCAGCCGATCTCCAGCACGAGCGTGCCGAGATACTTGCCGATGAGCGCTGCGAGCAGTAGCAGCAGCACGCCCGCGCCGGACAGGGCAATCAGTTTCATCGCGGCCATGGACGCTTTTCCGGAGTGTTTCACGGGGACAAAATAAAATTTTCCGGCCCCACTTGCAATTCGGCATTTTGGGTGCAATTTAAGACCCGCCGCCAATGGCGGCACAAACAAAACACAAAACTATGTCACTCCACACCCCTGACCTCACGAAATTCCCGCCGCGCAGCCCGCGCGTGCGGCTCGGCGGCTACGCGATTTTGCCGCGCATGCTGGACAAAGGCCGCGCCACGCTCGCCGGCAAGAACGGCGAATACCATTACGCCTGCCCGCTCGACCAGCAGTTTTTGAAATTCAGCGGCATTGACGCCGAAGCGTTGAAAAAAGAATTATCCAAGAGCGACACGGAAATTCTGGAATGGATCAACGCCAACGCGAAAAATAATAGAACCGCGCCGGAAATCATCGCGTGGACGCAGTGGCAGGAAAACCGCGCGCCGGACAGTCCAGAAGGCCGCGAGTATTTCAACGGCCTGCACAAGACCGTCGCGCCCACGCGCACGGACATCACGACGTGGTTCGACGTGCTGGACGCGGACGACTTCGCGAGCTTCGGCGGCAAGGCTTAAGCATTTGACGGAAACATAAAATGCCCCGTGAGAGATTGCGGGGCGTTTTAATTTCTAAAATTAAATTTCCACTTCTATTCAGCGTGAAGGTAGCCACGTCTGACCAGAATGCTATCAACCCCCGCGACCTCAACGGAAAGGGTTTCAATCGAATTGTAAGGACCTAGCTCAAAATAGTGCATACCGATATGCATCCCACTGTATTTAAACGGATTAAAACCAAAGAAATGAGTTACAGATGCAACGTCGTGCATTGCTCGTAACTCGTCGTCAGTGGGTAATGAGCAGCGATATACATAACCCGGAGACGAGACATTCGTAGCATTGCAAATCAAGCGATCCTCCGGTGCAAAGGGCATTATTCGATGCGGATAAACTGTTAGCCTGTCGCAACGCAACCACTGGCTTATTTTCTCTGCATTCACAAAATCATTGTCATTGGTGTAATAGCCTTTGGTCATAGTGACCTTCTCAACGCCAACCCACGCCGGATTCAAAGGGTAGTCGCCAGACTTGTTGGTTGTTACGAGTGCAAACAGAACGTTATTTTTAACATCCCAATCTGCTGTCGGCAGAATTAGCGAGGTGGGGGCGTTTGATTGCGCCTTCAATGCCATGGCGGAAAAAACAACCGCCGCCACTATCGGAAGAAAAGACAAACTACGGTTTTTCATAAAAATTAAGGTCGTCAACCGTTACTAACAGCCAGCAGCGGCGCGAAGGTTTCATGTCTACGACGCTATTTCCGCCCCGCACCCGTGTCGAGCCGAAATTAAATCCGTAAAGCCAGAAGGCAGGAATCAGAACTTTTCTGATTTCCTGCCTTCCTAATTTTATTTTTTGCGTTACGCCGTGGCGGTGGCCGTTTCCGTTTTCCACGCCGCGATTTTTTCGATGCGCTGGCGGCGTTTGCTGCCGTGCAGTTCAAATTCTACTTCGTCGCCGACCTTGCGGTTGACCAGCGCCATCGCGATCGGCGTGAGGTAGCTGATGATGCCGTGGTCGGGATCAGAATCCCACGCGCCGAGAATCGTGAAGGTCTCGGTCTGGTTGGTCGCGGGATCGGCCACCTGCACAATCGTTCCCGGTCCGACGACCTCGGTGCTGGCGTTGGCAAAGTCCTGTCCGCGCGCGCGGTTGAGCGCGGCTTCGAGGTCTTCCTTCTGGCGCATCAAAATTTTCTGCATCTCTTTCGCGGCCTTGTATTCGTGGTTCTCACGCAAGTCACCGTAGCTGCGCGCGATGGCGATTTCCTTGGAGTTCGCGGGGATTTTTTTCTCGACGAGTTCCTGATATTCGGCGCGGCGGCGTTCGAGGCTTTCCCACGAGACGAGCAAGCCGGCTTCCTGTTTGGTCTGTTCGCCGCTGACGAGCGATTGCACGGCGGGATGCGCCTTGACGAGTCGCGCGAGGAGCGAACGCTTGTCCATGTCGTCAAACACCGGCGACAATTTCAGCGCGCGGGTCAAATCTTTGACAACTTCGATGTCGGCGGTGGAAGTGAGTTCCACAATCAGCGCCTGATCTTCGAGGATGAAATCGCGCAAACGGTTCGAGCGTTTTTCCTGAAACTGGTCGCGTTCCATCGAGGTCAACATCGCGCGGAAAACTTCCGGGCCGAGAATGTCCACAAAATCTTCGTTGCGTTCGCGGCCAAACCACAAGAGCAGTTCGGTGCTGGCGGTATGCTGGTTGATGTGCTTGGCGAGCGTTTCCTTGAGCAANNTCCACCCAGCGGTCGGGATTCGCCGTCTTGAACGATTCCAGCGCGCGGCGGTGTTTCGCGGCGGGGATGGTTTCGATCAGCGGACCAAACCGGATGCCGTCCTGCGACCAGACCTGCGCGACGGAAATTTCATCAACGCCCGCCGGCAGACCGGCGGCCGCGCGCAATTCGTCGCGCGCAAAAATCGCCTCCAACGCGACCGCCGGCTGCGTGCGCTGGTGCGAAACGATGTCGGGATTGAGAGCGGCGATGACTTCGCCCGCCGCCGCCGATTTATCTTTCAAGTCGGAGACGGCCTTCAAAATTTCCGACACGACGGCGACGCGCGCCTTGAGACCTTTCGCCGCGCGAAAATCCGCGAGCAGCCGGTCTTGCAAAGATGTTTCCTGCGCCTGATAAACGACCGCCTCGGTTTTTTTCAACGGCACGATGAAGTGGCCGTCCTTCTTCATTTCGCGCTTGGCAGTTTCCCACCATTTCTTCCAGTCGTCGGTGATGACGTCGGACAAAACTTGTTGGATCTGATCCGTCGTCGCCTTGCCACCGAAACTGTTCAAAACAATTTTGATCAAATCCAGATGGTGCGCCGCGAGATGGCGGACGGCGTCGAGGTCGGTCGCCTTGCGCGCGAGGATGTGATCCTTCGGCACGGGCTTGAGCGATTCGGCGGCGAAGCCCAGGTCCATCGGATGACCAGCCTTGCCCGGAAAATCAATCGTGAACCGCGCGAACACCGTGTCCACCGTTTTGATGCGGCCAAAGCCCCAGCTCCGGTGCGTGCAGCAGCCGGCCTCGGCCAGTTGCGCGAGCGCCGGAACGTGCTTGCCTTCGATCTTTCCCGCTGCGGCTAGTTTTTCGAATTCGTCTTTCATAAATTTTTTATCTCGCGTCCCACAAATAGAATCTCTTAATTAAAGTAGTTGAACAGCCAAAATCC
>PLHK01000089.1 GCA_003139955.1 Limisphaerales bacterium
GATTCCCTTCACCCGCTCCATTGATTATCAATTGCTTATGCAATTGTGCAGGAAAAGTGCAGGAGAATCAAGTTTGCAATTTAACGTATTTCTGACTTTTCGTTCAAATTTTCCTGAATTCGCAAAACACACAGAATCTGGGAATCGAACCTGATAAAATTATTTCGGATTGAAAAATTATCGGCCACTTTCGCGTCGGCAATCCAAAGACAACCGGCTGCGTCGCGCGGGCGTGCCGCGTGAGGCGGCCATGCCTCTGGTCAATCACGCCTCGGAATTGATTCATCAAATTTACCAGCGTGAGAAGGTCGAGGACGTGGCGCAATGGCGGGACGCGGTGCAATTCCCAAAGTGAAAAATGAGTCTCTTGAACTCGCGGAAGCCTTTGATACCCTTAAGGCCGCGCCTAGACCAATTATAGAAAAGTTGCAGCGCAGGCCTGCGACATGCCTTTTGAACCATATTTTAACCGTTGGTGCCACATAGCTGACCATGGAGTCGGGCCACATCGGTTAAGCGTATTAACCGAACAGCGGGGCGTCCGGGGAGCCATCGCTCCTGACCTCGACGCCTCGGTGCTCGACAATTACGATGACCTCCAAAGGCTTGAACGATGGGCCACACAGCTTGGCCTGCCAAATGCGGCATCGGTATTGCACAATACGCTTCCGGAGACCGCGCGCGCGCGGTCAGGGCATGTCGGGGAAATTTTATTGACTGAATCTGTTCCGGAGCTTTTTCCTGATTTCATAGTCCCAATCAAACGCCTTCGTTGGATAGATGGTCGGAACATGGCACTCCGGGGCGAGGATTTCATCGGTGTGGATCGGCGCGGGCGTCAAGTTCGCTTCTTAAAAGCGGAGTCAAAAAGCCGCGCAGTCCTTGCTGCTGGCGTCATCCAAGAAGCACGTGCTGCTCTGAACAACAACGGCGGGCGTCCTTCCGGTTATGCACTACTATTCATCGCGCGGCGGTTGGATGAGATCGGCCAGCGTGATTTATCAGCCGTTTTTTTGGAAAACGCCGTAAGGCAACAAATCGAGGATGCTCAAATGGTGCATCTCCTGTTTACATTTAGTGGAAATGATTCCACCGAATTACTACGCACCAACCTGCGCACATGCGCTGGCCCGATACAACAACAGGCGGTTGGCTTGGTAATTGCCGATCACCAAGAATTTATATTGGCAATCTACACCCGCTTGGCGAATGCCGCTCAACTCAGCACCCGCGCAGCAGAGTTGAATTCACTTCTCGTTGCGTCCGACGCCGAGTTTCTGGCAGGAGATGTAGAGAACGCCATAACGCACACACTGGAATTTGCCAGAATTGCCTTCGCGATTGCTCCGTTTGATCTGGAGGAGTTTCCAGCAGGATGGGAGAATATTATTCGACAGTGGATTTTGGGATATAGTTTGGCAGACATTGCCGGAGGAATTGAGTCTGAAGTCGTAAGCTTTGCAGAGAACGCTTTGGTTTACAAGCTTGTGTGGGCTCTTGAGGCAATCCGGGTTCGTGCCATCGCGGCTGGTGAACTGGATGAAGACTCATTCAATGGTTTTACTGCGATGTCGGTGGAAACCGGCACAAATCTTTACGCAGCATCGCTCTTGATTCACTGCGGCCTTGCCTCAAGAGCGGCAGCAATAAAGGCTGTAAATGATGAAAATGGAGATTTCACAGACACCCGTGAGATGCGACGTTGGATTTTTTCTCCCGCCGTGAAACGCAGGACTCTTGATGCCAATTGGCCGACACCAACGACGGGGTCATTATGGAGGGATTTTGTTGACGGGTTGGGCCGCGAAACACTTGAAAAATGGGATGAGACTAATTTTGAAACAGCGATAAATTGGCACGCAGAACCGCTCCGGGTCGGAACGCCTGTGCGCATCAAAAATGGCAAGGCAGTTTTTTCAATTAAGTGGGATCCAGTTGGAGAATTGCTGCAAGAGATTTCGGACACAGGTGGAGTATTCGTTGCTCATGTAAGCAACACCAGACAAACGATTTTGGGTCAATACATTGGCCCACGACGTTGATAAACACTTTATCCTTTACCGTTTTGCCGAAAGGGCGCGATACCGTTAAGGCCAGCGCGAGCTTGCAAACGTGGCCGTCACTTATATTTTCAGCCGCGCAAATAGCAAGTTGTGCTATTAGCGTTTTTTGCTTTTGTGAAAATAGCAATGTGTGGTATTTTCACCGTCGAAAGTAACCGATGGCCAGCAAATCAAACATTCAAGGCAAAAAAGTGCCGCAAGGCAGCTACGCTGCTTTTGTGCCTGCCCCGTTGCCGCCGAAGCTCGATTGGACGCCTCGACTTATCCGCGTGCTGTCGGATGCCGACAGAATGATTGGAAAACTGGCCGGAGAAGGCGGACGGTTGCCCAATCCACATATTTTGATGCGCCCTTTTTTGCAACGCGAGGCTGTGCTGTCCAGCAAGATCGAGGGCACACAAGCGACGCTTGGCGAGTTGCTGGCGGCGGAAGCCGGTGTAGCCGTGGATCGCAGTCCCGATGACCTGCGGGAAGTTGGCAATTATGTCGTGGCTTTGGAGCACGGAATTCTCCGCCTCAAGGAACTTCCGCTTTGTGTCCGCATCATTAGGGAGTTGCATGAGAAACTCATGACCGGTGTGCGTGGACAACAAGCCACACCAGGACGATTCCGAAAAATCCAGAACTGGATCGGCAAAACCGGCAGCACACTGGCAACCGCCTCGTTCGTTCCGCCGCCGCCTGATGAAGTGGAGACGTGCTTGGCTGCGTGGGAAAAGTTTTTGCATGAATCGGAACTGCCGCCACTGGTGACAATCGCGCTGGCGCATTACCAGTTCGAGGCCATCCACCCGTTTTTGGATGGCAACGGGCGGGTTGGCCGCCTGCTGATTTCATTGTTCCTGATTGAGCGGCAAATTCTCCCGACGCCCTTGCTCTACCTTTCGGCGTTCTTTGAAGCCGCGCGCCGGGATTATTACGACGGCTTGCGCGGCGTCAGCGAGCGTGGCGCATGGAATGAATGGCTTGAATACTTTTTGCAAGGCGTGGCTCGCATGTCAGAAGATGCCTTGAGCCGCGCGGCGCGCATCAACAGCAACCTGATCGAATGGCAAAAGAAAGTTGCCGGTGATTCGACAAATGCACCGCTGCGTGTGGTGGAACTCCTGGCCGCGAATCCTTTCATCACTGCCAAAGGCGCGGCTGAAAAACTAGGCGTGGCTTTTACCACGGCGCAACGCGCCATTGAGCGGCTGGAGCGCCTTGGAATTGTGAAGCAATCGGGTGATGCGAAACGCGACCGGGTTTATTGTGCGAATGCACTGTTGGAAATTCTTGAAGAACCGGCCCGGTTAAAATCTCTCGAAGGGGCTTGAATTCATTTTCAGTAATACAACTTTGCAAACCACCCTAAACCGCATTCGCCAAAAAACAGCCCTCGATTACTGTTAAATCTCTTACGCATACTTGAATGTGATCCCACTTTCGTATTCCTGAACCTGGAAACACCGATTCGCCACTTTGGAAAAGGGCGCGCACAGATGTAAAAGGCGGAAGGCGTTGTCTTCGGCGAAGTTCATGGAGAGTTTCAAACACCGCATGGTCGAGGTAGCGTTCTTCTTCACTGACGTTTTTTGGCATATTCCCGCCCACGCGGGAAATTTCTTGAGTGAGTGCTTCATACGCTGCTTCTAGCAACTTTGAAGTTCCTGTCTGGATGAGGTTTAAGCAATCAGTCAGATCAATCACAGCTCCCACAACCGCAGGGGTTTTGATGATGTTAGGACGTTGCTTGGCCGTGTGTTTGGCCCATAACCAAGCCATGTGCGGATCATCTTCCCAAAAGTAAGCACCTGTTCCGAGCCAGTCGTAGCGACTTGTTCCCGGTTTCAATTTTTCCTTACGAGTCACGACTTCAAGTGCAACTTGAAGGTCGCACCCGTGGTAGCCAATGACATGTGTTTTCACATCTTCGTTCGCCGGGAGGTCTTCGATTCGTTGAATCTTGTTGGAGAATTGGGCCAACCATCTGCACCAATACGTTTCAGAAATGCCAACGCATCCTTGCGGCCTGCCCGGAGCCTCCGGGCAGCCTGCTGAATGGCATACACTTCTTCGCCAATTCGCTTTTCAGAAAGTTCAACTGTCGTTACCATAACACGTTCTCCCAGCGTTGGAAGACAAACACAATATACATTGCCGCAGCAAATTAACGAGAAAAATCGGCGCAAAATTTGCGCGGCTTTTTTCGCCCGTTCCCGCCATTCAAAAACTTGCCGAAAACAAGTGCCATCGAGCATCTTTCTCCCATGAATACGAATGTTTCATCTGATAAACAATCCTTGGCACCTGCCACCGCTGCCATGGCGCTTGTTCCCTTGGGAATTCTCATCAATCTCGGTATTGGCACGATTGTCCATTTGCTGAAGCTGCCCCTTTTCATTGACTCCGTTGGCACAATCCTCATTACTATTTTAATTGGCATCCGTTGGGGAGCCGTCACCGGAGTCCTCTCATTTTTGGTTGGCGGGGTGATTGTGAACCCCGTAATGCCCTATTTTTCTGCAACCCAAGCCGTGATTGCTTTGGTCGCAGGACTTTTCGCAATGCGCGGATGGTTCCGTTCGATTCCACGAGCAATAGTCGCTGGGGTTTGTATTGGCGTCGCCGCTGGAATAGTGAGCGCACCTGTGATCATAAAGCTATTCGGAGGCATAACCGGTTCTGGTTCGGGATTTATTACCTCGTTCCTCCTTGCTTCTGGCAAAAAGATTGTCGAATCCGTGATCCTCACTGGCATTTCTTGTGAACCGATAGATAAAACCATTCAATGCCTGCTGGCATTTTGGCTCATCCGCACTCTGCCAAAGCGTTTTCGCAAACAGTTGGAGCCGCTCGGCTATGCTTGCAGCACTTAATGGAGGAGACGCTGTGTTTGGTGGAAGAGCTGGTTCGTCGGAATATTGTCGAACCTAAAAATATTTGGTTGCTAGGCAAGCCTTATTCCTCAAACCCGCGCGTGGTGCAACGGTTACGGCTTTTCGGTGCGAATGTTGAATTTGCTACAGATGGTTGGAAATCTGGTTGCTTTGACGAGTGGTTTGAAAATCAGGCAAAAGCCTTTCTTAATAAAGCACTGACCGAACTGAAAAAAAACGCTTCTAACAAAACTGCCCCGATTGTCCTATTGGACGATGGCGGCGCGCTTATTGCGGCAGCGAC
>PLHK01000136.1 GCA_003139955.1 Limisphaerales bacterium
GTGGTGGTGAAGGCGTTGGCCGCGATCACGTCAGCCGCCACGGCGGAACCAGAGTTGAAACCATACCAGCCGACCCACAGCATACCCGTGCCGATGTAAGTCAACACCAAGTTATGCGGCGCAAAGTTGTCTTTGCCAAAGCCTTTGCGCTTGCCGAGAATCAGGGCGAGCACCAAGGCCGAATAACCGGAGGTCATATGCACCACCGTACCGCCGGCGAAATCCATGGCGTGAATCTTGGCGCCGGCATTCCAAACACCGTTCATCGCGCCATTGATGCCCCAGACCGCGTGACCCTGGGTGAAATATACAATCAGCATCCACAACGTCATGAACACCAAGATCGCCTTGAACTTCATGCGTTCCGCGATGGAACCGATGATCAGCGCCGGCGTGATGACGGCGAACATCAACTGGAACATCGCATAGACGTTTTCCGAAACCCAGTAGGAGTAATTCGGGTTCGGTGCCGAGGTGACGTTCTTCAACAACCAGCAAACATGCGGATCGCCGACCCAGCCCTTGACCCAGTCCTTGGTCATGTCACCGGTGCCGCCGAAGATCATGCCGTAGCCGACGAACACCCAGAGGATGGTCACGAGGCCGGTGATCAGGAAGCATTGCGCGAGGACGGATAGCACGTTTTTCTTACGCACCATACCGCCATAGAACAGCGCGAGGCCGGGCAGTGTCATGAACAGCACGAACGCCGTGCTGGTCAGCAACCACGCATTATGACCGGCACCCGGATAAGTATAAGTGCTGCCGGTGCTGTTGGACAGGCTGCTCATGATCGGTGAAGTCACCACGATGTTACCGTTGGTGTCTTTCAATGGAGCGGTAGGATCGCCGTTTTGAAAATACGCCTCAACCGATTCAAGACGTTGCTCAATTGAAGCGGCTGGCAAGGCTGCTGGAGCAGCATTAGTCGCCGCCGCCACGGCATTGGTTGCCGCCGCCACTGCGTTTGTGCTCGCCGCATTCGTGTCATCCGCACGCAGCGACAAAGTCCCGAGCGCAGTGACGGCCATCAAACCGAGTATAAGAAAATGTTTTTTCATGTTTGTTTTGATAAGTGAGTTCTGGGTTGGTTTAGAGCGCCGAATCATTTTTCTCCTCGGTGCGGATGCGAATTGCTTCCTCCACAGTGGAGACGAAAACTTTGCCGTCGCCGATTTTGCCGGTCTTGGCGGCCTTGACAATCGCACCGACCGCCGCTTCCTTCTGGCCGTCGGCGATGACGAGTTCGATTTTGATTTTGGGCAGGAAATCCACGGTGTATTCGCTGCCGCGATAAATCTCGGTGTGTCCCTTTTGGCGGCCGAAGCCCTTGACCTCGCTGACGGTCATGCCTTCGATCCCGATTTCACTGAGCGCGTCCTTCACTTCTTCAAGCTTGAACGGTTTGATGATTGCTTCGATTTTTTTCATTTTGTAATGGTTTGTTTATGTGCTCGTCCAGCCAACTACACATTGGCTCCTGCGGCTTTAGCAACGGCGATGCCAACTGGAAAGGCCATCGTGTCAAAACGCATTTTCACCTGATTTTACAATGGTTTCGTGATCCATGATTTTTTTTGGACAGGTGCCCGGCAGCGTCGGCTTGCGGCTTTTTATCCACGCAAAGAAATTTTCGCCAGCGACAGCGACCGCCCACAAAGAGTTCAACACCGCGCTTGAGTCGCCCTGCCCCGCCACTTAAATTTCTGCCGCATGAGCACCTCGCTAAAAGACCAAGTTGCGCAAACTTCCGAGTGGATCAAAAAACTCCGCGCCGAAATCGCCCACGTCATCGTCGGCCAGGAACAACTCGTCGAGCGCCTGCTCGTCGGTTTGCTTGCCAACGGCCACGTCCTGCTCGAAGGCGTGCCCGGTTTGGCGAAAACACTTTCCGTCCGCACGCTCGCCACCGCCGTGCAGGCGAAATTCAATCGCATCCAGTTCACGCCCGACCTGCTGCCCGCCGACATTCTCGGCACGCTGATCTATAATCCGCAGGATTCCAAATACCACGTCACGCGCGGCCCGATCTTTGCGAACTTTGTTCTCGCTGACGAAATCAACCGCGCGCCGGCGAAAGTGCAAAGCGCATTGCTCGAAGCGATGCAGGAACGCCAAGTCACGCTGGGCGGCGAGACGATGAAGCTGCCGTCGCCGTTCCTCGTGCTCGCGACGGAAAATCCGATTGATCAGGAAGGCACCTATCCATTGCCCGAAGCGCAGGTGGACCGCTTCATGTTCAAGGTGATTTTGGATTATCCAAACGAAGCGGATGAAAGAAAAATTCTCGACCGCATGGCGTTCACCAGTCCGGAACAGCCGGTCAAACCCGTCGTGTCGCTCGATGAAATTCTCGCCACGCGCAAGCTCGTGGACCAGATCCACGTGGACGACCAGATCCGCGATTACATCGTGAAAATCGTGTTCGCCACGCGCAAGCCGCAGGATTTCAAACTGGACGTGAAACATTTCATCCAGTTCGGCGCGTCGCCGCGCGCGACCATCAACCTGACGCTCGCCGCCAAGGCGTGGGCGCTGCTGCAAGGCCGCGACTATGTGATCCCCGAGGACGTGAAAAGCATCGGCCCCGACGTGCTGCGCCACCGCATCATCCTGACCTACGAAGCCGAGGCGCAGGCCGTGACGACGGACGCGATCATCAAGAAAGTGTTCAACGCCGTGCCGGTGCCGTGAAGCCCGCGCTTGAATTGGTGAAATAAATCAACTAAAGTTCCACCATGACTACGGTAGAAGAAATCGAACGAGCGGCCGAGCGGCTGGCGCCGTCCGACTTTGACCGGCTGGCAGCGTGGATCAGCGCGCGCTACCACGATCTTTGGAGGCGGCAGATGGACAGCGACGCCGCGTCCGGCAAGCTGGATTTTCTTTTCAACGAAGCCGACGCCGAACATCAGGCCGGTTCGCTTCGCGATTGGCCTTCCGACCAGCAATGACCTCCCGCGCCACGCGCCGGTTTTGGAAGCTCTATCAGGAGTTGCCCGAAAACATTCAGCGGCTGGCCGTGAAAAATTACCGGCTCTGGCGCGACAACCCACGCCATCCTTCGCTTGATTTCAAGAAACTGGCCGGTCACGGTGAACGCTTTTCCATACGCGTGGGCGACCACTACCGCGCCTTGGGCCACAAAATCAGTGGCGGCTATGAATGGGTCTGGATTGGCACACATGAAGACTACAACAAACTGCTCAACTGAATCCAGCACCGACATGCTTAGAAAACCCTCTATGGTCATTATGTCATTTTTATAAAAATCCAATATGGGTATTTTGAATAAATGCAGTTTGCTGATTCGGTTTACCTTGTGCGGCATTGTCAGCCTTCTCGGCGGATTCGGAATTGGATTTCAAGGCAACGGCAATTTGATTTTGAGTGGTTTGCTGATTGGTGTAGTTCTAGGTTTAGCTTGGTCTATCTTGCTTCTTTTTGGATTGCCAGCATTACTCCGAAATTTTCATCTTACAGCAAGGTTTCTTTTTTTAGGAGCTTTATTACTCGCGGCACTTATTTCGTTTCCAATTATTTGCTATCGATACTGGGGATGTGTTTTCCGTTCATAATCATTCATTGCACACTGTAATTTTATGACCGTCACCGAACTCCTTGAATCCGTCCGCCGCGTGGAAGTCCGCACGAACCGCCTCGTGAACGACACGATGGGCGGCGCGTATTTGAGCGGCTTCAAGGGGCGCGGCATGGACTTCGAGGAATTGCGGGAATATATGTTTGGCGATGACCTGCGCGACATTGATTGGAACGTCACGCATCGCCTCGGCCGCCCGTTCGTGAAACGCTTCCGCGAGGAACGCGAACTCACCGCCGTCCTCGCCGTGGACGTGTCGGCGTCGTCCAGCTTCGGCTCGGCCAGCCGCACCAAGCGCGAATTCGCCGCCGAAGTCGCCGCCACGCTCGCGATGTCTGCCGCCAAGAACGGCGACAAGGTCGCGCTGCTGCTCTTCACCGACGAAGTGGAATTGTTCGTCCCGCCGCGCAAGGGACGGCGGCACATTTTGCGGCTCGTGCGCGAAATGTTGATGTTCCAACCGAAGAAGCGCGCCACGGACATTTCCCGCGCACTCGTTTTCCTGAATCATGTTTTGAATCGGCGCTCGATTGTTTTTTTGCTCACAGATTTTTTGCACAGTTCGGTTTCAAAGAGTGAAAGTTCTCGCGATGTCGTGCAAGAACTCGGCCTCACAAACACGCGCCACGATGTCGTCTGCCTGCACTTGCATGATCCGCGCGAAAGTATTTTGCCGGACGCCGGACTCGTGACCATTGAAGATGCCGAAACCGGCGAACTGCTGGAACTCGATTCGACTCGCAACGCCGTGCGCGAGAAATATGCCAGCGTCAATGCCGGACGACTCGCGGAACTGGATCGCGCGCTCATCCGCACCGGCGTGGACACGTTGCGGCTCGACACCACCGAACCGTTCGCGCCCAAGCTGCAACGTTTTTTTGAAATCCGCCGGGGACGAAGACGTGGATGAAATTTCTTCCCGCAACATTTTTACTGTCGTTCACTTTCGCAAAAGCGGCGGACACAAATGCCCTGCCCGCGCTCGCGCCGGCTTACGGCGAAATGCCGCCGACATTTTGGGAGCAGCACGGAACGTCCGTCATCGTTGGCGGTTTTGCGTTCGTCATTTTGGCGATGCTGGTTTTGTGGAAATTATTTCAGCCGAAGCCGGCGGTGATTTTGCCGCCTGAATTTTTGGCGCGCGACGCGCTCGCAAAATTAATTGGCCGGCCTGAAGACGGAAAACTTTTAAGTGACGTTTCGCAAATCCTGCGCCGCTACGTCATCGCCGCATTCATTTTTCCTGCCGCCGAACTGACCACGGCGGAATTTTGCGCGGCGCTTGTCGGCAACGAAACAATCGGCACGGAACTTGCCGGATCCATCTCAAATTTTCTGCGCGAATGCGACGAGCGGAAATTTTCGCCGACAAAATCAGCACCGCCAATCAACGCGGCGAGTCGCGCGCTTGAATTGATTGCGCTTGCCGAAAAACAACGGGAACGAGTTCAGGGAACCAAATGACCGGCGAATTTGAATTTCAATTTCCTTGGCTGCTGGGGTTACTCGGCTTGCTGCCAATTTACGCGCTGCTGCGGGGAAAAACTGGCAAGCTGTCGGCCCTAACGTTTTCCAGCGCGGACATCGCGCGCGAAGCCGGCGTCAGGGCGCATTCGGCGGCGGGACGTTTTTTATTTTTCCTGCGCCTAGTCGCGGTCGCGCTCGGCATCGTCGCGCTCGCGGGGCCGCGACTGGCAAATTATCACGTCGAAACGGAAACGCCGGGCATTGACATCATGCTCGTGTTGGATCTGTCGTGGTCCATGGAGGCGATCGACATGGGCAAGCCGGCGGAAAAACTGTCGCGCTTTGCCATCGCGTCCGGCGTGCTGAAAGATTTCATCCAAAAACGCCAGAACGACCGCATCGGCCTCATCGCGTTTTCCGGCGTGCCGTATCTCGCCAGCCCACTCACGCTCAATCACGACTGGCTCATCGAAAATCTCCAGCGCCTGCACATCGGCATCATCACGGATTTGGGCACGGCCATCGGCGATGCCGTCGCCGTCGCCGCCAAGCGGCTCAAGACTGTACCAAACGGCAAGAGCCGCATCATGATTTTGCTGACCGACGGCGACAACAACCTGGGCAAGATTGATCCGCTGCCCGCCGCGCAACTCGCCGCCGCACTGGGCGTGAAAATTTACACCATCGGCATCGGCATCGAGGCGCCGTGCAATATGCCAGCGTTCGATCCGGCCACGGGAAATTTCCGGCTCGATGCGAACGGTAATGTCATTCCGACGCTGCTGCTGCAGCCGGCCAATTACACCGTGCTCGGCAAAATGGCCGCGCTGTCCGGCGGACAATTTTATCGCGCCAAAAACCAGCGCGAGTTGCAGAACATTTACAACCAGATTGACCACCTGGAAAAATCCGAGGTGAAATTGCGGCGGTTCGCGACTTACGAGCCATTGTTCGAATGGCCGCTGCTGGCCGCGTTCGGAATTTTGAGTTTGGAAATTATTTTGGCGAACACACGATTTCGCCGCGTGCCATGAACTTTGCCGATTTTCATTTTGCCGAACCGCGCTGGCTGTGGCTGGCAGCGGTCGCGCCGATTTTTTTGGCGTTGCTTCACGCTCACGCGGCGAAAAAACGGCGCGAACAACTGGCACGCATGGCGTCGCCGAATTTTATTCAACAACTCACTGCGTCGCACAGTCCGGCGCGGCGGCGGTTCAAAAATATTTTACTACTGCTCGCGTTTATTTTTGCCGGCCTCGCGCTGGCGCGACCGCAATGGGGCAGCGTCGCGACCGACAAAGCGTGGCTCGGCGACGATGTGGTGTTTTGTCTGGATTGCTCATTGAGCATGACGACGAGCGATGTTTTGCCGAGCCGTTTGCAGCGCGCGAAATTTGCGATGCTCGATTTTGTGCGCCGCCAAAGTCATGGTCGCGTCGGCCTCGTCACGTTTGCTGGCAGCGCGTTCATCCAATGTCCATTGACGTTCGACGTGGATGCGTTTGAAGAAACACTTTTGTCCGTGGACGAAAAAACCATGCCCATTCCTGGCACGGACATCGGTCGCGCGCTGGACGAGGCGTATCGCGCGATGGATAAAAATGCGAAACGCAAAATCATCGTGCTCGTGACGGACGGCGAGGACTTGGAAAAATCCGGCGTCGCCGCCGCGAAAAATCTGGCGACGAACGGCGTGGTGGTTTTCACCATCGGCGTCGGCACGCCAGCGGGAAAAGAAATTCAAACCGTCAATGCCACCGGCCAGCCGGAACTGTTGCGCGATGACAAAGGTGAAATTGTCCGCAGCCAGCTTGACGAAACGACGCTGCGTGAAATCGCCGAGGCCACCGGCGGCAGCTATTATCCGCTTGGCGCGCTCGGCGAAGGCCTGACGAAAATCCGTCCAGCGATTCACGCGCTCGATCGCGCGGGCGGCCTGCGGCAGTCCGCAAAAAACGGCGTCGAGCAATTTTATTGGTTCATCGCCGCCATGCTCGTGCTGCTCGTCGCCGAATCGCTCATCGGCACGCGACGAAAAAATTTCCCGGCCACGCCATGAATTTTTTTGCGACATTAAAAAAAATCGCGATGCCGCTCGTTTTCACGATTGGTTTTAGCGCACTGGCGGCGGATGAAACGAATTCCGTTGCGCCCGTCACCGCCCGCGATTTTTACAATGCGGGGACAAAGTTGCTCGCCGCCAAAAAATTTGCCGACGCGGAGCTGATGTTTCAATCCGCGCTCGCCGCGCAGGACGAACGCGTGCAGCCGCCGTCACTTTACAATCTTGGCCACACGCGTTTTGCCGAGGGCGTCGAGTTTTTGAAAAAAGGGCCGGACGCGCAAAAAGTTTCGGCGCGGGGCAACGCGGCATTGGCGGCGGGTCAAAATGCCTTGCGCTCCGGCGAATCCGCGCTCGCGCAAAATGATTTGGATAAAATGATCGCCGCATATCTTGAAGGTCGCGGCGCGCGGCATGAATTGCGCGACGCGGAAAAAGCCGTTCAAGCTGCGATGGAAACTTACGGAAAAACTTTGTCGAAGTGGCAGCGCGCGGCGGATGATTTCAAAAGTTCCGCCGAATTAAATCCCGCCGACACGAACGCGACGCGCAACGCGGAAATCGTCGAGCGCGGTATCGCGAAACTCGTGGATAGTTTGCGCCAGATGCAGGCGATGCTCGGCGCGCTGGGCCAGCAGCGGCAGGATTTGGCGAAAATGTTGGGCAAGCTCAAAGGCCAGATTCCCGGGCCTGATGCGCCGCCCGGTGCGCCGGGCGATGACGGTGAAGAAGACGACGATGGCAAAGATGGTGTGCAACTTGATTCGCTGACCGGCCAGAAGGAAAATGCGTCGCAAGAAGGTGATCAAATACAGATTCCGCTTTCGCCGAATCAGGCGGGACAAATCCTCGACGGCTTTTCGCTCGACGGCAGCCGCCGCCTGACGATGANNTTTCAAAATTATTTTTGCCGCTGCTGCTCGCGCCATTCAGTTTAAGCGCGCAAGCGCCGCCGCAAATTCCGCCAAACGTGGCGGCGCAGATCGTGATGGTGCCGCAGCCGCAGGTGGACCCTTCGCAATTTGAAACGGTTTCGGCGACGGCGGAATTCGATCCGCCCGTGGTGCAACCCGGAGAAAAAACGATTTACCGCGTGGCCGTCAACGCGACGCAGAATTCCATCGCGTGGCCGGACGAAATTTTCGCGCCTCCGGAATTACGCCCCGGCCCGGCGGCGCGCGGACAATTGACGCAGCCCGACGGAACCCCCTTCCATCCGCTCACGGAATTTTACTACGAATTCACGGCGGCAACGGCGGGGCGTTTCACCATCTCCAATTTTGTGATTTCAGCCAGTGGGAGCAGCGTTATGGTTCCGGAGGCCAGCGTGGACGTGGCAGCGGACGCAGCGACGGAGCCGGCGCGAAAATTGTTGCTGGAATTTTCGGAGAGGAATTTGTTTTTTGGTCAGCCGTTCCGCGTGCGCGTCATCTTGCCGACGGCACAAGGCAACCGCCTCGAGGCGTTGCGTGACGTGCAGTTCAACGGCGGCGGATTTTTGACGGACAGGTTCGTCACCCGCCAGTCGGTCGAGGTCGTGAACCTTGACGGACAACTGAAGCCGGCGTTCATTTATGAAACCGTGGCGACGCCGCTGGCCGCCGGGTCGCTGATGATTTCGGTGCAGGCTTTCACGGCGGGAAACCAGTCCGGTGGACCGCCGAAATATGTTTTGCTGGTTTCCGATCCGTTAAAAATCAACGTGCGCCCGCTGCCGACCGAAACTGAATTGCCCGGCTACACGGGCGCGATCGGGAAATTTTTTGCCGACCCGCCGCAATTGTCCACGAACCGGCTGCGCGTGGGCGAGCCGGCGCATCTGAAAATTATTTTTCACGGCGAAGGCGATTTGACGCGCTTCGTGCCGCCGATGCTGCCGCGCGCACACGACTGGCAGATCATCGCGGACAATCCGCCGGCCACGGGCTACACGCTGATTCCGCTGACCGATGAAGCGCGCGAAACTCCCGCGATTCCGTTTAGCTATTTTGATCCGGCGGCGGGAAAATATTTTGACCTGACGATCCCGCCGCTGCCAGTCACGGTGGTCGGCGAAGGGTTGCCAGAACAATTGCCGACAGACGATGACGAATCCGAATCCGGCGCGCCGCTGAAATTAAGCGGCCTCGCGCCGACGCCGGGAAAAACGGTGGCCAGCTTGAAACCATCGCAACTGTGCGACTGGCTTGTGATTTTACAATTTGTGCCGGCGATGGGATTTTTCGCGTTGTGGCGATGGGATTGCCGCCGCCGTTTTCTGGAGGCGCATCCGGAAATTGTCCGGCGACGGCAGGCGCGCCGCGCTTTGCGAGGCGAGAAAAAGAAACTGCAACAGGCGGTTAAAGCTGGCGACGCGGCGGGTTTTGTTTTGCACGCGGCGAACGCGCTGAAAATTTCCTGCGCGCCGCATTTGCCCGCGCATCCGCAGGCGATGGTCTGCGCCGACGTACTGGCGCAGTTGGATCACGCGGAACAAAATGGTCACACCGGTGAAACAGTCCGCAAAATTTTTGCGGCAGCCGATGCACAGTTCGCCAGCGCCAAAACGGAAACGGCTGATTTGCTCGTGCTCAAACCAGCGGTGAAAGCATTGCTGGCAAAAATGGAGGAAAAATTGTGAAGTTTCGTTGGCTCATTTTTTTGGCCGCGATTTTCTGCGCCGTTGAAACCGGCGGCGCGGCGGCGACCAATGATTTTTTTGCGCAAGGCCTCGCGCTGGACCGCGCCGGACAATTTCCCGAAGCGGCGGCGGCGTTTGAAAATTCCATAAAGCAAAAAACGTCGTCTGGCGCGCTGGTGGATCTGGGCATCGCCGAATGGCAGCGCGGACACGCGGGTGCGGCGATTCTGGCGTGGGAGCAGGCGCGCTGGATTGACCCGTTCGATCCGCGCGCGCGTTCAAATCTGAAATTCGCGCGGCAGGCGGCGGAGTTGGACGAACCGCAATTGAGATGGTTCGAGGCTGCGTCAACGTGGCTGCCGCCGGCCGCGTGGCTGTGGATTGCGGGTGCCAGTTTGTCGCTGGCGGCGGGCGCGCTGGTGTTACCGGGAATTTTCCGGCGCAAAAAATCCGGCTGGCAACAAACGCTGGCGGCGCTCGGATTCGGGTTTTTTTTGTTCAGCGTGGCGGCGAATCTCGGCGTCGTGGGCCGCGCGCAGATTGGTTTCGTCCTCAAAAAAAACGCGCCGCTGCGGCTGACGCCGACGCGCGCGGGCGAAGTGATTTCCACTTTGAACGCGGGCGAACCGGCGCGGAAACTGCGAACGCGGGGGAATTATTTTTTCATCCGCACGGAATCCGAGTCGGGCTGGATTGAGCAAAACCAGTTGGGCCTAGTCAACGAATGACCGGCTTGAAATCCGCACATGGACAATAGCAAATCCATCACTGACATCCGTAACTTTTTGGTCGCCAGACGCCCGGCAAATGAGCTACATCAATAACATCAGCCAATGAAGAAAAAGACTTCCAGCGGCTTCAGCCGCCGTAAATTCATCGCCACTGCGAGCGCGGCGATTGCCTTGCCACTCATCCTTCCCGGTTACGCCACCGGTTTCACGCGGCGTCCGCGACCATCCAACCGCATTAACCTTGGGGTTATCGGCTGGGGTTTGCAAGGGCCGCCCAACACCAAATCGTTTTTAGCTCTGAACGACTGCCAGGTGGTGGCGGCCTGCGACCTTGACAAAAATTATTTGCAGGATGCCGTTGACACCATCAACGACTATTACCAGAACACCGACTGCAAGGCCTATCACGACTATCGTGAACTGCTGGCGAGCGACGAGATCGACGCGGTCATGATCGCGGTGCCGGATCACTGGCATGAACTGGTCGCCACCGAAGCCGCCCGCCAGAACAAAGACATCTATGGCGAAAAGCCGCTGGCCCAGACGATTACCGAACAGCAGGCCATTGTCCGCGCCGTGCAGCAGAATAAGATCATCTGGCAGACCGGTTCGTGGCAGCGTTCGCAGGCGATTTTCCGTAAGGCAGCGGAAATCGTCCGCAACGGGCTCATCGGTGAAGTCTTGCGGGTCGAAGTCGGTTTGCCAGCCGGCCATAATGATTTGACCCAGACTGCGCCTGAACTGCTCCGCCGCCTGGCACCGCTGGGCATTGACGATCTCGCCGCCGTCAGGCCGGGAACTCCGGCTTGGAACATCGCCGTCACCAAACCGCCGGCGGAACTGGATTACGAAACTTGGATCGGCCCGTCCAAGATGGAGCCTTACATCAGTCAGCGCATCCATAGGAACTGGCGCTGGAACTACAACACTGGTGGCGGCCAGTTGATGGACTGGGTCGGTCATCACGCCGACATCGCGCACTGGGGTTTGGGTTTCGACAATTCCGGCCCGTCGGAAATCGAAGGCCACGGCGATTTTCCTGCCGCCGATGCGCTTTGGAACACCTGCACTAAATACCGCATCGAACTTAAGTATCCGCAGAACATCACCATGACCATCGCCGGCGGTTACGATGACATCAATCTTGGCGTTAAATGGATCGGCACCGACGGCTGGGTCTGGGTGAATCGCGGCGGATTCGACGCTTCCAATCCTGCATGGAAAATAGGCAAATCGCTGCCCGAAGAACTGCGCAAGGTTAAATTATACGAGTCCGCCAACCATCAGCGGAATTTTCTGGACTGCGTCAAGTCGCGCCAGCCGACCATCACGCCCGTCGAGACTGCGCATCACTCCACGATTCCCGGCCATCTCGGTTTGATCTCCATGCTCACCGGCCGCAAAATCAACTGGGATGCGGCCAGTGAAAAAATCATCGGCAATCCCGAAGCCATCCGACTGCTGACCCGCGCCTATCGCGCGCCGTGGCAGATGAGTTAAAATTCCGCAAGCCGATTCAAGCCGCACTGGTTTTTGTGGAAGCGACAAAGGTTCACTTCCGCCAAAAAATTCCCGCTCGCCAAGTCCGCGCTTTTTTGCGAGGCTGTTCAACTGAATTAACTTATGTTCACCGGCACTTACACCGCGATTGTCACACCGTTCAAGAATGGCCTGTTGGATGAAGCCGCCCTCGCGCGCCTCGTCAAAAACCAGATCAAGGGCGGCGTGGACGGCATCGTGCCCGTCGGCACCACCGGCGAATCGCCCACGGTGGATTGCGACGAACACATCCGCATCATCGAACTGTGCGTGAAGTTCGCGGCGGGCAAAATCAAAATCCTCGCCGGCACCGGCGCGAACTCCACGACCGAAGCCATCAGCCTCACCATCGCCGCCGAAAAAGTCGGCGCGGACGGCTCGCTGCAAGTCGCGCCTTATTACAACAAGCCGACGCCAGAAGGCTTGTATCAGCATTTCAAGGCGATTGCGAACAACACGAAGTTGCCGATCATTCTTTACAGTATTCCCGGACGCTGCGGCATCGAGATCGCCGTGCCGACGGTGAAACGCCTCGCCGCCGACTGCAAAAACATCATCGGCATCAAGGAAGCTGGCGGCAACGCCGACCGCGTCTCACAGCTCCGCGCCGCGCTGGGAAATAAATTTGAAATTTTGTCCGGCGACGATTCGCTCACGCTGCCGTTCATGGCCGTCGGCGCGCAAGGCGTCATCAGCGTCGCGTCCAATGTCGCGCCGCGCGAAGTCGCCAACATGGTGCGCGCCTTCGCCGCTGGCGATTTGAAAAAGGCGTTGCAGATCCATCAGAAACTGTATCCGCTGTTCAAGGATTTGTTCATCGAAACCAATCCCGTTCCCGTCAAAGCCGCGCTCGCGATGCTCGGTTTGATTGACGAAGAATACCGCCTGCCGCTCGTGCAAATGAGCGCCGCCAACCGTGCCACGCTGAAAGCGGCCATGAAGGCGTCGGGAATTTTGAAATAAATTCTTTGTTGCAGAACCACAGAGTTCACATAGAAAAATTTGTTTGTAAAATCTCTGTGTTCTCTGTGACTCTGTGGCAAAAGTAAAATGACAAAGATCATCATCAACGGCAGCCAGGGTCGCATGGGACAGGCACTTCTCACTTGCGCCGCGCGCATTCCTGAACTTGAAGTCGTCGGTTCGATTGACCATGGCGACGATCTCGGCAAGTTGATCGCCAAGGCCGATGTCGTGATTGATTTCAGTTTCCACAGCGCCACGCTCGGCGTCGCGGAACTCTGCGCCAAAAATAAAAAGGCTATTGTCATCGGCACCACCGGCCACAGCGCGACGGAAAAAGAGAAAATCACCGCGCTCAAGTCGCAAATCCCGATGGTCGTCGCCACGAATTTTTCCACCGGCGTCAACACGCTCTTCTGGCTCACGCGCAAGGCGGCGGAAATTCTCGGCCCGAACTTCGACCTCGAAGTCGTTGAGATGCACCATCGCCTCAAAAAGGACGCACCGAGCGGCACGGCGACGACGTTGCTCGAAATCCTCGGCGGTGTGCGCAAGCTGCAACTCGAAGAGGCGCTCCGTCACGGGCGCAAAGGCATCGTCGGCGAACGCACGCAAAACGAAATTGGCATCCACGCGATTCGCGGCGGCGATGTCGTGGGCGATCACACGGTCATTTTCGCCAACAACGGCGAGCGCGTTGAGCTTACCCACAAGGCGTCCAGCCGTGATACGTTCGCGAACGGCGCGCTCCGTGCCGCGCAGTGGCTCGTGAAACAAAAGGCCGGCCTTTACGATATGCAGGACGTGCTTGGCTTGAAATGAATCCGGCATTCGGAATCCAGAACTTGGAATTTCAAAAACTGGTTTTTATCGCGCTCGGCTCCAATCTTGGCGATTCGCGGAAAATTATTTTGGACGCAATGGCGCAGTTGCAAAAAACCGCCGCCACGCCAATTTTTAAATCTTCGCTGTGGCAAACCTCGCCCGTAAATTGTCCGCCGGATTCACCAAAATTTCTGAACGCCATTATCGCTTTAAGTCCGTTCGCAGAAGAAACGCCGGAATCGTTGCTGGAAAAATTGCAGGCGCTGGAAAAAGAATTTGGCCGGTCGGCAAAAAAAATCCTCAACGAGCCCCGCCCGCTGGATTTGGACCTGATCGCGTTCGGAAATGAAATCCGCAATTCACCGGATTTGATTTTGCCGCACCCGCGCGCGGGCGAACGGCGATTTGTATTGCAACCATTGAACGAAATCGCGCCGGAATTAATTTTGCCCGGCCAAACGCAAACGGTGGCGCAATTGCTCGCGAAGTTGAATAATGACGAGAGTTGTGAGAAAGTTTTTTGCGCCGGTTAAAAAACCCGTCCGGCATTGACTTGATTCCGCTGACAAAATCGGCGACTGTCAGTCATAGTTTGATAAGGTTCACCATGAAAAATTCCACCCTGATTTTTTCGCTGCTGCTGACGCTGGCCGCCAGCGGTTGCTACTCGATCTACGACGAACCAAAAACTGCCACGCCAACCGCGCCCGCACCCACTCCGACATTCACTCCCGCGACCGCACCTGTAAGCGCACCCGTGACCACGCCTACGCCCGCGCCCGCACCGATTGTCACGCCGGATTATTCGCTCGCGGCCAAGGTTGTTTCCGTGAACACCATCGGACGTTTTGTGGTGTTGAGTTTTCCCGCGAGCCAGATGCCGAAAATGGATCAGACGCTTTTTATTTATCGCGACGGATTGAAGGTGGCCGAAGTCCGCGTGACCGGCCCGCAGCAGGATAACAACACCGTCGCCGACATCACTTCCGGTGAGGCGCAAGTGGGCGACACCGTGCGCGACCAATGATTCTCACTCCGGCGCGCGACGCACACTGCTCAAACGCTCGCCGAACAACGCCGTGCCGATGCGCACGATGGTCGCGCCTTCTTCAATCGCCACCTCAAAATCGCCGCTCATACCCATGCTCAAGTGCGGCAGCGGCGCACCCAGAATTTTTTCGCACTCAACTTTCAACTCGCGGAGCTTTTTGAAATATGGCCGCGCCTTTTCCGGCAGCGGCGTGAACGGCGGAATGGCCATCAGCCCGTGGATTTCAATTTTCGGCAGCGCGTTTAACTCGTTCAGTTCGGCCAGCAAGTTTTCCGGCGCATATCCGAACTTGCTCGCCTCGCCCGCCACATTCACTTCGATCAAAATTGGCATCGTCTTGCCAGCCTGCGCGGCACGCTTGGAAATTTCCTGCGCGATGGCGAAGCTGTCCACGCCTTGAATCATCTCGAACAACTCCACCGCGTCGCGCACCTTGTTCGACTGCAGGTGGCCGATGAACTGCCAGCGCGCCCGGCCGGGGCACAGCGGGATTTTCGCCTTCGCTTCCTGGATTTTATTTTCGCCGAAAAAAATGTGTCCGCAGTCCACCGCCGCGCGAATCGTTTCCGGCGGATGCGACTTGGAGACCGCCAGCAATGTGACGCTGTCCGCCTCGCGTCCCGCGCGCGCGGACGCGGCGGCGATGCGCTGGCGGATGGAGTTCAAATTTTCTTCAATGATCACCAGCTTATTTTAGCCACAGTTGAAACACAGATGAAACACCGATTTTCAGACGCGAATTTCACTCATTGGCACGAATGGAAACTGCCAAAAGCAGGTTGGTGATAATTCGTGAAATTCGTGTTTGTGCTTTTATCAGTGTGCATCTGTGCCCATCTGTGGTTTATTTTGGCATGAATTACTGGCTCGTGAAATCGGAACCCGAAGCGTATTCGTGGACGCAATTCGTCAAGGACGGCAAAACTGCGTGGACCGGCGTCCGCAATTTTCAGGCGCGAAACAATCTGCGCGCGATGAAAAAAGGCGACTCTGTATTCTTTTATCACAGCGTGAGCGACAAGCAGATTGTCGGCCTCGCGCGCGTGGCGAAAGAATTTTATCCCGACGCGACCGCCACCGATGGCGACTGGTCCTGCGTGGATTTGGAACCGGTCAGGCCGTTAAAAAATCCCGTGACGCTCGAAACCATCAAGGCCGACGCCGTCCTCAAGGAAATGCCATTGGTGAAACAATCACGTCTGTCCGTGACGCCGCTGACCAAGGCGCACGCGGAACGGATTTTGAAACTGGCGAACGGCTAAAAATTACCGCCCAATTGCGCGTCAACCCGGCTTTGTCGAAAATCTGTGTTTCATCCGCGCAGGTTCTCTGGCTTAATCTCGACTCGTGAAAATTCTTGGCATCATTCCCGCGCGCTACGCCTCGACGCGATTTCCCGGCAAGCCGCTCGCGCTCATCGCCGGCAAGCCGCTCATCCAGCACGTCGTCGAGCATTGTGAAAAGGCAAAATCACTTTCCGAAATCATCGTGGCCACGGACGACACGCGCATCTGGGAAGTGGCGCAAAATTTCTGCCGCGTGGAGATGACGCGCCCGGAACATCCCAGCGGCTCGGACCGTATCGCGGAAGTTGCGGAGCGCTGCGGCGGCGACGCGGTCGTGAACATCCAAGGCGACGAACCGCTGATTGATCCAAGCGTGATTGATGCGGTGGCGAACGCGCTGGCGCAAAATGAAATGTCCACCGCCGCGACCCGTATCAAAAATTCGGCCGAGCTGGACAATCCGAACGTCGTGAAAGTCGTTGTCAACACCGCCGGTCGCGCGTTATATTTTTCGCGGCGCACGATTCCGTATTTGCGCGAGGCCGCCAGCCGTCCAGCGAATGAGCAGTTGGCGGCGTTTGCTTTTTTGAAGCACCTCGGCATTTACGGCTACCGGCGCGAGACCTTGTTGCGGCTGGTGAAATTCCCGGTGTCGCCGCTGGAAAACGCGGAAAAGCTGGAGCAGTTGCGCGCGCTGGAAAACGGCATCGGCATCGCGGTCGTGCAAGTGGATTACGACAGCATCGGCGTGGATATGCCGGACGATGTGGCGAAAGTGGAAAAGATTTTAACCACGGATGGGCACGGATGAACACGGATGCTTGAAACAAATGAAAGCAACCGAGGCACAAATCGAAGAGCGTTTTCCCGTTTGGGATGCTCTGTCTGAATTTTTCCTCGATACTGAATTGCAGCCGGATGATCATGAACGTATTGCAAAAACATTGGCAGCATCTGCTTACACAGAAAATGAAATTGAGGAAATTCTGATTGGCGAAGTTTGCCCTGTTTGTAGAATTAATATGTTTTCAATTGCTGGCGAATGGGCGGCCTTTCATCCAGATTGGCTTAAAGAGAAAATTGCTCCGCGTCTTGGAAAGCGTCCAAGATTTAGGTTGTTTTTTGTGTTAAGGCATAGCTGGATGTATTCTCGCCATTGGAATAAAATTAAGCGGCGTATTTCAGAAATTAGAGCCAAATGAAATTTTTATCCGTGTTAATCCGTGCCCATCCGTGGTTGAAAAATTACAGCAGCCCCAGTTGCAGCTTCGCCGCCTCGGTCATCATGCTCTGGTTCCACTGCGGCTCCCAGACCAATTGCACGTCCACATCCTCCACGCCCTCGAGCGAGATCAGTTTGTTTTGCACATCCTGCGCCAGCACCGGCCCCATGCCGCAACCGGGCGCGGTCAAAGTCATTTTCACCTCGGCTTTGTAGCTGTTTTCCCCCAGCGGACTGAGGTGGCAGTCGTAAATCAGGCCCAAATCCACGATATTCACGGGGATTTCCGGGTCGTAACAGGTCTTGAGCTGGGTCCAAATCTCTTTTTCCAGGGTTTCCGTGGTCACCGGCGCGCCCGTGGACTGCGGTTTGGCGGCCACTTCCAGCCCCAGCGCGTCCGCGTTCTGGCTGTCGATGCGGAACATGTTGCCGTTCACCACCACCGTGTAGCTGCCGCCGAGCGACTGGGTGATGTAGGCGGTTTCGCCCTTTTGCAAGGTCACCTTCGTGCCCACCGGCACCACATAGGCTTCCACGTCGCGGGCCAAGGTTACTGTTTCATTATTATGCATGGCAATGGACAAGGTAACGCAATTCTCCCGAACTGCGAGTTATTCAATTAAATTCAATGCTGGTTCAATTCTGCTCGGATTCCGTGCTCACGGGCTGGTTGCCGCCTTTGAGCGCGGACATCATCGCGTGCCAGGACAGGATGGCGCATTTCACGCGGGCCGGGTACTTGTAAACACCGGCAAAAACCGCCAGCTTGCCCACATCGCCGACCACTTTGCCGGTCTTGATCATCTCATGCACCTGGCCGAACATGGTTTCAATGTCCGCCCGCGTCTTGCCTTTGGCAAATTCTGTCAGCAGCGAGGCCGAGGCTTTGGAGATGCAGCAGCCGGACCCCACAAAACTCACGTCCTTCACCGTGTCGCCTTCCATGGCCAGGAACAACTGCAACTTATCCCCGCACAGCGGGTTGCGCCCCTGCGCCGAACACGAACACGCCGGCATCTCGCGGAAATTCCGCGGCTGCTTGCAGTGGTCCAAAATGACCTGCTGATAGAGATCGTTTATATCTTCAAACATGTTCGCCTCGCTAACCGGGTCAGCGGAACGTTTTCCGGCCCCATTTCCACTTTCCCCCAGCCTAATTCTTCGCCGCCAGGTTGTGGCTGGCCTCCAGGCGGTCCCACACCACTTTGTCCAGTTCTTCGCGGGCGGCATCGCATTGCACCCGCTCAATGATTTCCCCGGCAAAAGCGTGAATCAACATCCGGCGCGCCGTGTCCGTGCCCAGGCCGCGCGACCGCAGGTAAAAAATGGATTCATCATTTAACTGCCCGATCGTCGCGCCGTGCGTGCATTTCAC
>PLHK01000049.1 GCA_003139955.1 Limisphaerales bacterium
CTGCGCGCGGCGGGCTATGCCGTCGAGTATCCGATCACGCCGGCGAAACCGGACAAGCAGTTCAAGCGCGCGCAGGAATTGAAAGTGGCCTACACCGCGCGGCTGGAAAATGACGCCTACGTCCGCATCCGCAATGCCCAGACGCGCGATGAGATTGTCACCGGCCTGCAAGGCGCGGCGAATCATCTGGGGTGAACTTTTTTACACTTTTCAAAAAATCCGGCGGCAACTTGTTCACCGCCGGATTTTTCGCGCAGGTTTCCGGTGAATAACCCGTGGTTGTAAGTCGGTATAAGCCTTGATTTAATTGATGCTTTAGAATTATTCACAGTTTGTTCACCGGCCGTTTTCGGTGCATAAGCTGTGCATATCAATTTGTGGGCAGAAATAAAATTTCTGCTAGAGTGTTTGCAGTTCATTGAAAGAACGAAGCGGGCGGCGGAAAGTAAAATTGAAGTCGTTCGTTTCAGGATAATCCCAGGCGACTGGGGAAAAGCCGGGTCAGGCTGGTTGACCCGGCTCCTCAAAACCGCGCGGCAACGCGCGACGAGGCAGAATTCACCGGTTCCTCTGGCGGTGTTCGCACACCGTCAAATGCGAATGAGGGACTTGGCAGCAAGCCGCGATTAGAAGCTGCGGCGAGTTGAGTCAAGTAGTCCAAGCTGGTTTCGGGCTTGGACGAATCGCAGTCACCCAGAGGGTGAATAGTTGCTACTGTGCATCAGCACGGTGCGGACGGCTCTGGCGGGTTTGAATAAAATTGAAACCGCCCAAAGAAAAACGCCGAAAGGCGGACAAAAGGAGCGCACGCATCGGGAAGAACACGGGAACTCGGCAGGTTCCGTGAAAAACTTCCAAGCGCCGGCGATGTTAAAAACGACACCGCTGGACTGTGAGATAAAAAGCAACTTGAGAGAGAAGAGGCGAGACCCGTGGTTCGGGGCGAACGCACCGTCAAAAGCGGTGGCTGACCCGGAACCAGTGGTCAAGACGCGAATGAAAATCGCAGGCGTGTCTTGACCTGGTTGGCAGGCCGGTGGCGCAACCACCAGCCGAAGCGAGCTGAAAAGCCTCACTCAAAATCCGCGCGCCGCAAGGCGTCGGACGGCCCTGCTACGAGGCCGATAACTCCGCTTGCCGTGGAGAATGGCGTCGGGAAGCCGGCAGCCCCGCGAGGGCGCGCCTAATGCCGGTTCGGGAAAGAGAGCATGGCGAACTCCCATCCCCCATTTGTCCCGGCTTGACCGCAAGGTTGAGCCGGGACTTATTGTTTTAAGCCTCCGGAAACATGGCCGGAAGATTCATTGAGCCGTGCAACAAACGGACAAAGAAAATATCCTTGGTCCGAACCTGATAGAAAATTAAATAACTTTCAAAACCGGCCACGCGAAAACTTCTGATGCCCGGTTGCTGCAAATCTTTCCGGCGGCGTCCGATTTCCGGATGCCGGACAATCTTTTCAAAGGCGGCGGTGATGCGGTTTTCAAAACGAAGCGAAAGCTCCGGGGAAACTTCGCTGGCAAAGTGCGTGATGATTTCCGCAAAATCGCCTTCAAAAACCGAACTGAATCTGACTTTCATTTGGCGCTGGCGCGGGCCTTGGCGGCAATTTCACGCAGCCGGGCCAGCGTGCCGGGACGTTCGGTGCCGGCCAGCCCTTCATCAATCATTTTTTGGAGCGTCTTCAAGCGCAGTGAATCCTCGATCTCAAAGCTGAACTGGATGCGCGCCAGTGCTTCCTGGTTCAGGCTGCGAAAATTTCTTTCCGCGCTCGCCGCCAGGCGTTCCTTTATTTCATCCGTGACCCCTTTGACTTGAAGTTGATAGCTCATGCGCCAACCATAACGCATCCATTATGCCTGTCAAATGAAGTCATCCTGAAATGCGGGGCGATTTAATCTTTGCGGTTGCGAGGTTTCAATTCAGATAAAAATTACTTGCCCGTCCGCCGCATTCCGCACAACTTTAACCAGACTTACGCAAATAACTTAACCATCAAAAAATTATGGGACGCATCTATAACAACATTGTCGAGACCGTCGGCCGCACGCCGCTGGTCAAACTGAACAAGGTCACCGCTGGCGTGGACGCCACCATCCTGCTCAAGTGCGAATTTTTTAATCCGCTCGGCAGCGTCAAGGATCGCATCGGCGCGGCGATGATCGAGGCTGCTGAAAAAAGCGGCGTGTTGAAGAGGGACACCGTCATCATCGAACCGACTTCCGGCAACACCGGCATCGCGCTTGCGTTCGTCGCGGCGGCGAAAGGTTATAAATTGATTTTGACGATGCCGGAAACGATGTCGCTCGAACGGCGCACGTTACTCGCGATGCTCGGCGCAAAACTCGTTCTGACGCCCGGCGCGGAAGGCATGAAAGGCGCGATTGCGCGCGCCGAAGTGCTCGCGAAAGAAACGCCGAACTCGTGGATTCCGCAGCAGTTCAACAATCCGGCGAATCCGGCGATTCATTCCAAGACCACGGCGGTGGAACTGTGGGAAGACACGGATGGCAAGATTGATATTTTGGTCGCCGCCGTCGGCACGGGCGGAACGATCACCGGTTGCGTCGAAGCCATCAAGCCGAAGAAAGCCTCGTTCCAGGCGATCGCCGTTGAACCGAAAGATTCGCCGGTCATTTCGCAGACGCTGGCCGGCCAGCCGGTGAAGCCGGGGCCGCACAAGATTCAAGGCACGGGCGCGGGCTTTGTTCCCGGCAATCTGCATTTGAAGGACAGCGCGGGTAATCCGCAGATTGTCGAGTGCGTTCAAGTTTCCAATGACGACGCGTTTGCGATGGCGCGGCGGCTGGCGAAGGAAGAGGGAATTCTCGTTGGCATTTCGACGGGCGCAAATGTCATCGCCGCGATTGAAGTGGCGAAACGCCCGGAAAACAAGGGCAAAACCATCGTGACCATCGCCTGCTCGACGGGCGAACGTTATTTGAGCACGGCGCTCGCGGCGGAAGCGCGTGCGGAAGTCGGCGGCTGATTTGGCCGGTAATTTCTGGCGCGCAGATTTGACCTGAATCTGCGCGCCTTTTGCTTTGGCGGCCGAAAATAGTTGTTGCCTTTGAAGGCATTTGCCCGTAATTAAAGGGCTGTCGAAGGTTCCCGTTGGCAGCATTTGGTGTTGCCGGCATTTTTTCAAAATTCACTTTTCCCAATTTTTCGGAAGGGTTTCAGCCTTCGGTCACAAACATTTTTATGAGCGAAACGCAAGTCAACGGCGATAAAACGCCCAATGCCAATTACGGTGCCGGTTATCTCGAAATTTCCGAGAAGGGCTTCGGCTTCCTGCGCACGGCGCAAAATCATTTTCATCCCAAGCCGACGGACATTTTCGTGACGCCGGACACGATCCGCCGCAGTTTTCTGCGCGAAGGCAGTTTTGTCGAGGGGGCCACGCAGCCGCCGCATCGCGGCACCAGTCCGCAGCTCAAGACGGTGGACAAGGTCAACGCGATGGCGTTTCAGGATTACACCAAGGCCGTGCGCTTTGAGAACCTGACGAGCATCGACCCGATTGAAAAATTCAAGCTGGAAACCTCTCCGGACTTGATCGAGACGCGCGTGATTGACCTCGTCACGCCGATCGGCAAAGGCACGCGCGGCATCATCGTCGCGCCGCCGCGCACGGGCAAGACGACCATCCTCAAACAGATTTGCAACGCCATAACGACAAATCATCCCGAAGTTCATGCGATGGTTTTGCTGATTGACGAGCGACCGGAAGAAGTCACCGATTTCCAGCGCTCGGTGAAAGCGGAAGTCGTCGCGTCGTCGAACGACATGGATTTGGAAACGCACGTCCGGCTTTCGCGTTTCATGATCGAGCGCTGCCGCCGCATCGTTGAATCCGGCAAAGATGTTTTCGTTCTGCTCGATTCATTGACCCGCGTCGCGCGCGCTTATAACAGCGTTCACGGCGGCAGCGGACGCACGATGACCGGCGGTGTGGACGCACGCGCGCTGGAAATTCCCCGCAAGATGTTCGCCTCCGCGCGCAAAATCGAGAACGGCGGCTCGCTCACGATTCTCGCCACCGCGCTCGTGGACACCGGTTCGCGCATGGATGAACTGATTTTTCAGGAGTTCAAAGGTACGGGCAACATGGAGTTGATCTTGGATCGCAAACTTTCCGACCGCCGTTTGTATCCGGCGATTGACATTCCGAAGAGCGGCACGCGCAAAGAGGAAAAATTGTTTCCGGCAAAAAATCTCGAAGCCATCCGCAAACTCCGCCGCACGATGGTGGACTTGAATCCCATCGAGGCGATGGAAACGCTCACCGCCGCGCTCAAGAAATTCAAGACCAACGACGAGTTTCTGGCAAAGATGGCTGCGGGTTCGTGATTCGTTGAAAAGTGTGAATCGTTAAATCGGATTACAATGCAACGATTCAACGATTCAACGAAATCCGATTTTCCCCACGCGCGTCCGCCGTTGGAGCGGATGCTGCGCATTCATCAGGCGTTGCAGGTTGGCGGATTTCCCAATGCCAGCAAGCTCGCGCGCGAGGTCGAAGTTTCCACCAAGACCATCCACCGCGACATCGAGTTCATGCGCGACCGGCTGAATCTGCCGATTGAATTTGACGCCAGCCGCAATGGATATTTTTACACCGGCGAAGTCAGCGCGTTTCCGACGATGCAGATCACCGAGGGCGAAATTTTTGCGCTGGTCGTCGCCGAAAAGGCCTTGCAGCAGTATCGCGGCACGAGCTTCGAGAAACCGCTCTTAAGTGCGATCAAAAAAATGGAAAGCGCGCTGCCTGACACCATCTCGCTCAATCTCGCCGACATCGAGCGCACCATTTCCTTCCGCACGCGCGCCGAGCCGATTTTGAACCTGGAAATTTTCGACGCGCTCGCGAAGGCGGTCGCGCAGCGTCAGCAACTCGAACTTTATTATCGCAAGCCCGGCCAGCTGGCGGAGCAGCGTCTGGTGGACGCGTATCATTTGGCCAACATCAATGGCGAGTGGTATCTCTTTGCCTACGACCACGCGCGCAAAGACCTCCGCACGTTTGTGCCCGCGCGCATCCAGTCCGTCCAGCCGACGGGAAAAACGTTTGAGCGCCCGCAGAAATTTTCTTTGGAGAAACGGCTGCGCGACAGCTTCGGCGTGCATTCTGGCGAAGGCGAATTTGATGTGGTCATCCGCTTCAATGCGCGCGCCGCCGATTATATCCGTGAAAAAAAATGGCATCCGTCGCAGTCGCTTCGTGATTTGAAAAATGGCGGTGCGGAATTGAAAATGAAGCTGTCCAGCCTCGCTGAAGTGCAACGCTGGGTCTTGAGCTGGGGTGGCGATGCGGAGGTTTTGAAACCGCGCGAACTGGCCGAATCTGTGCGTGAGGCCGCACAAAGAATTCTCGAGATGCCGCAGCGCGCAAGAGTTGAGCGCATGGACAAATCTTGGTTGAATGCGCCGCACACTGGCGTAAAGTGAGCGGAATCATGCGAGTCTTCAGTTTCATTGTTTTAGTTTTGGCGTCGTGGTCAGCCCATGCTCAAAGCTATTCCGTGGACTGGTATAAAATTTCCGGCGGCGGCGGGGTGAGCAGCAACGGCACTTATCAAGTGAACGGCACGATTGGCCAGCCGGATGCGGGCGGCGTGGCGAGCGGCGGAAATTATTCTGTGACCGGCGGATTTTGGAGCATCATTGCCGTCGTGCAAACGGCGGGCGTGCCGAATTTGCTGATCGTTCCCAACGGATCGGGTAGTGTGCAAATCCTCTGGCCGGCCACGGGCAACTATCTTTTGCAGCAAAACACCGATCTTACCACGACGAACTGGGTGACGAGCGGTTTTGCCGTCACGAACGGTTTTGGCACGAACTTCTGCACCATCGCGCCGCCGGCGGGGAACTTGTTCTTCCGGCTGACAAATCCATGAGGCGGTTCAAACAAATTTTCCCGGATTCAAAATGCCGTGCGGATCGAGCGCGGCCTTGATGGTGCGGTGAAGTTTATTCGCTTCTCTGGAAACGGCCAGTGGCCACCAGCGTTTCTTGGCAAGGCCAATGCCGTGCTCGCCCGTGATCGCGCCGCCGGCGGCAATCACCCAGCGGAACAAGTCATCCAGACATTTTTCGGCCCGTGTTTTTGCGCCGGTCAAATGGTAATCCACCATGACGTTCGTGTGGATGTTGCCGTCGCCCGCATGGCCGAAGCAGGCGAGTTGCAGTCCGTGTTTTTTTTGCAACGTCGCGGCGAACTTGAAAAGTTCTTCCAATTTTCCGCGCGGCACGACAATGTCCTCGTTTAATTTTGTCAGGCCGGTGTCGCGCAGCGCGTAGGAAAATTCGCGGCGAAGTTGCCAGATTTTTTCACATTCTTTATCGCCAAAACCGTGCTCAACGAACAAAGGTTTTTGCTTATGGACAATTTTTTCAACTGCAGCGATTTCACCGCGCACGGAATTTTCCTGTCCATCCAATTCCACAATCAGATGCGCCTTGCAGCCGAGAAGCCGTTTGCTGCCGGTGCGTTTGGCGGCGGCGGCGAGCGTGAATTCATCCGCCAGTTCCGCCGCGCACGGCAAAAATCCGGCGGCGAAAATGGATTGCAGCGCGCGCACTGCCGCATTCATCGAGTTAAAACCGACCGCGAGGTTCGCGCGGAACGGCGGCAGCGGCAGCAGTTTCAACGTCGCCTCGGTGATGATGCCGAGCAAGCCTTCCGAGCCGACGAACAACCGGTGCAGATCAAAGCCGGTTTTGTTTTTGTGCGTGCGCCCGCCGAGCTTGACGATGTCGCCATTGGTCAGAACGACTTCGAGGCCGAGAACATAATCGCGCGTGACACCGTATTTCAAGCAGCGCGGGCCGCCGGCATTGGTGGCGATGTTGCCGCCGAGGGAATTGTTCGCGCGGCTCGCGGGATCGGGTGGATAGAATAGTTTTTTACGTTCGACCGCAGCCTGAAATTCCGCCGTGTTGACGGCGGGTTGGACGACGGCGACAAAATCGGCGGAATTGATTTCCAGAATTTTTTTCATGCGCTCGGTCGAGAGTGCGATGCCGCCGTGCATCGGCACGCAGCCGCCGACGTAACCGTGGCCCGCACCGCGCGGCGTGACGGGAATTTTATTTTTGTGCGCGAATGCCAGAATTTTGGAAACGGATTTGGCGGAGCGGGGCAGGGCGACGGCGTCGGGCTGGTGAACGGCGAACCATTTGTCGCCCGCATATTTTGCGAGTCTGGCGGGTTCGAGAAAAATTTCGCCGGGCAGGATTTTTTTCAATTGCCGGAGCTGGCGCTGAAATTTCATGCGGCGGGCGCGGCTAAAAATTCCTTCGCGTCGGCGGCTTCATTTTCGGGAACTTGGATGCGGAGCAACGTGGCGGTAGAGTTGCCACCGAGCCAGCCGGCGGCCATTTCGTTGGCGATGACAGGATGGAATCCGGAGGCATCCGGCCGGGAGCAGATGAGTCCGGCGTCGCCGAGATTAAAATTGGTGGCGATGGTGACGAGGTTCATTTGCCGTTTTGCGGTTTCACCTCGGCAAAAACGAGGACGCCCGCACCGGTTTGCACGGTGCTCAAAACGTGGGCGCTGACGGTCTGGCCGACTTGATCGTGACCGTTGTTGACGATGACCATCGTGCCGTCGGGTAGGTAGCCGATGCCTTGGCCCTTATCGCGGCCTTCGCGGACGACCTTGAGCTGGACGATTTCGCCGGGGATGAGCGCGGCTTTCATGAGGTGGCCGATCTCGTGGAGGTTGACGCAGGAAACGCTTTGGAGACCGGCGACCTTGGCGAGGTTGTAATCGTTGGTGAAGAGCTTGGCGTTGAGGTTGCGCGCGAGGCGGACGATTTTTGCGTCCACGCCTTTTTCATCGGGGAAATCGCCGTCGTGAATGCGGACTTCAATTTTTGTATTGTGTTGCAAACGGTTGAGCATTTCAAAACCGCGCCGGCCGCGCGCGCGTTTCACCTCGTCAAGGGAGTCGGCGATCTGCTGCAGTTCGAGCAGCACGAAGCGCGGGACGATGACGAGGCCTTCGATGAGCTTTGCCTCGATGAGGTCGGCGATGCGCCCATCAATGATGACGCTGGTGTCGAGCAACAGCAGATTGTCCGGTTTGTTTTGCGGCGAGAAGCGGACATACGGGATGATGAGCGAAAAATCCTCCTTGTTGCTGCGCATGGCGAGCACCATGCCGATGTAGCCGAAGCTCAAAAACAGGCCGAGGCGGATGAGCGTGCGCGTATTGCCTTCGGCATCGCCAAACAGGCCGGAGTGATCCACCAGCAGCGCGACGAGCCAACCGAGAAAAAGTCCAAAGGTCGTGGCAGAAAAAGCGCGGAGTGAAAAACCTTTGAGCATTTCATCCACGGCGATCAGCAGACCGCCGAAACCGAAACCAAACACCATGCCGAGCGCGCCGTTGTGCTCATGCCCGACATAGTCCTGCGCCTGGCTGACGGCGTAGCCGGCCACGATGCACAGGCCGAGGAATAAAATTCTGATGGGCCAAAGTGGATTCATCGGTGGTCGTGGTTCGTGGTGTTGGTTGTGGGCGGTTTGTGCGACCAAAGGATGCCCCAAAGTCCGACCCGGTTCAAGTTGCTGCTGGTGATGGCGAGGTTGGCGGCGAGCGACTGGACATTCGTCGCGAGTTCGGGATTTTCCAGAATGGTTCCGGCCAGACCTTTGCCCGCCTGCAAATCAGTGGCGAGCTGTTTGAAGCTGGCCGTGGCATCGGCGATGTCCTTGGTCGCCTGGTTGATGTTTCCGCCATTGGTCGCCACGAGGCCGTTGATTTCCTGAACGGTCTCGAGCGCCTGTGCGGTGAAATTTTTCAGGTTCGTGATGGAAGTGCCAAAGCTCGAGAGCGTCTGCGCGTTCAAAACCTGCGCGCGCAAATCGGTCACGGACGCGTCGAGTTTTTTCGCCGTGTCATCAATGCGCACGATGAAGCCCGCCGCGCCGCGCGCGACCGCTTGCAAGTTGAATGGCGCATCGCAATACACGTCGGCATCATTGGTCAAGGCCGGCAGGGCGTTGGTCGTCGGGTTGACGGAGACAAACTGGTCGCCGAGAAATCCGGATTGCTCAATGACGAAAACCGCGTCACCATAAATCGGATAATCTTTGTAGATTTTCAAAATCATCGTCACGTTTGTGCCGCCGTTGTCGAGCGAGATATCCGCGACGGTGCCGACCTGCACGCCCGCGAGCAGCACNNCGCCAGAGGCTCGAGCTTTTGCTGAACTGGATCAGGATCAGCGCCAGCAGCGCCAGCCCGACGAAGACGAACAGCCCGACTTTGATTTCCAATCGCGATTTTTGCATGGTCAAATGATGGTTTCCTTTGCGTCCGCCACGCCGTCCACAAACTGCCGCACGACGGCGTCATGCGACGTGAAAATTTCCTCCGGCGTGCCGTTGGCGTAAATTTTTTTCTCGTGCAGCAACATCACGCGGTTGCCCACGCGCCGCGCGCTGCGCATATCGTGCGTCACGACGATGCTCGTCACGTTCAAATGGTCGCGCACGCGGATGATCAGCTTGTCAATGCTGTCGGACACGATCGGATCAAGCCCCGTCGTCGGCTCATCATAAAGCACGATCTGCGGTTCGTAAATGATGGCGCGCGCGAGGCCGACGCGTTTTCTCATGCCGCCGGAGAGTTCCGCCGGATTTTTATTTTCCGTGCCGGGCAGGTCCACCATGTCGAGCGTGGCGGCGACGCGCTTGGCGATTTCCGCCTCGGTCAAATGTTCGTGCCGGCGCAGACCGAACGCCACGTTTTCCGCGACGGTCATCGAGTCGAACAGCGCCGCACCCTGGAACACCATGCCGAATTTCCGCCGCACGCGCAGCAACTGGCGTTCGTTCATCGCCACGATGTTTTCGTCGTCCACCAGCACGTCGCCAGCATCTGGTTGCAGCAGGCCGATGATGTGTTTGAGCAAAACACTTTTGCCGCCGCCGCTGCGCCCGATGATGGCGACCGACTCGCTGTTTTCAATCCGAAAACTAATGTCGTCCAGAATCAGCTGCGCGCCGAAACTTTTTTTCAGATGACGCACTTCAATCATATGCCAAGAATGACGCAAAGTTGTTCCAGCACCATGGTCAGGAAAAAATTGCAGATGAGGATCGTGATGGACGAATACACGACGGCCTCCGTCGTCGCGCGCCCGACGCCTTGCGCGCCCACGCCGCACGACAGACCTTTGTAGCAGCCGATCAGCGCGATGATGCCGCCGTAGAACACGGATTTGACGAGGCCAATCAGCACGTCCGAATCGTGCGAATACTTCAACATATTCCACCACGCATAAGTTGGTTCGATGCCGAGCAGATAAACGCCGACGAAATAACTCGCGGCGATGCCGACGCACATGGATTCAATCGTCAGCAGCGGCAGCGCGATGTTCGACGCGATCAGGCGCGGCACGACCAGATAATCCACCGGATGCGTCGCCAAAGTTCGCAACGCATCAATCTGTTCCGTCACGCGCATCGTGCCGATCTCCGCCGCGATGGCCGCGCCCACGCGCCCAGCCACCATAAGCGCCGTCAGCACCGGGCCAAGTTCGCTGCACATCGAGACGCTCACGACGGCGAGCGTGGCCGTGTCCATCTTGACCTTGTGGAATTGGAAATACGTTTGCGCCGCGAGCACCATGCCTGTGAACGCGCCGGTGACGAGGACGACCGACTGCGACTTGATGCCGATGAAATAAATCTGGTAAAGCACGTCGCGCCGCGAAAATTTGAAGGTCAACGCCGACGCGATGGCTTCGCGCGCGAGCAGGGTGATGCGCCCCAGTCCCGCCAGCCATTCGCCCAGCCATGTGCCTGCCAGAAAATTCATTGCCTCCAAATTTAGCAAACAGGCTTGCGTTTTGCCAGCGCGGGAATTTAACCTCATGCATTCCTGTCGGCGAAAAAGTTTAGTTCATCAAGCCGGCAACAAAAACGATCGATAAAAAATTATGAAACCATCCGTGTTTAACGGTTCACTTCCTAAAATCGGCATCCGGCCCACGATTGACGGCCGCCTCGGTGGCGTCCGTGAATCGCTTGAAAAACAAACCATGGACATGGCCAAGTCCGCCGCGAAATTGATTTCGGCCACGTTGCGTTATCCAAATGGCAAACGCGTCGAGTGCGTCATCGCCGACACTTGCATCGGCGGTGTGGCGGAAGCGTCGGCGTGCGCGGAAAAATTTGCGCGCGAAGGCGTGGGCGTGTCGCTCACGGTGACGCCGTGCTGGTGTTACGGCAGCGAGACGATGGACATGAATCCGCAGATTCCGAAAGCCGTCTGGGGTTTCAACGGCACGGAACGGCCAGGCGCAGTTTATCTCGCGGCGGTTTTGGCGGGGCACACACAAAAGGGCATTCCCGCGTTCAGCATTTATGGCCGCGATGTTCAAGATGGCGGCGACAAATCCATTCCCGCCGACGTGCAGGAAAAGATTTTGCGCTTCGCGCGCGCCGGTCTCGCGGTCGCTCTGATGCGTGGCAAATCGTATCTCGGCATGGGCGGCGTTTCGATGGGCATCGCCGGTTCGATTGTAGACCAGCCGTTCTTTGAGGATTATTTGGGAATGCGTGTCGAGACGATTGATATGACGGAATTTCTGCGCCGCATCGACAAGGGAATTTTTGATCAGGCCGAATACAAAAAAGCGTTGAAGTGGGTGAAAGAAAATTGTCCCGAAGGCAAGGATTACAATTCTCCGAAAACGATTCGTTCCCGCGCGCAACTCGACAGCGAATGGGAAAAGTCCGTGAAGATGTCGCTCATCGCGCGCGACTTGATGGTCGGCAATCCGAAGCTCGCGGAGATGGGTTTTGGCGAAGAGGCGCACGGCCACAACGCCATCGCGTCCGGCTTCCAAGGCCAGCGGCAATGGACGGATTATCAGCCGAACGGTGATTTTCTCGAAGCGATTTTGAACACCTCGTTCGATTGGAATGGCATTCGCGCCCCGTATATTGTCGCGACGGAAAATGACTGTCTCAATGGCGCTTCGATGCTGTTCGGTCATCTGCTTACGAACACCGCGCAGATTTTTGCGGATGTTCGCACTTACTGGAGCGCCGATTCGGTGAAGCGCGTTTCCGGCTACGAACTCGCAGGCGAAGCGGCGAATGGAATTTTGCATCTTATCAATTCCGGCCCGGCGACGCTCGACGGCACTGGGCAACAGGAAATTGACGGCCAGCCCGCGCTGAAACCGTTCTGGGAAATTTCCAAGGACGAGGCGAAAAAATGTCTGGGCGCAACGACGTGGCATCCGAGCATCACGGAATATTTTCCCGGCGGCGGCTGGTCCACGCGTTTCCTCACACGCGGCGGAATGCCCGTGACCATGTGCCGTTTGAATCTGGTCAAAGGCCTTGGCGCGGCGCTGCAAATCGCCGAAGGCTGGACGGTTGACCTGCCGGAAAAAGTCCATGACGTGCTCGACCAGCGCACGAATCCGACGTGGCCGACGACGTGGTTTGCGCCGAAGCTCACCGGCCACGGCGCGTTCCGCGATGTGTATTCCGTCATGAATAATTGGGGCGCGAACCACGGCGCGATTTCTTACGGCCACATCGGCGCGGATTTGATTTCGCTCGCGGCGATGTTGCGGATTCCGGTCTATATGCACAACGTCACGGCGGAAAAAGTTTTTCGCCCGAGCAGTTGGGCAGCGTTTGGCACGGCGGAACTGGAAGGCGCGGATTATCGCGCTTGCAAGAATTTCGGCCCGCTCTACGCTTGAGAGCGTTTTGCGCACGATTCTGAAATTATTTTTTCGGGCGGCAATCGGTTTCATCCTATTGATGGCGCCGGTTGCCGCAGTCGTTTATTTCTATCCGGAAAAAATCCTGTGCGTGGACAGCGGGCCGATCAAGGCGGACGTGCTGGTCGTCCTCGGCGGCGGTCTGCATGAGCGTCCCGAACGCGCGGCGGAATTATTCCAGCAGCACGCCGCGCCGCGCCTCATCATCACGGGAGCTGGCGATGATGAAATCAACCGGCAGATTTTGATTTCCGACGGCGTGCCGCCCGGCGACATCGAGGTGGAAGGCGATTCGACCACGACGCGCGAGAATGCGGAGTTCACGCTGAAGCTACTGCGTGCGGAAAATGTCCACAGCGTGATCTTGGTCACGACGTGGTATCATTCGCGCCGGGCGCTGAAGACGTTTGAGCATTTCGCACCGGACTTGAAGTTTTATTCACGTCCGTCGTATTTTGCCTTTGCGCGGGAGGACTGGCCGCGGCGCGGCAACGGCAAACGGATGTGGCTGGAGTTTTTGAAATTGCCGGGTTACTGGCTCCGGTATGGTGTGAATCCATTTTGAATAAACTTGCCCTGCCGGTTCGGGTCGGGCATAATGTCCAACCTTGATCGCGGGGTGGAGCAGCCCGGTAGCTCGNNAAGGTCGTTGGTTCAAATCCAGCCCCCGCAACCAATTTCCGGCCCTGAGACTCACGTTTCAGGGCCGTTTTTGTTGTGTTTTATGAGTTTTCTGCATTTGGAGTCATTTTTGTGAGACAAGGCGAACTCCCTGAAATGTGGCGAGCAAAAACAAACACATCCACAAACACATTTCCAAACACACGGCGCAAGCGAACGTCATCCCTCGATTTTGAGGTGTAGGCTTTGTGAATTTGCAGATCGTCGGTTGACGAAAACCGATTTTGTTCAACGGTCGTATGACGCCGTGAATCCGCGTTAGGAAGAGCCAACATTTCTCTGGCCTGCGGCGATGGCCTCCAGATCGGAACGGCGGAGCCGGAAACTACCGGGCAGCACTTCAATCTTTTGTAGCAATCCGGCTTTGGTCATCCGCCAGAGGGTCGCGCGGCTGACGCCAAGCAG
>PLHK01000005.1 GCA_003139955.1 Limisphaerales bacterium
TTACAACCATATTTATGCAACAGTATATATGGCCATAATGAGCCACCCGAAAACCATGCCGTGCCGGCACCGCAATTCCCGTTCGACGGCGGCTTATCCACCACTCTGGCTGGCGTACGGTGGCTGCGGTCTGGCGATTGTGTCGTTTATATTATGCAGCGCAATTCGGGCAACATGGTTTCGGGCGGATACTCCTTTTAAGGCCGAATGGTGGGGTAAAGACCCCATGGCGAACGGGCGTTCGGCCATTTAATTTATCCCGAATGGTGATGGCAAATAATTGCCGTCACGTTTGGCGAATCAAAACGACATTGAACAAATCAGGAAATATTATGACGACACTCGAAATCAAAGGCGACTGGAACATCACCAAAGGCAAACTGAAACAGAAGTGGGCCAAGCTCACGGATTCCGATCTCCAATACACCCAGGGCAAACAGGAGGAAATGCTGGGCCGTATTCAGAAGATCACGGGCGAATCCCGTGAAGTCGTGGAAAAGGCGATCAAGGAAGCCTCCGGCAGTTGCTGCAATAATTGACCTGGTGAATTCAACGGCGCCCCGATGGCTTCCGTCGGGGAAGCCGTTGGCAACTCTTTATGACCAAAGAAAATATTACGACAGGGACGACAATCACCCGCGAACAGATGGTCCGGCTGTTGAACGAGGATTTGGCGGGCGAGTACCAGGCCATCATCGCCTACACCGTCTATAGCCAGGTGCTGAAGGGCGCGGCCTACACTGACATTGCGCGGGAGCTGGAGGCTCATGCCGGCGAAGAGCTGGCTCATGCCATCAAAATCGCCAAGCAAATTGATTATCTGGGCGGCATGCCCTGCGTGACTCCCAAGAACGTCAAGACTTCCAATGACCCGGTCGAAATGCTGCGCGCCGACCTGGAGAATGAACGGAACACGGTGGGGCGGTATCGCGAGCGCATCCGCCAGGCCGAGGCCATGGGGGAATTTGCCTTGAGCGAGACCCTTCGGGAAATCATCGTCCAGGAGCAAGCCCACGAAATTGATTTGAGCGCCGCCCTCGGCATCAATGTTCCACCGGCAAAAGAGGCGGGCAACGGAAGACTTGGCCGGAGCCACCTTGGAAACGGACACGCTTCGAGGAGATGAATTCGGGCAACTTGCGGCGATCAATATCACCACCCGACACACTTGTGCATACGAATGCGAAAACGCAGAGCGGGGCCGGGCGCGGCAGAACGCGGGTGATTCGTTTTATTTCCCACTCTGCCGCCGCCTTTCTTCTGGGCTGGCCGGCCGGCGCGCTTGTCGCGGCCCCTGACGCCGCTCCGGCAAAGAGTGTCTCCCTTACCGACTCTCAGTTTATCCTGTCGGCCACCCAGAGCGGAATGACCGGGGTGATGCTGGGCGAGTTGGCGGCGCAGAGCGGGACGCGCCAGGACGTCAAGGAGTTCGGCAAATTGATGTTGACTGACCTTTTCCGGATCAATGACGATTTGAAAGTGCTGGCAATGCGAAAAAATGTGAAGCCAGCCGAACTGCTTGATGCAAAACATCAGGCGGAATTGGACAGAATATCGGGCCTGTCCGGCGCGGAATTCGACCGGGCCTACATTGACACCATGATCAAGTGCGAAAAAGCAGTCGTGAAGGAATATAAGTCCGAAGCCCGCACGACTCTTGACGCGGACATCAAAGGTTTCCTGACTAAATCGAGTCCGGTGGAGGAGCGGCACCTGAGGCGCGTTTTGGAAATGAAGAAATAGCGGTCTTTGGCGTGGTCAGTTTATTGAACATGAATANNGTCCTGATTGTTGCCGCTTGCCTTCTGGCTGGCTGCCAATCCCCAAGTCCCGAACCGCCACCGGCCAACGGTCCCGCCCGTTCGCGGCTGAACAATTGTTTGGGATTGCTTCACCAGCTTTTGGATGAACAAAAGGACGTCAGTATCCTTCGCTTCATCCGGCCGGAACATGCCGACATCAAAAATTTGACTAAGAAAATTGCGGCTGCATCCGGGGCAGGGGCGAAACTGCTGGAGGAGTTTGCCCGCCACGACCCTTCCATCCATCTGGAGGACATCCGGCTTCCTCCGGGAGAAGTGAGCACCCGCGATTCGATTGCCGCCACCAAGAGAAAGGAATTGATGCATCAGACCGGCGACACTTTTGAACTGAGCTTGATTTTGACCCAGACCGAGGCGCTGAGTTACGGCTGGCATTTGGCCGAGGTTGCCGCCGAAAACGATCCCCAGCCCGACCGCGCCCGCGCCCTGGCCGGCGTGAGCGAGGACATGGAACGGCTTTATAAGGAAGTATTCGCGCTGTTGTTGTCGAAAACAAAGAAGAGTTGAAGCGCGTTGTCAATCCGGAGCGCATCCGGAGGGACGTCAAAGAAAGGCAAACCGGACTACAACCAAAGGAATGGCGAAACTCTATTAGGGTAAAACCCCATGGCGAAGCCGCCCCCGTTGGCTGAATTTGAGTGCCGGCCGGAGGCCAGGAATGAACAAGGACGAAACGCGAATAACGAAGGAACTAAACTATTATGCTAAACAAATCGAAAACGCTTGTAGGTCACAAATTGGACAGCCTTGACGGGGAAATAGGGCGGGTCAAAGAATTCTACTTCGACGACCGGCACTGGACCGTTCGCTATCTTGTGGCAGAAACGGGAAGCTGGCTCGTGGGCCGGCAGGTGCTGATTTCCCCGTACGCACTGGCTGCCGGGGTTGAAGAAGACCATCATATCGCGGTCAATTTAACCAAAAAGCAGATCGAGAACAGCCCATCCCTGGACAGCGACAAGCCTGTCTCACGCCAATTCGAGGAGAGCTACTATGGGTATTATGGATGGCCGATGTATTGGACGGGCCCATACACATGGGGACTGGAGCGCAGCATTGCGCGCGATCATGAAAGACGGGGTGAATTCCCCCAAGGTGAGAATAAATCATGGCATCCCCATCTGCGCAGCACTCATGCAGTGAGCGGTTATCACATCCAGGCCTTGGATGGCGAAGTTGGCCACGTTGAGGATTTTATCATTGATGATGAGACCTGGGCGATACGTTATCTCATAATCAACACACATAATTGGTGGCCGGGAAATAAAATCCTGGTTTCGCCGCAATGGATTGAGCGCATTAGTTGGGGCGAACGGAAAGTTTTCGTCAATCTTTCGCGCGAGACCATCAAACAATCACCGGAATACACGGAGGAATCTCTGCTGACCCGGGATTGCGAGATTCGACTACATGGTCACTACAATCGCAAGGGATATTGGGTGGATGAAGTGGTGGCCAAAGTGTGCTGAAAACTACATCAAAAAACAAAACACTGAGAATATGAAACATCACAAAAATCAACACAGACAGGGCCTTAACGGCGAACATAATCCTGATCCGAAAAAGATCGAGCATCGCGCTTACGAGCTTTATCTGGATCGGGGCAGCGACCCGGGTCACGACTTTGACGATTGGTTGCGGGCAGAACATGAACTGAAAGCACAGGGTGCGTCCGTGCCAGGCAAGCTTGTTCTGTGAAACGGGGATTATTAAGATAAGTTGAGACCAGTAGTGAGTCAACGGCTACCGGACAATCCTGTCGAGACTCCGAGACCGATAATTTTCAGCGACGTGGCAAATAGACAGAGCCCGCTGGAACCATTCAATCTCAGCAATGAGCCTAACGTTGTTGCTGATATTGCTGTGATCGCGTAATCGGGCAGGAACCCGCCTTTAAACCAGAGAAGTGTTATTCAGAATATTTTTCTCCACCATGGGAACCATTTCGAGACCGTGCCATCAGCTTCTAGGGGTGGTAGCGTCACCCGCTGGAATCCGCGCTCGCAATGAACGAGCACGCACTCGTGGTCGCGGAGTTTGCGAAGTTTGTAGGATTTAATTTTGTGTTCTTCGGTTTCGGAGAAATTAACACTGCGTTTTCCGGCGCTGGAACCCCACGAACGTTTCACCACCAATTTTTTGCCGAGAAAATCAGCGGCTTGAACTGCGTCCGCCTCATCAGCCGAACGAAAAATCATCCGGTTACGCAAATTCAAGGTCAGCACCTTGGATTTGTCAATTCCGAGCGGTGGAACAAGCGATGTCGTGGATTGGGCGGCGGCAACAATGGTTGCGCCGGCTTCACGGATCACATCCACGCAATTGTAATCGCTCGTGCCATCCTCGCTGGCTGTCATGAACCTCTGCGCTTCGTCTGCCCAAAGAATTAGCAAATTATCATTGGCGCGCCCGGCTTTTGACTTGTCAAAACGGCGCAGTGCATGATTGTAAAAAAGTAATTTCAAGAATGTGTTCACATAACGCCGCTCGGTCTGGAATTTCTGCGGCATGGTCACGAGGATGATTTTGCCTTTATCAATCTCAGAAAAGTCGAACGTGCTGGTTTTGGTGCAGAATACNNCGTCGGGGGGTCTCAACCAGATTTCCAAGATTCTCAATTTCACCTTTCAGACAACTAGGTTCGGTAAGCAGCTTGGCCACACCTGCGAGGGTGATGGGACGCCTCAACTCATACAAAAGTTCGAGCGCATGGGTAATGTGGATTTGCGCCTGGCTTTTGAAAAAGCCCTTGTCGCCGCCTTGACCCAAACTTGTGGCCGTATCAATGACGAACCTGGCATAAGCCATAAAGGGAATGCTGCGGTCGCCTGTCAGATTAAAACGATGCGGCGGTTGCCAGTTTTCATTTTTTGAACTGTCGCCGATCTGAAGATGAATGAGGTCGTGTTCACGCCCGTAATATTTTGCCATCGCCGCGAGCGTTTCCCAATAAACCCCTTTTTCATCTATGCACAGTCCGCCCCATTTGGGTTCGTTTTGAAAAACTTGATGGGC
>PLHK01000122.1 GCA_003139955.1 Limisphaerales bacterium
TATTTTACATTGGCTTCGGTCAGAGGTTCGGTGAGCGGAAAAGTGAAGTGCAGCGGAGAGACGGCTGGAACGGAGGCGGAACGGAACGACCGCCGCCGTGCCGCTGACGGAAGCCAACGCGACTGCGTTTTTGTTTTGTCCGTCCGCGACGAGCGCGCGTTACGCTGCAGCGAAACGTGTGTTGGTCGCGGACTTGAATCCAAGGATTTTGCTTTTTAGGATGGGCAGATTGCTTTGGAGTCGCTCTCGGTTGCCGCGAGCAGACGGTGTCTGCACTCCATTGTGCTGACGCGTTAAAGACTTTTGGGATCGTAGATGCGCGGACCGCGTGACCTTGGCTGGCCGACTGGTGAACGCGCTGGCAATTCTTCTTGAGCGGACGTCACTGGTTCGGGCGGCGGCATCTTGGCGCGGCGCGGTTTCTTCGGCTTGGCTGAATCCAGCACCTCGCGGCAATAGCGGGCGACGGTCTGGTGCGATACATCAATGTCGGCGTTCTCATGCAACATGGCGCGGATGGTTTCATACGAAGCTTTGCGTTCCCGTAACGCCATGATGGATTCTTTGACTTCATTCAACGCGCGGTATTTTTCCGGCGCGGGCGGCGTGTAACTTTTGACGGCTTCGGTCAGGCGAGCCTTCGCCTCGGCGGATACGATGGTCGTATTCATAATTTTTGGTTCAACTTTGGTTTGATTTTTGTCCGGCACTTTCGTTGTTACGGCTGACCCTTGCACTCGCAAGGAGAACAGCGTCCCATGTTCTGTTCTGATTATCATTACCACGGACTCGTGTGCATCTTGCGTCACCCATAGCGCAAGATTCGTGTTCTGATGGTTTAGCTTGTCGCCATGTTGACGATGAAGGCTCAAACCAGTTTGCGAAATGCGGAGTCGTATTTTCGTGAACACCTGGGCGTCGGTGATTACTACATGGAAGGCCGGAGCGTTTCAGGTCAATGGTTCGGTGAAGGGGCAAAGGAATTGAAATTATCGGGTGTCACCACTGAAAAAGATTTCTTGAATCTCTGCCACAACATTCATCCGCAAACCGAGGAGCAATTGACACCACGGACGAACACCAAACGCAATACCGTGGACAAAAATGGGAACGTCCGTGAATCCGCCAATCGTCGGGTGTTCTACGATTTCACGTTGTCACCACCTAAATCGGTTTCCATCGCGGCACTGGTGGGCAATGATAAACGGATCATCGAGGCGCATGATGAGGCGGTAACGGTGGCGATGCGACATTTACAAACTTACGCTGCAACTCGCGTCCGCAAACAGAATCAGTATTCGCAACGGGCGACGGGCAATGTGGTGGGTGCGGTCTTCCGGCATGACACTTCGCGCGCTTTAGACCCGCACTTGCACAGCCATTGCATCTTGTTCAATGCCACATGGGATGCCACTGAAGGCCGTTGGAAAGCATTGGAAGCCTGTGAAATGGTCACGGCGCAGAAATTCGTTCGGAACGTCTATTATCACGAAATGGTGAGGTCGCTCCAAAAATTTGGCTACGGCGTGGATAATAATCCGCGCGGGGATTTCGAGATTATCGGTGTCGGCAAGGAATTGATTGACCGCTTTTCCAAGCGTCATCGGGAGATTGACGAAAAGACCAAAGAGTTTTTGGAACGCGAGCCGGACAAGGCAAACCAGAACATCAAGGTCATCCGGGCCAATATCGCGCACAAGGAACGGGCGCGGAAGATCAAGGATGTCGGCATCGTCAAACTGCAATCCATGTGGAACAAACAACTGTCATGGAAAGAATGGTGGCAAATCAGCCGTTTGGACAAGCATCGCTCACCGGACATTCCAGAAAAAATAACGGCGGTGCAGGCCGTGTCATGGGCCGAGCAACATCTATTTGAACGCCGCTCGGTCGTCCATGAGCATGAGCTTTGGCGCCACGCGCTGGAACATCTGCGCGGTCAGTATGTGTCGCTGGCAGAAATTCAGTCAGCAACTCGAAAGCGCGATTATATCCGTGACGAACAATTTCAGGGAAAAATCACCACGCCCGATGTCCTGCGACGCGAATTGAACATCGTTCGGCTGGCGCAACATCAGATGAACCAATACCAGCCGCTGGCCTTCAATTATCGAAAGACAAATCATTCGTTGGATTATGAGCAGGGCAAAGCGGTGGAACAGATTTTGTCCTCGCGCAATTTCGTCACGCTGTTTCGCGGCGGGGCGGGGACGGGCAAGAGTTATACCCTGCGCGAAGTCAAAGCCGGACTCGCCAAAGCTCGTCAGGTCGTCCATGTCCTCGCACCGCAGCGCCAGCAGGTCGCCGATCTGGAACATGACGGCTTCAACGGCGCGGAAACGGTCAGTGCTTTTCTCGCGCATCGTTCCATGCGGCGTGGCGCGGTCGTCATCGTGGACGAGGCCGGACAAATCGGCGGCGAGCAAATGTTGCAATTACTTGATTACATTCAAATCAATCAAGGCCGTGTCATCCTGTCCGGCGACACGCGCCAGCATGGTGCGGTCGAGGCATCCGATGCCCTGCGTGCCATTGAACAGTATTCAGGTCTTGGCTATGCCGAACTGACGAACATCCGTCGTCAAAATCCGGCTTCAGCCAGAACGCAAGCCGAACGCCGTTGGCTGGAACAATACAAGCTCGCCGTGGATGAAGCGCAGCAGGGCAAACTCGGCGCATCGTTTGACCGGCTGGACAATCACGATGCCATCGTTTCTTGCACGCTGGCCGATCAACAATCGAAATTGACGGAACACTTTCTTGAACTTTTCAAAAATCAGCAATCCACCGTGGTCGTCTCGCAAAGCTGGTCGGAGATTCACAAGGTCAATGAACAAGTCCGGCTCGGCCTGAAAGCACAGAAATTGATCGGTGAAGCTGAAACAACGATCACGGCCTTGGAGCGGCAAGATTTGACGGACGCACAGAAACGCGACAAACGGTTTTACCAGCCGGACTCGGTGCTGGTGTTCAACCGTCCGACGGCCGGGTTCAAATCCGGCAGCACAGGGAAATTGTGCGGCATTACCTACAAGCATCTGCTGATCGAGGCTGACCATCGCATACGGCCAGTGCCGTTCAAGGAACTGGATAAAATCACCGTCTGCCAGCCAAAAGAACTTTCATTGTCCAGCGGCGATAGATTGCAGCTCAAGGCTAATGCTCAAAGTCAGGATGGGTGCCGGCTCGCCAATGGCGAATTGGTGACGGTTAAGGAGATTCATCAGGATGGACGCATCGCCCTGAATGATGGCCGGACGTTGCCGAAAAATTACCGCCAGTTCGTGCGCGGCTACGCGGTCACGTCCTACGCCGCCCAGGGCAAGACAGTAGACTACGTTTTGTTTTCGGATTCGGCGGTCAAGGCCGCGACGAACGAGCAGCAATGGTATGTCACGATTTCGCGCGGGCGTAAAGGCGTCAAGATTTTCACGGCGGACAAGGGGCAGTTGCGCGAGAACATTTCGCGCGGCGGCGCGCGGACGCTGGCGCTGGACATGAAACCGAGCGCCATTCAAAAACTGGCAACCGCTTGGGGGCGCGACGTGGCTTTCGTTCTTAATGTTCAAGCGTCGCAGCGCGCTTCAGTAAAGCGGGCGGCGGAAATGGCGCAGCGTGAAAAATTGGAACGCGAAGCGGAAGCTCAACGACAGTCGGAAGCGGCCAAGCAATCGCAGTCCGTGAAACCAACTGAATCCGTCAAGCCAGCCGAAAAGCCGACTGAAACGGTCAAGCCGACAATTCAAAAATCCGAAACCATCCGGCGGCGGATTGAAATTCAACCAGTTCAAAACCCGCAAAAGAGTCGAGGCATGAAAATATGAATACTAATTCGCCCTGCTACAAACTTGGTCGTCATGTCAACAGTGACCCTGTGCCGCTGGACAATTTGCGGCTGGAAACCAGCACGAACTGTTTTTATGGGCTGTCGTATCACCACATTGAACTGGTCAAGTTTGAATCCAGCCAAGATGTTGACCTCATCACCATTTCATTCTTGAACCGCACGGTGCGGATCAATGGAAAAAACCTGCGTAACCTGGGTGTTGCCCTGCAAATGCGCGGCGTGGAATCCATCAAACCAATGGCCGAGCGTTATTCATCGTTGGCCGCCGGGGAAGATGGTTGGGTCAAATCCATTGAGATACTTGAACAAAAGGAAGACGCCCATGCTTAAAGCTAACGGCCAATTTTCAAAATCAGAGCGTGCCGGTGATTCGGCCAGCGCGGAAACAAAAACTCACGTTGAGAAGAAAGGCTACAAACGCGCGGAAGCGGCCACATATTTGGGCGTTGCCAAAATTACCATTGACCGTCTGACCAAACGCGGTTTGCTGCATCCTTCGCGGGCATTGCGGCATCCGATTTATTCCAAAGACGATCTTGACCGCTTTTTGCGGGAAACCTCCGAGCCAATCGAATAATTCGTAGCCTCAATTGGCGGCGTAGTTGTTGTCGGCAATTTCCGGTTTTTGCGCCGGAAATTTGGCGAGCAATTCAAGGCGAACGGCTTCGGGCGTTCTTTCCAGAAATTCATCTACCAGCGCCGGACGGTCGGCAAATTCCTGTTTCAATACCTGGCGTCCCATTGCTTGCTTGGCTGTTTCCAAAAACTTCTCAACGGGAATAATCCAGACTTCTTCATGGAGTTGTCCCCAAAAAACTTCCAGCGGGTTTTCTGACGCCCACCACGGATAACTATATTTCGCTTTGGCCTTGGCAATGGCGCGGCGGTCGGCGGCAGGGGCGGCAGATTTTCCGGCTTCCGTCTCTGCTGGCTTTGGCGGCGTAACTTTTTTTGTGGTCTGGTCAAAATTCACGCGCTTGCTCATGGCTAGACTGTGCTCTACTTGAAGATGTCCATACACGCGCATGGCGAGTGCTCCGCCGTCGCTGTGGCCGAGCCAGCGGCTTACGGTGGGAATGTCCACACCTGATTCGATGCAGGTGGTCGCAAAAAAATGCCGGAAGTCGTGATGGGTGAATTTAGGGAATTCCAGTTTTTCACACGCGGTCGCCAGACATTTCTTGGCACTGTCCGTCTTGAGAATTTTCCCTTGGGGTGTTTCGGCAGATTCGGCTTTGAGCCGGAGTAAAAAATCGCGCAAGGCGGCGGGCATGGGAATCTGCCGGTCGCTGTCCTCCGATTTGGTGCCATGCAGCCAGATCATGTTGCTTTGGAATTTCACGTCGTCCCATGCGCTGACCCGCGCCTCCCCGATCCGTGCCCCGGAGAACGCCAGAAATTCAATCAGGTCGGCCCCTGCCTTGCTTTTCCGCTGGCTGTCCGCCCGGCCATCGGATTGCCGGATTTGCGCAACCAGTTTTACGAACTGTTCCCGCGTGGGAATAACCACCTTGGCATAGGACACCTTGGGTCGTTTGATGGTCGTCGCCGGACTGGACAAAATCAGGCCATGCTTCAACGCATAGCCGAAAACGTTTCGCATCGTTTCTAGTTCATGCACGAAAGTTTGGGTGGCCAGTTTCGCCCCGCGTTTGACCGCCCATTTTTCGCACTGGAATGGCGTGATGTTTCGCAATGGAACGCCTTTGAAAAATGGGGCGAGATTCTTGATGCGGATGTCCCGTTGAACAATCGTGCTGGGGGCGAGCGTGTGCTTGATGCTTTCCAGCCAGCGATTCGCGACGGCTTCAAAGCCAAGCTTGGCGTCATCCGTCAAGGTCAGGCTTCCGATTTGTCCCTTGAGTTCCTTGAGCCGGCGGTCAGCCAGTTTCCGGTCTTTGGTTTTCAGCGAGCGACGAAATTGCTTGCCGCTCTTTTTGATCAGGGCATAATACCCGCCCGATGATTCGAGCCGATACAGATTCTCTGCGACTTTGTGAAAAACCGGTTGTTCAGCCGGTTTTTGTGTGTTTTGCACCGTCATTTTCATGCCAAAACATAGCACAAATCAATCGGGTTGCAAGTATGGGTTACAAGTCGGCTTTTTTCATCCAGAAAAAATTCAAATTTGCATTGTAATTATTGGTTATATGCGCGCTTAGCTCAGTGGTAGAGCATTACCTTCACACGGTAGGGGTCGCAGGTTCGAAACCTGCAGCGCGCACCATTCCTCACTTTTTGCCACTCCGTGACACCCAATGTCAGACAGCGACTTTAGCCCAATTATTACAGGGGATATTTCACTTTTCACGCCGGTTTCAACCGTGACTGCCAATGACGGCAAAAGACCCTCCACGCCGGTTTTTTGTGAGTGTATTTGTGAGTCATGGTTAGCATCATTGTTCGAGCAGTCCCACGGCAATAATTTTTCAATCGCCGGACGCAGCGCAAATAGCGACGAGTCCGCATAAATTTTCATCGTCAACCGGACATCGCTGTGCCGCATCAATTCCATCGCTTCGCGTAACGGCACTCCAGCAAGATGCAGATTGGTGCAGAAGGTGTGCCGGAACGAATGGAAATCCACCACCCGCCCTTGACTGTCTCGTTTTGCAATTCCAGCCGCCGCCAAATCTTTTTTGAACTCGCTAGGGCGTGGCACTAAACTACCAAAAACCAGATCGCCGAGTGAACCGGCGGCGGGAATGCTCTCAGTCAATAACCGATGTAATTGGGGATGCAGTGGAAGGCAGGCTTGTTTATGGTTTTTACTGATGGACGCCCGCACCATCAACGACGGTTTTTCCGCCGTCAGATTCAAATCACCGCGCTGCAATTTTTTACATTCGCCATGCCGGAGACCGGTTAAACCCGCTGTGGCGTAAACGATGGTCCGTGCGCCGGACACTTTAAGCAAAGCCTTCATTTCTTCATCGGTGAAAGCCCGGCGGTTCACTTTTTCATTGCCGCGTGTCTCGACGCGTTGAACGGAAAGCATGGGATTAACATTGATTCGGCCTTGTTTAATCATCCAGTTTAACAATCCCTTTGCGGCGGTCAGGTATTCATTCAGAGTTTTTTTGGCTTTGGTCTGTGTGCTTCGCCATTTCACAAATGAATCCGCTGTGACATCATGCACCTGTCGCCAGCCGCATTTTTCCGCAAGAGTTGTCAGCTTGAACTCCATTTCATCCACATATCTGGCGTTGCGCCCTTTCACGCGCAAGTCACCCACGAAATCCCCAATATGCTTGGTAAAATTTGCTTGGGCTGCATCTCGCTGGATTTTCGGCGGCTGCAAGCCGACCCGTTCCTGTTCGCGCTCTTTGATTATTTTACGCATCTCTTCTTCCGCCGCGCTTCGATCTGAAATCCCCAAGGCGATCGTCGTTGTGCGCAATTCACCTTTCAGTCGCAGCTTGAGCGAATAGAGACGTGATATGACGCGTCTGCCGTTCTTGATGCGTTTCGGCCTGAATAATGTCCTAATCATATTTCTTTTCTTCGGTTGCTTTCGGCAGCTTGTCCCGCTCCGCGCGCAGGTGGTTCAAATAATTTCTCACGTCTGATTCAAAAATTCTGGCCGGCCGTCCCGGCACGGGTCGAGCCAGATTGCCACGACTGATTTCACGCCACAATTCACGAACGCTCCGGCCAATGACTTTTGCGGCGTCGCGCAATGTCATCAGCGGATCAAGCTGGTTTGCATTATTGGCGTTTGGTTCCATCAAAATTTATCCTCTAAATTCATTAAATGCTCTTCCAGATAAGGCTTGGCCTTCAACCGCGTGCCCATACCGATGCCAAACCATTTTTCCCGAAGTAATTTACTGGCCGCCGCGCGATCCGGACGGAATAAGGCGACCGTGCCACGCGCCACCACGCCCCCAATCATACCTTCCTTCTCAAAATTCATCCGCGTGTCAAAGTCGCTCTTGCTGAAAAATAAGAATTTGAACGACGCTGGCTTGAACCATTTGGCAATCGTGATCGCAGCCGGTTCGATGTTCTCAAAATATGAAAGCCAGCTCTTCTTTGGATCACCCAATGCCCGCGTAATGGTGACTTGGCTCAATTTGATTCTTTGCTCTTCTGCCAGAAAACGGCTGATGGCCCGCGCACTCATCCGTTCCGAGGCTTCAAATATAAACGGGAACAATTCAATGACCAGCCCGCGAGTGGCAGTAAATTCGGTGGACTTGGAATGTCCGACCAGCTTCTGCCCAATCTCGGTCAAGTCCAACGGCTTTTGCTCATCTTGGCTCATTTGCTGTTAATGTATCAAGATTATCGTTTGAGTCAATAGCAATCGTGACGAAACTTGGCCGTCTCCATTTTGCTCCAGCCTGGACTCGACTCTGCTTGTGTGCTCGCCCGTCGCGTTAAAATCTACCCGCCGCCAAGCCAGACTACCGGCCAGTTTAATTTTCAATTCAACAAACCGGCAGACTGGCTTGCCCCAAGATACCCGCGCGACCGGCTCTGCGCACCGCTTCGCTCGCCCATGCCATCGCTCCATTCCGGCAGCCAAATTTCGTCACTCTGGGTAAATTGTGCAGCGCGAGGTGAGGCAATCTGGAAACGGAGGACGAGAAAAACGAAAGCGGTTTGACATGGCGCGAGCGGGCGAAGCCCCCCCAGCCCTAAAAAGCGATTTGGCTCCGGCGACTGGTTAGGCGACTGGTCTAATAGACACATGATGCAACTAAAAGAATTAATGCGATAACCAAAAAGACAACCCGGATGGCATGGAGCAAATCCCAGCGACGCCGCAAATCCCGCCAGTTTGCCGGCAAAGAATCTGGCTGCCAGCGGGCAACTTGGTTGTTAATGGGAACGGGCAAAAGCAAGGAGTAAACAATCATGATAGCCCAAAGCACCGCCGAAGCGAGTGCCAGCCACCACGGAATGCTTCGTGTTGCGTGCGCAACAAAAGTCACTGCAATAGTAAGCAGAAGTGTAACCGCATACCAGAATGGCATGACCATGCCGAAAACCTGCGCCAATGTCTGAACGGCTCGGACATGCACCGCGTCCTCAAGGCGGCTGATGCGAGGGTGAACGAACAACGCAACGGCAAGCTCGATACCGGTCAACGTGCCAGCGACCACGATAGCGATGATCTCAATAAGACGAATGATGTCTGGATTCATAAAATGGCATAAAGTAAAAACGCAACTTTAGGTAAACGCAAGTCGTCTAACGTAGAAAGCTGAACCACCGCCGAGTCGCGACGTGAACCGCGATAGCGGAACTGACCGCGCCAACGGCGGTTGGCTCCGGCGACTTGTTAGGCCACGGTGTCGTCATAAATTAAACAATACAACGTGAAGGATAAACGAGACAAGACCAAGTAACTGCGGTAAAAACCTGCGTCTGTCGCTTCGTGGTGTAAAAAGGCTGAGAATCAACAATGGTAATAAAGTCAGCAGCGCAAAGGCGACCAAATTACTGCCCGTCTGGTGGTCACAATGAAAATGTAACACCAACGATGCAGCACTGATGCTCGCAAGAAGATAAGCCACCCGTTTGGCGGAGAAACCTCTAACTGAAAATCTCATGTCGTGTAAAAGATTCATGTGCGCTCAAGTGGCCTAACAGGTATTGT
>PLHK01000113.1 GCA_003139955.1 Limisphaerales bacterium
TGGCATACGCGATGTGGCCTAACAGGTATTGTGTTGAATTTCTGCGGCCTATTTCGGTTTGGGTTGGTCGCAGAGTTTAGGCGATTCTTTGGCTGATTTCACAATTTGTCAAGCTCAAGGATGCCGGAGGCCTCACGCCGGATTGCCCTCGCAAAAGCCGCAGTTTCCCTTGGAGCGGTTTTGCGTCAATCCGGATCATCAAGCCAGCCTTGTCTTACCGCCGTGTCCATTTTCAGGAGCCAGCCTGTCTTGAAACCAGACAACCAGAGCTTTTCTACCCTAAAAAACGGGTTTTTGACCTTAAAACGGCATTTTCCAATATTGGTAATTGATTTCCCAATATTGGGAAATGGTTTTCCAACCTTNNTTTCCAACCTTGGGAAATGGTTTCCCAATATTGGTAAGAGGTTTCCCAACCTTGGGAAATGACTTCCCAATATTGTTTAGTCGCTTCCCAACCTTGGGAAATGATTTCCCAATATTGGTTAGACGTTTGCCAACCTTGGGAAAGGGTTTCCCAATATTGGATGATCGCTTACCAACCTTGGGAAATGACTTTCCAATATTGGTAGAAGGTTTCCCAACCTTGGGAAATCATTTCCCAANNTTCCCATAGATTAGCTAGTTGAATAAATGTATTTAATAATTAAATCATCGCTAATGAGTTGGCAAGGCGGCTGCTATTGATGCAGGTGTTCGTTGCAGCCAATAAAAAAAATAAACATGAACCAATAAACCAACCAAATCCTATGATCGTCAAACCATCCATCTCCTGGCTCAAGACCGACAGCGACTTGCTGTTGATCAACGACGTGAACGTCGTCCTGCTGGGCATGGGCGACAACGTGGTCATCTATCCCACGCCCTTGCCGAACCTGCTGTCCATCGCCGAAGCGTTGGGCGACTTCTCGGCGGCGTTGTATGCGATGGCGGATGCCGGCCCTTCCGCCACCATGAACAAGAACAACAAGCGGCTCATCTTGACGGGCTTGGTGCGGCAACTGGCCAGCTACGTCACCGTGGCCTGCCAGGGCGATTTGATGAAACTGACCTTGAGCGGTTTCCCCATCCAAAAGCCCAACCGCACGCCCATCGGCACGCTGCCCGCGCCGCAAAATCTCATCGTCACCCACGGCGCATTGACGGGCACTCTGAATGCGAAGGTGAACCCGGTGTTTGGCGCGGCCACCTACAACTGGATGTGGACGGCGAACACGCCCAATGCCGTGCCCATGACCGGCCAGAGCACGGCGGCGAGCTTCATCATCACCGGGCTGACGCCGGGTGTGACTTACACCGTCCTGTGTAATGCGGTTGGCGCGGCGGGGCCAAGCAACTGGAGCAATCCCGTCAGCATCATCGCCGTCTAATCCGCTTATCTCGAAACTTCCAACCCCACCCAGCCGGAACGATGGCGCGTTCCGGCTTTGCAGTTGGTCGGGCAGGCGACCGCGCCGCGCCATTTAATTTGGGCAGCGAACTGCGTTGGTCGCGCCGAAGTAAACCGAAGGCGGAACAGCGGAACGGCCAGCGCAAGGCATTGGATCAGGCGACCGGTTAGGCATACGGCTCATTTTAACTGGCTCTGCTTCCGTGGACGAAACGCGTCCACAATACCGACGATGCCCAAAAGTGCTATGGCAGCACCGCCAACAATATAAATCCCTGACTCGTTCGAGCCGCTGTATAGCTTACCGCTCGGCTTGAAAGTCAGGAAATTGATGGAATAGTCGGCATACCGATCCTGTCCCTTCGCATCGAAGAACTGCTCTAACTCTGCTCCGAGTAGATTGGTGTGAAGTGCCGCAACATGTGCTTGATAGCGACCATCACACTGCAATCTTGCCGAATACAAACCAGCATGAAAAACCGAAATAAGGGAGCCAGCATAAAGCAGCACCAACGAGACAATAATCTGGATAGTTCGTTTCATGGATGAGTATGCCTAACGTAGAAAGCTGAGCNNGCTCCGGCGACTGGTTAGGCCGATGGATGATTGTCTTCACTCGCTAATAAAGCCCAATGTTTGGGGCACCATTCTTAGTCAGCAATCCAATCACAAGCAATGGAATCGCAAAAGTAATCAATACGCCAATGAAAATGAGGCCGGAAATCATAAAAATCCAAAGCACCCGAAGAAAAAATACCAGCTCCCGATGAACGCGGCTAAAATATAGAACCAAAGAACTCGCGAAGATGGGAAAGCCGACAACTATCAGCCACTGCGCATAACCATTAAATATCCAATAATCCGACATCGCACAAAACTTTATGAGTATGAAGCACCCAAAACACGCAAGCGAAGCAAAGACAATCGCTCGTTGTGATGGCGTCTGTGTTTCAGGCTGCGTATTTGAACTCATAACGCGGAATCGGCCTAACGTAGAAAGCTGAGNNAGCGCCAACGGCGGTTGGCTCCGACGACTTGTGAGGTGGCACAGCTCTCATACTCATCCACCAAATCATAGCAAAGACCCCAAATAATGCCACAAGAAGCGAAAGCGACGAGACAACCAAACGACCAGTAACTCTGTGAGGTCGAAAAGCACGAACACAACCCACTGCTGCAAGAACTGGAAATCCAAACACGAAGCATCGGATAACAAACCGCATGATCTGACTATCCCAAGGCCAACCGTAGTAACCCATGCCAAATGGCATCCATAAAATCACAGAGGCACAGTGCAACACAGTAGAACTAAAGGATTTGTCAATGTTCGCATATCTCATCTCTCTTTTTCTTTCTTTGGTAATACACGACAACGCATAGTGCTGGCAAGACGCATAGAAGCATCAGAAAAACTAGCGTGATAAAAAAATCATGTGGTGAACCTTTGTGTTCGTGCGACCACCAAATATCTGGCTCTGTGCAAGTCACCACAACTGCCACCACGAGCGGAACTACTGAAGCTCCCGCAAACAGCGTCCCACACGAAACTCGCTTCTTGCGAGAAGTGCGATAGCGACAAAGGAAAGCCGTCGCAGGGATAGTCGCTGACATCAGAACAGTAAGTAGGAGCAGACCAATAACCGCATTTTGTGTCTCTACGCTCATAAGATTCGAGTGTGCCTAACGAAAAAAGCTGAGCCATGCCTTCCTCGCGGCGTGAACCGCGCCAACGGCGGTTGGCTCCGGCGAATTGTTGGACAGCACGGTTTTATCTTTAATCATACGCGTTGCAAATGCGTGTCTTTGAAAGCGGTTTCATACTTGAGTCCGTAACCAATTAGCCGATCCCAGCCAATGTGGGCAAACCAAATCAACACCAGCCAGTCGTATGCGGTCTGTCCGGAAAACCACAGGGCTGACCAGACCAAAACCGGCGCGGTATAAGTGTGGGCTAGATTGTAACAAAACGCGCCCACCCGTTTGCCCGCCAGATAACCCAACATAAACAAATCCGGGGTCAAGAAAAGCACGGCAAACCAAAGCCAGCTCCCGTGCAACTGATGGTAAAAAAGGCAGGCGGCGAGCAAAACGGCTCCGCCTTCAATATGGAGTAGTAATCTGGGTTTCATAATGTCATGCCCGCCTCTGCAAAAAATACCGACACAGTCCGATACTCACCCAAAACAGAAAAAACAATTGTATGAGTGACAATAGGCATAAAGTCGAAACAAACAATGTATATCCTGCACCTGTGTCCAAATTGACGGATACAAAATGAGTCGCAAGACTTAGCGCTGGTGAAAAAAACGCAGTCAAAAAGCCATCTAAAACACTTGGAATTTTCGGCGCAAAGGCAAGTGCTAGAAACAAAGTCTCGCATACAACTGCGAAAAGCAGCGCGAGCAATGGTGTGCTAAATCTAAATATACGCATAAGCAGCCTAGCTAATTAGTGGCTTTAAGTTCTACAGCCTAATAAATCACGCTGGTGTTTCAAGTCAAGGCCAAGGTGGTCGCGGAAAAAAATCGCCGGAACAATGGCTCGTTCCGGCGACTGGTTGGGCAGCAGCATATTCAAAAATTCAACGCTTCCGAAAACGGAAGTAAAAAAAGACCATGCAAATGATCAGCGGCAGAACTACTGCCAAAACAATCGCAAGTGTGGTAGTTGTGTTCATTTATTTTAATGTGTTCGAAGCCGCCTAACGTAGAAAGCTGAGTTGCGTTTTCAGGGCGTGGTGATCTGCAAGATTTTTCCGTCCTGCATCAGCGCGTAGAGTTCGCCGTCGGCGTCCTCGGCAAAGCTGTCAATGTTGCCCGGCTGCTGGAGCAGCGTGCCTTCGGCGGTGACTTTCTGCGCGGCGTAATCATAGCGCAAGCCCCAGAAGGTGCCGAGATTGTAGTCGCCGTAGATATAAATGCCGTTCAGCGCGGGAAAACTTTTGCCGCGATAGACGTAACCGCCGATGATGCAGAGGCCGATGCTGTGGTCGGGATACATCCCTGCGGGTTGCAGGTTGGGCCGGTGGGTGTATTCCATGATGGGTTCAATATATTGTGCGCCGGTCGGGCCGGGCTTGAAATGGTGCGCGCCTTCGCGGACGCTCCAGCCGTAGTTGCCGCCGTTGACGATCAAATCCACTTCTTCCCACAAATCCTGGCCGACATCGCCGCACCAGAGCGCGCCGGTCTGGCGGTCAAAACTGTAACGCCACGGATTGCGCAGGCCGTAGGCAAAAATTTCCTTGCGCGCGCCGCGTTCGCCCATGTTGGGTTCGTGCACAAACGGATTGTCGCGGGGAATGCCGTATTCCAGATGCCGGGAGGGGTCGCCGAACGCACTGCCGGTGCGCGTGTTCACGTCAATGCGCAGCATCTTGGCGAGCAACGTCGAGGTGCTTTGGCCGTTACCAAGCGGATCATCGCCCGCGCCGCCGTCGCCGAGGCCAAGGTAAAGATAGCCGTCCGGCCCGAACGCGAGTTCGCCGCCCTTGTGGTTGCCGAACGGCTGCGGGACTTGGAGGATGATGCGTTCGGATGACAAATCAGCCTTGTCCGGGTCGGCGGCGGAAACCTTGAATTCGCTGATGACGCTGCGGATGGGAAAATTCAGCGGCTGCGAATGCTGGTTGGCGGGATTTTTCTGGTTGTAATAGATGTAGAATAAGCCGTTAGTCGCAAAGCCGGGATGAAACGCGATGCTCAACAGGCCGCATTCGTTTTCGCCGCCCGCCTTCGGGTCGCGCGCCTCGATGTTGAGAAACTCCTTCGCGTCGCCGCCGTCCGAGCCTTTCTTGACGACAAGAATCCGGCCGGTTTGATAAACGACGAAGCAGCGTCCGCTGCCGTCCGGCGCTTCGGACATCCAGACCGGGCGTTCGACGGTGAGCTTGGGAAAAACGGGTTTGAGGACGATTTGGGGCAGCGGCTGGGCGGTCGCCGCGAGGGTGAGACCGAGCAGGGTGGCGGTCAGGAATTTTTTCATGCGAAGAAAGACGATAGGCGACTACGACTGGTTTCGACAGATTTTTTTTGTCGCCGGCAAAATCGTCACGCAGTCGGCGCTTTCGTCCGGCGGAATTTCTGTTAAGTTGTCCGCCACGACAATTTGAAATCGCTCATCCAAACCCGCGACACGCGCTCCGTGCGCGTCTTCCTCATCGGCGTGGAACTCGAGTCCCGCACCGCCGCCGACGTGCGCGAATCGCTCGACGAGCTTGCAGAACTCGCCGAGACCGCCGGCACGCAAATCGTCGGGGAAGGCGTGCAGAAAATGGCCGTGCCCGTCGCCGCCACTTACATCGGGCCGGGCAAGGCCGAGGAATTCGCCAAGCTGTGCAAGGAAAGCGATGTGGACACGATCATCTTCGACGATGAACTTTCGCCCGCGCAGACGCGCAACTTGGAGAAAATCTTCGGCTGCAAAATCATGGATCGCACCGCGCTGATCCTGGAAATATTCGGCCAGCGCGCCCGCACGCGCGAAGGCAAATTGCAGATCGAGCACGCGCAGTTGAAATATCTGCTGCCGCGCCTGACGCGCTACTGGTCGCACTTGTCGCGCCAGCGCGGTTCCACTGGCAGCATCGGCGGCGAAGGTGAATCGCAATTGGAAGCCGACCGCCGGAAACTTTCCGAACGCATCGAGAAGATTGAAAGCGAGCTTGAAAAAGTCCGTTCCCAGCGCGAGACGCAGCGCGCCGGACGCCAGCGCAGCGAATGGCCGCTTGCGTCCATCGTTGGTTACACCAACGCGGGCAAATCCACTTTGTTGAACAAGCTCACCGGCGCGACGGTTTTGGCCGAAGACAAATTGTTCGCCACGCTCGACCCGACGACGCGGCGCTTGAAATTGCCGACGAAACAAAATGTTTTGCTGACGGACACCGTCGGCTTCATCAAAAAATTGCCGCACGGTTTGGTCGAGGCGTTCAAGGCGACGCTCGAAGAAGTGGTGCAGGCCGATTTGCTGCTGCACGTCGTGGACATCAGCCATCCGCAGGCCGAGGAGCAAATTGACGCCGTGAACACCGTGTTGATGGAAATCGGCGCGGCGGAAAAACCGGTGCTGATGGTGTTTAACAAAATGGATCAAGTGAACGGCACCAGCGCGCTGCCCCGGCTGCGCGAAAAATTTGCCAACGCGGTTTCCATTTCCGCGAAGACCGGCGAAGGCATCGCGCCGCTGCTCGCGGAACTCGGCACGCAGCTTCGGCCAGTGCGCGAATTTCTGGATTTGCGCGTGCCGCAGGAAAAAGCCGCCGTCATTGCACGCATCCACGCCGTCGGGCAGGTCGTGACGAGCCGTTACAACGGAAAAAATGCGCGGTTCAAAGTGCGCATCCCGCCGCATCTGCTGGAGGAATTCACGCCGTTCATCGTGCTGGAATAAATTTTTGGCGGTTTGGATTTGCAGGGTGAAGCGGTGCAAACCGACACTAATAAATGGCAATTGTCCGGCAGCGGAATTTTTTGAGCCCGCTATTTTTACGGCCATGAAATTGACTGTAAAAACTTTGCCGCCCATTCTGGGAATCATTTCCATCGCCACTTTAATCCAAACCGCCGCGCGGGCGGAGGAGTCGGCCAGCACCAATTCCCTCGCCGCGCCGGATTCGCGCTACGGACTTTTCAACGGACTCGACCATCGCAGTTTTTACAGCCAGGGCAATTTTCCGGAGCCATTTCTCGTGGATGATTCCGGTCTGGAAATCAACGAGGCGCGGCTCGACTGGCTGCACACGAAGGCCGGCAATCAGCACGCCGACACCGTCACGGCGGAAGTCGAAAAAGGTTTCGGCAACCTGACTTTGGAGATCGAAGTTCCCTACGAACGCGATTACGACGCGGGCGCGGTGGCGCAAGGCATCGGCAACATTGACCTCGGCGCGCGCTATCCGTTTTACGAATTTGTTTCCGGCAGCGGATTTTTCGACACGACTTTCGGCGGCGCGATTGAAGTCGGCATTCCCGCGAGTTCCGCCGTCAGCGTGAATCCCGAATTCGTCCCGAAAATTTTCAACGACACGAAGATCGGCGACCATTTCACCGCGCAATCCATTTTCGGCTGGTCCACGCTGACGGGCGGCGGCGCGGACGGCGGCTTGCAGACGTTCGAGTCCGGCTTCACGTTCGGCTGGACGATCCAGCACAGCGAACTGCCGCTGCCGGGCGTGCAGCAGTTGATCCCGATGTTCGAGTTGGTCGGCGAAACGCCGTTGAACCATGATGAATCCGGCAACACCGGCCTCCTGGGCAACGCCTGTTTCCGCGTCAATCTCAAGTCCATCGGCCGCGTGCAGCCGCG
>PLHK01000034.1 GCA_003139955.1 Limisphaerales bacterium
TTCCCGGTAGGGTCGCCATTTCTCACCATCACGAAACCATTGCAAACAAAGCGCGAAAGCGTCTTTTGCCGTATTCTGGCAAGTCTTTTGTTGACATTTTCCGACAGTTTGCCTACTATATTTCTAACTTATGGCAACCACTTCCAAGACCGAAAAAACGCAGGCGTGGCGCATTGAAAAGACCGGCAACTCTACCGTTGCCATCTACCGCCGCGATAAACACCACAAACCGAGCGGCAAGACCTATCAGGTTTATGAAGTTGCCGACTACACCACCGGCCAGCGACGCCTGCAAAGCTTCTCTGATTCCGGCGAAGCCATCCGCGAAGCGCAACGCATTGGCCGCTTGCTGGCCTCTGGCGAGACATCCGCCGCCAAGCTACGCGGCAACGAAGCCGCCAGCTATGGCCGCGCCATCGAGCTTATACGCGACGCCGGGCTGGACACGCCGCTGGAACTGGTTGCCGCGCGCTACGTCGAGGCCGTGAAGATTCTCGGCACGGAGAAGATCGTCGAGGCCGCGCAAGACTACATCCGCCGCAATCCCGCCGAACGCCCCGCGCGCACCGTCCGCCAAGTTGCCGACGAACTGATCGCTCTTAAAACACACCGCAAGGCCAGCGCGCGTTATATTGAAGATTTGAAAATGCGGCTGGCGAAGCTGGCAACCCGCTTTGCCGTCCGCGTGGACACCGTGACGACTGCCGACGTGAAAGAATGGCTCGACGGCATGGGCGGCGCACCGCGCACCATCCGCAATTTTCGGCAAAACGCCAGTTCGCTTTTCAAGTTTGCCGAAGCGCGGGGCTACATCGCGCGTGGGGAAAATCCCGTCACCGCCACCGAACGCATCAAAACCAAGACTGCCGACGCCATTGAAATTTACTCGCCCGGCGAACTCGCCCGCTTGCTTGCCGCCGCGCCGGATAGTTTCAAACCCGTCTTGGCAATTCAGGCGTTCGCCGGACTGCGCTCCGCCGAAGTCATGCGCCTCGACTGGCAAAACGTGAAACTTGGACGCGGCCACATTGAGATCACCGCCGCAAATGCCAAGACCGCCAGCCGCCGCATTGTGCCGATACTGCCGAACCTTGCCGTCTGGTTGAAAGACGCCGCGCAAAAATCTGGCAAAATCTTTCCGCACACGCGCGCTTATTTCCACGAAATGCAGCGGGACATTTCCGCCAAGACTAAAACCGACAAGCTCCCTGCCCTGCCCTGGAAACACAACGCCTTGCGCCACTCGTTTATTTCCTACCGCGTCGCCGACATGCAGAACGTCGCGCAAGTCGCATTGGAAGCGGGCAACTCGCCCGGCATGATTTTCGGCCATTACCGCGAACTGGTCACGGCGGACGATGCGAAAAAATGGTTTGCCATCGCCCCCGCGAAAAGGGCAACCAAGCGGACGCCCTTTGTCGGACTGCCCCGCCGCGCGACGACGCCCGCCCCGCAGTTGAATTGACACCGCCAGCCCGTTGTGATACTATTCTGATACTGTAATGCCGCGCAAAGTGCGACAACTGATAGCCGACTTGGAAAAAGCCGGTTTTGTGAACCGGGGCGGCAAAGGCAGCCATCGGAACTTTACGCATCCGCAAGGCTTGCGGGTGACAGTTAGCGGCGGCGCGGGCGATGATGCCAAGCATTATCAGGAACGCGACGTTCGCCGCGCACTGGCAACGGTGAAAGCGAGCTAAACCATGACACGCAAACAAATCAAAGAACAGGCCGCACACTACACGAAGTTTGTGGAGTGGAGCGACGAGGATCAAACGTTCATTGGCCGCTGACCTGAAATCATGGCTGGCGGCGTTCACGGCAGCGACGAGGCGCGCGTGTATGCCGAGCTTTGTCAGACCGTCGAGGAAATGCTGGAATTGATTCACGCGGACGGCCATGTCCTGCCCGAACCGCTCGCCACGAAGAAATTCAGCGGCAAGTTTGTGCTGCGCGTGGAACCCGCCTTGCACCGCCGCCTTGCCGCCAAAGCCCTTGCTGCTGGGGAAAGCCTCAATAGCTATTGCGCCGACAAACTTGTGAAGGCGTAACGACAGCGGGGGAAAATTTAAGATCGCACTTTTGCGCCGCGTTCAATCCAGACGGGTAAAGGATCAGACAGCAAAAGTATCGGCGTGAATCGGATTAGGCAGCGGTGGTAGAATCAGCGCGGTAGCTGTATCGGCATTTTTCAGCAAAATAGCGCTCAACGCGCGGGAAATAATTTCAGCGGTGCAAATCTGCTCGCCATTCACAAATTCCAATTTGGATTGATACCTGACGCCCGCTTGCTGGCGTTGCGCATCAAACGGCACAACTTCTGCCCGGCGACGCCGCGCCGACCAAATCTCCTGCATGGTTGCTGCCAGCACTTCCGGCGAAACGTTTTTCGTTCCTTGCTCGGCAATCAGAAAGTTAAAATGGCCGTGCATCGCTGCTCCCCATTCGGTTTTTCCGTAATATGCTACATTGCGGGTTTGCAGTCTCAAACGAGAGGCCGACTTGCAAACGAGCCAAAGAAAATCCTTTTTATGCTTCCGCTCAGTTGAAGGTGCAAACCGCGTATCGGAATCATTGTCCCACGTCAGCGTGCCGAAAACCGACCATTTAATCTTTTCCAGATGCATGGCAATCGGATTTAATTTCTTTTCAGTCAATAGCAACATACAAGGTTTCTGCGCGCAGAAACCAGATTCTTAATCTATTCAGTCCTACGGGCCCGAGGCAGACAAATTCGTCACACACTCAAACCGGTAGCCTATGTTAAAAGCCGAACTACAGACTAAATTTTGGTCAGAATGTAAGAATACGCCACAACTAAATGTTCACCCAATCAACGGGTCATTCACAGACACGGAAATTTGACCGGCGCGGGGCGGTTTTTCGAGTCAGAGACGGGCGGGCAAGTTGACTTGCGGCGCATTGCGTATGCAAAACGCAATCATAACACCGGCAGACGGCGGGAAAAGTCCCGCCTCTGAAATCTTCACCGACCAAACCGCCGCCGATTACATCGGCGGAATCAAAGCCAGAGCCGTGCGCGACTGGCGAACCAAGCGCGGACTGCCTTTTATCCGCGTCACCTCAAAAGTCTGTCGCATCCGCCGCGCCGATCTCGACAAATGGCTGGCGTCGCATCGCGTCGCAACCATGAAAGGCGGATGAAGATGTCCGACAACATCTCCGCGCCAATTTCCTTCGGCTTGGACGTGACCAAGCCGGGCAAGCTGGAAAGGCGCAACACGGGCGACGTGTTGCTGGGTATTCAGTCCGGCGCGTGGCAAGAGCCAGTTCTGCGCGTCCGCTCGTTACCGCCGGACAGTGACGAGCAAAAATCCGCTAAAAAGTTGCTGCCTTATGCGACTTGGGCGGGTGTATTCAGTTACCGCGCCAATGAAAAGCTGCTTCAACATTCGGGGCAAATCGGCGTTGATCTCGACGAGCTAGGCGAAGCCAAAGCCGTCGCCACGATTCAAAACGCCGTCGCCGACAGGTTTTGTCTTGCCGCGTTTCGTTCCATTCGTGGTGAAGGTGTCCGGCTGCTTTTTAGAATCCCGCCATGCTCGCCAGAACACCACTACATTGCCTTTGAACAAACCGCCGAACACGTCCGCAATGCCTATGGGTGTGAGGTGGACGAATCCGGCAAGGATGTTTCCCGCGCCAGCTTCGTCAGCTTTGACCGTGGCTTGTGGGTAAATCCATCGGCTGATGTTTTACCAATTATCCTGCCTGTGTCACACAGCGGTATTGGGGGGATTACTCGCTGTGTGCCATCTGCCTATGGTGGACAACTGGCTTTGACCTGTTGGAATTGGTATGGAAGGCATTTCGCCAACATTGCGCCAGTGTCAGGTGACACGGTTAAAACGCACAAAAACATCTTGGATTTGGGCTTGGCAATCGCATTACACGCCGACCGGATTCAAGAGCCTGTGACGCCACGGCTGATTGATTCGGCTTTTGAATCATGGATGCGTGAACACCAAAAGCAGGGCGTCCGGCTGCGTGGTTCGCCTGAAGAATACCGACGTGAACTCCGCGACAGCATTGAAGGCGCGCGGCGCAAAAGCTGGTTCAAATCCGCCGCTGAAAAGTGGATTCGCTGGACGCGGCACAAAGATTTTCCGCGCGCCGCGATGCCGCCCGAAAAGATTTTGTTCGCTATCCGCCAGCATTGCGCCGAGTCCAAGAGCAATGATTTTTTCATCGGCGCGCGGGACGCTGGCCTAGTGGCGGGTGTCAGCTACCGCACGGCTGCCCGTGTCATCCGCAAACTTTGCGATGATGGACAGATTGAAAAGACCGGCGAGCGGCGGCAACTCCGCCACGCGCAAGACTACCGGCTTAAAACGTGAAATCCACAAACCAAATGGCATTGGCGGTCAGGCGGGTTACCGATTGACTCAACGCGCCGCTGCCGGTTGGCTCCGGCGACTTGTTAGGCCAC
>PLHK01000105.1:0-1172 GCA_003139955.1 Limisphaerales bacterium
CGAAAAAGTGAAGTCACGTCACCTGTCTTCAAAAATTTCGATTCAAAAGACATGGAACGGGTTATCAGTGATAGCTTACCCTCTGGTAGCGGTCTGTATTTCGATCGCGTTATGGATCTGACACGCAGTCTGGAGCCAGACCCGTCGTCAATAATACCGACAGAAGCCCAGATACNNGTTAGGCAGCTTGGATTCAAGTTGCAAGTGCGACAGAATTGGCGGGTGAAATATCATCAATTAAGCACGGAGGAACGTTATGAGATTGCCACGCTGCGGCGGCAGGGTTTGCGAATGGCAGAGATGGCAAAACATCTTGGCCGCCAGCCTAGCACGTTGTATCGGGAGGTGAAGCGGAATCGCTCCGCCCATGATGGCCGCTATCGCGCCAGCCATTCGGTGGAGAAAGCCAGCGGACGCAAGCGACGATCGCGGCGGAACTGGCTTTATGGGCCGAAGGAGTTTGCGCCGGTTGCAAGCCTGATTCGCCAGCGGTTTAGCCCTGAACAAATTGTGGGACGCCGCCAGCTTGAGGGTCAGGCCGTGATGAGCCACGAGACGATTTACCGTTGGATTTGGCAGGACAAACGGGGTGGCGGAACCTTGTGGAAAAACCTGCGGGGAGCCAGAAAACAGCGACGAAAACGGTATGGCCAATATGACAGCCGTGGGCGACTGGCAGGCAAAAAACCCATTGAACAAAGGCCGGCGGTGGTGGCCAGCCGTGGCCGGATCGGGGATTGGGAGATTGACACGATGCATGGTCGCGGCACGGCCTGTGTGGTGACAGTGGTGGAACGAAAAACCGGGCTTTTAAGAATGGGGCCGATTCCCCGCGCCACCAAGGAACAGACGCTGGCGCGGACGGTTAAACTGCTGTGGCCGGAACGCCAGCGGGTCAAAACCATCACGGCGGACAATGGCACCGAGTTTCATAACTACCGGGAACTGGAAAGCATCTTGGCGACGCAGGTTTATTTTGCGACGCCACACCATGCCTGGGAGCGTGGCACCAACGAGAACACCAATGGTCTGATCCGGCAATATCTACCCAAGGGAACCAACCTCAGCCAAATCACCCAGCAGCAATGCGATCGCATTGCTGAACAGTTAAACAATCGTCCCCGATTACGCCTCGGTTTCAAGACACCCAACGAAGTCTACTACTAACCATT
>PLHK01000105.1:1225-21633 GCA_003139955.1 Limisphaerales bacterium
GTCGGCGGTGGCTCAGCTTTCTATGTTGAGCTAACGAACTATGACGACCTTTCAGAATAGACTGTCGTTTGTGGTGATGATAGTCCTCATTTTTATTGGTGAGAACTTTGCTGGCTGCACTTGGGTTTCTACTGGCCCGCATCTATATATGGATTTGCCTTTTGGCTGGTTACAGCTTCATCGTTACGGAAACTCTTGGCTCATTGAGCACTTTGACTTTCGAATGCTGATTGTTGCAGTATTGAGTTCCGTTTTGCTGACTTGGGTATTTTCTAAAACCTTGCGACACAGGATGACCTAGCAAGTCGCCGCAGCCATTTGCTGGCGCTATTCAGAGCACGCGGCGAGCGAAACGATGAAGGTCGAGCCGCGTCCCACTTCGCTGGGCGTCAGAAGTCCGCTCGATGCGGTCTGATTACTTTTTGCCAAACAAAGAGTCGCAGACTTCGGGAATTGTGAGGCCGCCAAATTTTTAACAAAAGGATTTCCGCAGTTGCCCAAACCGTCCATTTAAGCGAGTATTTTCCCATGAGTGTAGCCGAATTGCCCATCCCGATTGACCGCGAGCGGATTGCGCGTTTCTGCGAGGAGCGCGGCATCCGCAAATTGAGCCTGTTCGGTTCGGTGTTGCGCCATGATTTTGACCCGCAGCAAAGCGACGTGGACGTGCTGGCAGAGTTTGAGCCGGGCGTGTTGAAGCAGGTCGGCTTTCAATATTTCGGTTATGGCAAGGAACTCGCCGCCATCATTGGGCGCAAAGTGGATTTTTGTTCGCGCTTGCACCCGCTGATTTTCAGCCGCGTCAAGGACGAGTTGTTTCCCGTGTATGAGCGCGCATGATGCTGACCTGACGCTTCGGCAGATCATGGAGGTTTGCGACAAAGCCGTTGAGTTGCGCAAGGCCATGACGTGGGAGGAATTTCGCGGTGACTGGCGCAAGCAGATGTTGGGCGAGCGATTGGTGGAAGTCCTGGGCGAAGCCGTCAAACGCCTACCCGATGATTTGCGCCAGCGGCATCCGCAACTGCCTTGGGACAAGATTGCCGGCACACGCGATTATATCGCGCACGGTTACGACAGCGTGGACTACGACGTGATTTGGGGCGTGCTCGATGTCGAAGCGGTCAAATTGAAGGCGTCCGTGCTGGCCATTCTCGCCAAGGAATTTCCCGATTCACCGGCTCGATAAATCACTAACGGGACGCGCGGACTGGAGTGGCGCTATTCAGGGCACGCGGCGAGTGAAACGATGAAGGTCGAGCCGCGTCCCACTTCGCTGGCGACGGTGATTTTGCCCTGATGATCTTCGGCCACGCGCTGGCTGATGGCGAGGCCGAGGCCCGTGCCGTTTTTCTTGGTGGTGAAGAAGGGTTCGAACAACCGCGCCAGATTTTCCGCCGCGATGCCCGGCCCGGTGTCCTGGAAAAAAATCTGCAAGACGGGTTTGCCGTCCGCGCCGGGGGAATTTTCCGTGCGCACCGTCAGTTCGCCATTGCTGCCGATGGCCTCGATGCCGTTCAGCACGAGGTTCATGAACGCCTGTTGCAACTGCGATTCGTCGCCGCGCACGGTGTCGGGGATGGCGCGGTAATCGCGCTTGAGCGCGATGAGGCGTCCGCTCATCTGGTGTTCGAGCAGCCGCAGCGAATGGTCGAGCACATGGTGGACGCGCACGGTGGCCAGCACCGCCGACTTGGGCGAGGAGAGCCGCAGCATTTGCGTGGCGAGCGCGTCAATGCGTTTTAATTCGCGGCGCACCACTTCGGCCATCTCTGCGTCGTCGCCTTTTTCCAGCAGCACCTGGACATAGGTGTTGACGGCCACCAATCCGTTTTTGATTTCGTGCGCGATGCTGGCGGAGACGAGGCCGAGGTTGGCGAGCCGGTCGAGCCGGCGCAGGTTTTCCTGCAAATCATTCCCGGCACTGGCAGAACCCGCTGCGGGGTTGCCGGTTTTGTTTTCGGATTGGCTGGATGACATTTTGTTTGATGGCGCCAACAGCCCGTGCCAAAGCTGATTCAACAACTGCTACACGGCTCACTCTAGACGTTATTGCCCCGCCGACAAACAAAAATTGAAAATGGCTGCATCAATTCCACGAATGTTGTGACTTTTCCCCCCGTTACGATTAGCCTTGTTCCTGCTGATGAAAACCCAATTTGACTCCATCGAAGCCGTCATCGCCGACATCCGCAAAGGCAAAATGGTCATCGTCACCGACGACGAAGACCGCGAAAATGAAGGCGACCTCATTATGTCCGCCCAGCACGTCACGCCCGCCGCGATCAATTTCATGGCCAAGCACGGACGCGGGTTGATCTGCGTGCCGACCACCGGCGAACGGCTCCAGCAGCTCGGCATCGCGCGCATGGTGAAAGAAAACCGCGAAGTGTTCCGCACCGATTTTCAAGTCAGCGTGGACGCGGCCAAAGGCATCGGCAGCGGTATCAGCGCCGCCGACCGCGCAAAGACGATCCAGATCATGGCCTCGCCGACCGCCGTGCCGGACGATCTCGTGCAGCCCGGCCACGTTTTTCCGTTGCGCGCCAAGCCCGGCGGCGTGCTCCAACGCTCCGGCCACACCGAGGCCGCGATTGACCTCGTTACGCTCGCGGGCGCGCGGCCCATCGGCGTCATCTGCGAAATCATGAACGATGACGGCACGATGGCGCGGCTGCCGGCGCTGTTGAAATTTGCGAAGAAGCACAGATTAAAAATCGCCACCATCGCGAGCCTGATTGAATACCGTCGCACGCGCGAAAAGCTGGTTGAAAAAATCGAAGTCGTGAAGATGCCGACCGACTACGGCGATTTCGATTTGCATTTGTATCGTTCCAAAGTGGACGGCCAGCATCATCTCGCGCTCGTGCGCGGGGAAATTTCCGGCGCAAAAAATGTCCTCGTGCGCGTCCACAGCGAATGTCTGACCGGCGATGTGTTTGGCTCGCGCCGCTGCGATTGCGGGCCGCAACTGCATTCCGCCATGCAGCAGGTGGCCGACGCCGGGCGCGGCGTGATTTTGTATATGCGGCAGGAAGGCCGCGGCATCGGCCTTGCGCCGAAGATTCAGGCTTACAAATTGCAGGAGCAAGGCTTGGACACGGTCGAGGCGAATGAAAAACTTGGTTACGGAATGGATTTGCGCGAATACGGACTCGGCGCGCAAATCCTCGTGGACCTCGGCCTGAAAACCATCCGGCTGCTGACGAACAATCCGAAAAAAGTCGTCGGGCTGGAAGGCTACGGCCTGAAGATCACCGAGCAAGTGCCGATTCGCGTGAAACCCAATCCGCACAACGAACGGTATCTGAAAACGAAGCGCGAGAAGCTGGGGCATCTTCTGTGAAACTAAATCAACACAATATATTTGTAAGATTTATTCTACGAACAATAGACGTGTTGGTGGCAACTTTTGGACACGGTTACTACCAGCGCACTATTTATTGGAATGAAGAACCATTTCAAAAAGCTGCCAAGTCAGAGTGGCGGCATGGCTGTTTCTATGTTGCAATTATGCCCGTAGTATTTGTGGCTTTTATGAGAATTTGTGCATTAATTCCAAATTCAGTTGCAAATTCGTTTTTCAATAGCGGTTATGCGACCATTTTGCTTTGGGCTGGATTTGTGGTTGTCGTTTTCGTTGGAGGATTTGCTTTAATTAAGATTACGCCAAAAATACCGCTGTCTGTATCAATTCCGATAGGTGTGGTTACTTGGCCGCTTTGCATGTGGTATGCCGTTGCCCATTGGGTCATGAAATAAACGTGAAACCCATCAAAACCAAAACGGCGCGCGCCAGCGGCGGCACGTTCGCCATCGTCGCGTCGCGTTTTTGTCCCGTAGGGACTTCGGAAATTAGCCAGCCACATCGTGGCTGGTAAAGCGCGCCCAAAAAATGCGTCCTGAAGGGACGCTGGAACTTCCATTGTCCTTTCAGGACATAAATTTTTCTCCATCACCCCAGCCACTTCGTAGCTGGCTAATTTCCAATGTCGCTCCGCGACAAAGAATTTTCACCGCTGACTTTTCATTTGCCCGCCTGCGGTTTTCGCGGATAATCGAGGCTGCAACGATTTCAGATTTTCATGGCCAGACTCGTCGTCATCAACAAGTCGCTCGCCAGCTCCGCGCATGAGCTGGGCGGGACTTGGACGACCATCGGCCGCGCGGACGGCAACGGCTTCCAGATCGTCGAAGGCTCCGTGTCCGGCCGGCATTGCGAGGTGCGCGTGCAGGGCGAGGAATTACAGGTGCGCGACCTGATCTCGACCAACGGCACGTTCATCGCCGGCCAGAAAATTTCCGAGGGTGTCGTCAAGGCCGGCCAGATTTTGCGGCTCGGCGATGTGGAATTAAAATTTGAAGCGTCGGCGGCGACGCCCGGCACGGCGTTCAATTCAAAAATGCTCGCCACCAATGTCGCCGCCGCCAAGGCTGCGCCCGCACCCACGCCCGCGCCGCCGCCGATGGTTCCCGCCAAGGAGCCGGTCGCGGTGGTGGCGGATGGCACAGCGGAGAAAAAATTTCAGGTGCTGTTCGTGGACGACAGCATGGCGTTTCTGGAATTATTCGGCGGCCTGTGCGCGGAATTTTCCAAAGGCAGCTGGCTCATTCACACCGCGACGTCCGCCGACCGCGCGCTGGCGGTTTTGGCGGAGCATTCGATGGACCTCGTGGTGCTGGACATCGGCATGCCGTTGCTCGACGGATTGCAATTGCTCGGCCTCATCAACCGCCGTTATCCCGGCCTCAAGATCGCCGTGATGACCGGCAATGCCACGGAAGGCAAGCGCGCCGACGCGCTGGCGAACGGCGCGGAATTATTTTTGGAAAAGCCCGTGACTGCCGACGGCATCAGGGGCGTGTTTAATGTGTTGAGCGATTTGATCGCCTGGCATCGCGAAGGTTTCACCGGCGCGCTGCGGCACGTCGGTCTGACGGAAGTCATCCAGATGGAATGCAACGGCCGCCATTCGTCCATCCTCGAAATCCGCAACAACGAATTGCGCGGGCAGATTTTCATCGAAGCCGGCGTCATCACGCACGCCGCCGTCGGCGCGCTTGCGGGCGAACAGGCGTTTTACCGGCTGCTGTCGCTGCGCGGCGGGGAGTTTCAGGTGAAACCGTTCAAAGCGCCGCCGCAGCGCACCATCGAGAGTCGCTGGGAATTTTTGCTGATGGACGCCGCGCGCGCGTCCGACGAGGAAACCGGCATGGTCAAAAAATCGGATGTTGCCGTCACCGCGACGGCGGCAGACGCGAAGAAATAATTTTCCATGCTGCAAAAAGTCCACGCCAAAAAAATTTCCGCGCGCGGCGGCAATTTTGCCATTGTCGCTTCAAAATATAATTCCCGGTTTGTAGACGCGATGCTGCGCGCGGCGAAAAAAGAGATTCTCCGCGCCGGCGGAAAAATTGAAATCGTCCGCGTGCCGGGCGCGTATGAAATCCCCGTAGTCGCCGCGAAACTGGCGCGCGCGCAAAAATTTTCCGCCATCCTCTGCCTCGGCGTCATTTTGCGCGGCGCGACGACGCACGCGCAACATATTGGCGAGGCGGTGAGCAACGCGCTGGTGCAGATCCAAATCCAGCACGAAGTGCCGGTCATCCACGAAGTGCTGTTGTTGGAAAACGTACGGCAGGCGGAAGAACGCTGTTTGAGCCGCACGCACAATCGCGGCACGGAGGCGGCGCAGACCGCGCTGGAAATGGCGCGGTTGATGACGACCTTGTGAAATTTTTCACAAAGTCGCTTGCAGCGTCCGCGCGCCGGTGCTAATTTCAACCCGCTGCTAAAAATATGAAAAAACTGCTTTTATTGCTTTCACTCGGAATTTTTTCCGCGTTGCAACCCGCCCGCGCGGGTGACATCACCGGCGTCATCACCTTGAAAGGCGTGCCGCCCGCCGAAAAGGACATCACGCCGCTGAAAGACGACGCCACGTGCGGCGCGTTGTATGACACGATGCCCACGACGCATTTTTACGTCGTCAGTCCGCAAGGCGAGCTGGCCGATGTCGTGGTTTCGTTGAAAGACGTCACCGGCAAATCCACCGGCGCGAGCGCGCCGCCCGCCGTGCTGGATCAAAAAGGCTGCGTTTATTTGCCGAGCATTCTGGCGATCCAGACCGGGCAAAAATTGATCGTGAAAAATTCCGATCCGTGCGTGCACAACGTCCACACCTCGCCCACGGCCAATCCTGAAGTCAACGAAGTGCAGATGCCCGGCGGCGCGGATTTGACATTCACGTTTGACAAGCCGGAGCCGTTCCTGAAATTCCGCTGCGACGTGCATCCGTGGATGTTCGCGTGGGTCACGGTTGTGGACAGTCCGTATTTCGCCGTCACCGGCAAGGATGGCAAGTTCACCATCAAGAATGTCCCGCCCGGCAAATACACGCTCGAAGCCGCGCACCGCAAACTCGGCGCGCAGACCGCCAACATCGAAGTCACCGACAGCGGCGCGACGCAAAATTTCACCTTTGAAGTAAAATAATTTTGCTTCCGCGACCGACCGCTGCGCGGACAAAACGCAGCGGTCGCTCTTTTTGAAACTTGAACAATAAATACAATCCCGCGCTGTTCTGGTTCGCCATGCTGAATGCCGTCGCCACGTTTCTGCTCATCGGCCTCGGCGGTTTGGTGACGAGCCACGAAGCGGGAATGTCCGTGCCGGACTGGCCGACGAGCTACGGCTACAATATGTTCGCACTGCCGATCAAATTCTGGACCGGCGGCGCGTTTTTTGAGCACACGCACCGGCTGCTCGCGTCAGTCGTCGGGTTTTTGACAACGATTTTGGCAGTCTGGCTGTGCCTCAAAGAACCGCGAAAATGGATGGCTTGGCTTGGCATTGCCGCGTTTTTGCTGGTTGTCGCGCAAGGAATTCTCGGCGGTATGCGCGTGCGTTTGCAGATGGCCAGTCTCGGAATTTTTCACGGCGCGGTCGCGCAAACTTTTCTTGTCCTTGTCTGTGCCATCGCCTTGTTCACAAGCCGCTGGTGGCAGAATTCGGAAACGGAAAAACAAATTCCCGTTCCGCGCGGACTGCGGAAACATATTCTTTACGTCACGATTCTGATTTTCATCCAGTTGCTCATCGCCGCGACGATGCGCCATCAGCACGCCGGTCTGGCGATTTCCGATTTCCCGCTCGCGCATGGAAAAATCTGGCCGGACACCAGCGCCGCCGCCATCGCCAGTTACAACGCGCAGCGCATCGAGGTGAACGGCGAAAATCCCATCACGGCGTTTCAAGTGAACCTGCAAATGATCCATCGCCTCGTCGCCTACACAATTTTTCTCGGCGTCGCGGCGGCGGCATTTTTGTCGTTAAAAAAACTGGGCGGACGCGACGCACTGGCGAAGTTCGCCTTTTTCTGGCTCGCGCTGCTCACGCTGCAAATCGTTTTGGGCGCAGCCACGATTTGGACGAACAAGGCGGCGGACATCGCGACACTGCACGTCATGGTCGGCGCGCTGGCGTTGCTGACCGGCGCGTTGTGGTGGCTCGTGGCCGCGCGCCGGACGCGGCTGGCGGCNNGGCCTGAATTATCACCGATTTAATTTTAATTTAATAAATGTCCCGACTAATTTCATGGCAAACAGCATTGACAGATTTTGCCGACGCATGACAAAATAGGATGAATTAGGCGAGGTTTTACCAAGTCACTTTACCAGAATAATGAAATCATCGGCGGAAGCATTGAGTTCAACGGCGGCTTTGGAAAAAAGCTGGGCGGCGGTCTTTGCGGATCTCGTCAAGGCGCGGCTGACCGCGCTCGTGCTGCTCACGACGTTTGTCGGTTTTTACCTTGGCGAACGCGATTCGGTGAATTACCTGCTGATGTTTCACGCGCTGTTCGGCACGGCGCTGGTCGCGTCCGGCGCGTCGGCGTTGAACCAATTTCTGGAACGCGAATACGACGCCAAGATGCGCCGCACCGCGAGCCGTCCGTTGCCATCGGGACGTTTGCAGCCGGCGACCGTCGCGATTTTCGGCGGCGCGTGTTCCGTCATCGGCCTGACTTATCTCGCGGTGCTGGTGAATCCGCTGACAAGCGTCGTCGGCGCGGTGACGAGCATCAGCTACCTTTTCATTTACACGCCGCTCAAACGCATGACGTGGTTGAACACTTTGGTCGGCGCGATACCCGGCGCCTTGCCACCGTTGATGGGCTGGACGGCCGCGCGCAACGAATTCAGCGGCGAAGGTTGGGCGCTGTTCGCGATCCTCGCATTTTGGCAAATCCCGCATTTCATGGCCATCGCGTGGTTGTATCGTGATGAATACGCCAAGGCCGGTTTCGTGATGCTGCCGAACATTGACGCGACCGGCAGCCGCACCGCGCAGCAATCCGTGAGCAACACCATCGCGCTTCTGCTCGCCAGTTTGTGTCCGTTTGCGTTCGGTTTGAACGGAAAAATTTATCTCGTCGCCGCGCTGGTTTTGGGTGCTGGCTATTTCTGGTGCGCCGTGCGTTTCGCGCGCCAACTGACGGCGGCGCGCGCCAAACAATTGTTTCTGGCCTCGATCATTTATCTGCCGCTGCTCATCGCCGCGCTGGTCGGCAACAAATTAAAATAAAAAATTTATGCTGTCAGACATCCAACAATTTCCGCCGTTCCGCGAACCGCAACCCGCGCATGACGGCCACGGCCACGCCGAACATCACGAACCCGGTTTCTGGAGCAAATACATTTTCTCCACCGACCACAAGGTTATCGGCATCCAATACGGCTTCACGTCGCTGTGCTTCCTGCTGTTCGGATTTTCCCTGATGCTGCTCATGCGCTGGCAGATAGCGCATCCGGGCGTGCCGGTGCCGGTGATCGGGCCGCTGCTCGCAAAATTTCTCGGCCAGCCGGCGGCGGGCGGCATCATTTCGCCGGAACTTTACAATTCCTTTGGCGCGATGCACGGGACGATCATGGTGTTCCTCGGCGTCGTGCCGCTCGCGTTCGCCGCGTTCGGCAATTACGTCGTGCCGCTGATGATCGGCGCGCCGGATATGTGTTTTCCACGCGTCAACATGGCGAGCTTTCACGCCTATTTCCTCGGCGGCGTCGTGATGGTCGTGAGCTTTTTCATTCCCGGCGGCGCGGCGCAGGCGGGCTGGACTTCCTATTCGCCGCTCGCGACGACGATTCCCACCGACGGCCAGGCGTTCTGGCTGATCGGTATGGTGCTGCTCATCACGTCGTCATTGCTTGGCGCGGTCAATTTCATCGCGACAATAATTCAACTGCGCGCGCCCGGCATGACGTGGATGCGCCTGCCGTGGTTCGTCTGGGCGCAATTCGTCACGGCGTTCATTTTGCTCCTCGCCTTTCCGCCGCTTGAAGCCGCCGGAGTTTTGCAATTAATGGACAACCTCGCGCATACCAGTTTCTTTCTGCCGACGGGACTTGCGGTTGGCGGACAATTGGCCGATCGCAGCGGTGGCGGCAGTCCATTGTTGTGGCAACATCTGTTTTGGTTTCTCGGCCATCCTGAAGTTTACGTTTTGATTTTGCCGGCGATGGGCATTGTTGTCGAAGTCATCGCGAACAACACGCGCAAGCCGATTTGGGGCTACAAATCACTCGTGTATTCGGTGCTGTTCGTGGGCTTTCTGTCCTTCATCGTTTGGGCGCATCATATGTATCTGACCGGCATGGGACAAAAAATCGCGACGTTCTTCCAAGCGACGACGATGATCATTTCCATTCCGTCAGTGATTATTTTGACGTGCATGTTCCTCTCGCTTTGGGGCGGTTCCATCCGCATCAACACGCCGATGCTGTTCGCGCTCGGTTTTTTGCCGATGTTCGGCATCGGTGGTTTGACCGGACTGCCGCTCGGCCTCGCTGCGTGCGATTTGCTGCTGCATGACACCTATTACATCATCGCGCATTTCCATTATGTCGTCGCGCCAGGGACAATTTTTGCACTCTTCGCCGGCGTCTATTTTTGGTATCCAAAAATCACCGGGCGAAAAATGAACGAGTTTTGGGGCCGCGTGCATTTCTGGTGCTCGCTCGCGTTCATGAACATCGTTTTCATGCCCATGTTTTTGCAGGGCATCAAGGGTATGTTGCGCCGCATGAGCGACGGTGCGGTAAACTATTCCGCCGCGCGCGTGCCCGGGGTCATTGACGCGCTGCCCGGAAACATCATGCAGTTGAACGGCGTGATCTTGTGGGCGGCGGTCTGTTTGGGCATCGCGCAAATTCCGTTCATCATCAATCTGTTTTGGAGCATCAACCACGGCGAAAAAGTCGGCGACAATCCGTGGCGCGCGACCACGCTCGACTGGCAGACGCCCACGCCGCCGCCGCACGGAAATTTTACCGAAGAGCAGGTCATCGAACGCGGCCCTTACGAATACAGCGTGCCCGGCGCGGCGGAAGATTTCACGCCGCAGGGCGGCCCCGCGAAAAATCCAACCACTCACGCACCCGCGCACCACTGAAATTTTTTCATGGACATACCCTATACAGTTGAAAGTCGGCCGGACACCGGCCTTTACAACGCCAAGCTCGGCATCTGGCTGTTCCTCGCGTCCGAGGTGATGCTTTTCGGCGGACTTTTTTCCGCCTACGTTTTGCTACGCGTTGGCGCCGCACCCGGTATGTGGCCGCACGGCTGGCTCAACGTCACGCTGGGCACCATCAACACGCTGCTGCTCGCGCTCTCGGCCATCACCACGCTGCTCGCGTGGGCGGCGTGCAAGGTGCGCGATTTCACCAAGTTCAGGATTTTCCACGCCTGCACCATTCTGCTGGCGCTGTCGTTCCTCACCATCAAAAGTTTTGAATACCACGACAAATTGATCCACTACGAAATCGTTTTGAACAACGGCACGTTTGCCGACGGCCATCTCGTCGAGAAATCCGCCGACTTCGACCTCGCGAAAAAAACCGGCACGATCACGCTGCACGGCCGCATTGTTGACGACGAAAAGGAACTGATGGATTTGCGCACGCCCGAGGCGCGGGCGGCGAAGCTGGGTGAAGTCACCGTGGCGGCGGCCGACATCGTTAAGATGGGCAACTACGGCCCGCGCCACAACACTTTCACCGCGATTTATTTCACCATGACCGGCCTGCACGCGCTGCACATTCTCGGCGGCACGATTGTGATTTTTTATATGTGGGCGTTTGGTGGCGCAATGTGGAAGACCGATCCCGAACGTTTTACCAACCGCATTGAGGTCTCTGGCCTGTTCTGGCATTTCGTGGACTTGGTCTGGATTTTTCTGTTCCCCGTGCTTTATTTGACCTGAAGATTTTATGAGCGAATCCGAAAAACCCGTCAGTTTGAACAGCTACGTCCGTCTCTGCGGCGTGGTGTTTGTCATCGTGCTCTGCACCACGTCGGCGATGATCGCCACATCGTTTGCGCACCTCGGCGACGGCTGGACGCTGAAAGTCGCGCTCATCCTCGCCATCGCCGTCGTGAACGCCTTTCTCGTCGCCGGCTACCTTATGCATTTGCTGTCCGAGAAAAAACTCATCTACGGCGTGCTGATTTTCACCGTCCTCTTTTTCATCGGCCTGATGGGGCTGACGATGTGGGCCATGAGCGATTTTCCGACCGGCACGGCCGTCCGCTAAAAATAAAATGTCGCTGAAAGCCTTCCATCTGATTTTTGTGACGCTGCTGACCACGCTGTCGTTTGGCTGCGCGGCGTGGGCGTTTCAGTCCGGCAGCGTGTTCTGGGGCGTGGCGGCTATCGCCGCCGGCATTTTCGTGATCGTTTATGGTATTTATTTTTTGAAGAAACTTAAAAAGATCAGCTATCTGTGAAGTCGTTCCGCAAAATTTTATTTTTCATGCTCGTCGCGTTTTCGCCGGCGAAAATGTTCGCCTGCGCCGCGTGTGGCAGCAGCAACAGCCAGATCAACTCGCCGCTTGTGGACGGGATGAATCTGGGCATCCTCACGCTGCTCGTCGTCCTTGGCACCGTGCTCGCCGCCGCGCTGACGCTCTTGATTTATTTTATCCGCAAAAGCGAGGCGCTTAACGCCGCCGCTGAAAAACAAAATTCACCCGAAGCCACCAAAGCATGAACAACTTCAAAGACTGGTTTGCCCATAACGTTCTCGGGTTGCCCGAACTCGCCTCGTCCACCGGCCAGGCCGTGGACGACCTCATTGTTTATACGCACTGGCTGATGCTTGTGTTGTTCGTCGGCTGGATCGCTTATTTCGGTTACGTCCTGTTCCGTTTCAACAACTCGCGCACTAAGAAAGCCGACTACGAAGGTTCCAAAAGCAAAATTCCCAGCTACGTCGAATACGCCATCGTTGCCATTGAGGCCATTTTGCTGCTGGGCATCGCCATCCCGCTCTGGGGAAAAAATGTCAGCCATTTTCCCTCGCCGGAAGAATCTACCGTCATCCAGATCGTCGCGCAGCAATTCGCGTGGAACGTGCGCTACCCCGGCCCCGACGGAAAATTTGGCCGGCAGGACATGAAACTCGTCGCCGACAACAATGTCTTTGGTGTTGACCCCACCGATCCGGCCGGCAAGGACGACATCCAGTTGCTTAATGACATCCATGTACCGGTGAACAAGCCCGTGCTGATTTATTTGAGTTCCAAGGATGTGATCCATTCGCTCAAGCTCGTCGCCATGCGCGTCACACAGGATGCGATTCCCGGCCTGCGTATTCCGCTCACGTTCACTCCGACCAAGATCGGCCGCTATCAGATCGAGTGCGCGCAGCTTTGCGGCGGCGGCCACGCTTCGATGGCGGGCGGCTTCGTCACCGTGCAAAGTCCGGAAGATTATGCCGCGTGGCTGAAGTCGAAGGGCCCGGCACCCGCTCCCGTTAGCTTTGAATAACTCCGTCGCGTCATGACGGAAAACATTCAGCGACCGCCACGCACCGTCTGGGTCGGTTTCGGTTTTGTCACCGGCCTGCTCGGGCTCGCCGTGCTGGTTTCGTTTTTGCAGATCAACCACAGCCGCCATCTGCTGCAACTCCCGGTCATTGGTTCCGTCGCCGATTTTACTTTGACCAATCAGGACAGCCAGATGGTGACGCTCGCTGATTTTACGAATCACGTTTGGGTTGCCGACATCATTTTCACGCGCTGCGCCGGCCCGTGTCCGCGCATGACCGGCCAGATGAAAATGCTACAAAATTTTCTACCATCCGAAAGTGCCACCAAACTCGTCACGCTCACCACCGACCCGGAATTTGACTCGCCCGCCGTGCTGAAAAGATACGGCCAGCGTTTCGACGCCGATTTCAGCCGCTGGACGTTTCTTACCGGCACGAAAAGCGGAATCGCCGCGCTCGCCAGCGGCAGTTTGAAATTGAGTGCCGTGCCCGTGAAACTGGAAGACCAGAAAAGTGTCGCCGACCTGTTCATCCACACCACGATTTTTGTCATCGTGGATAAACACGCGCAACTGCGAGGGTTTTTCGAGACCGGCGGCGACGGCGTGGACTGGACTAATTCCGTCCAGCCGCGCATTCTTGAATCTGTCCGCCTGCTGGAAAACGAACCATGACCATCCACGATCTGCCCGCCGTCAACGCCACGCTCAATGCCTTGAGCGCAATTTTTCTCACCGCCGGATTTATTTTCATCAAGCGTGGAAATAAAATTGCGCATCGCAACTGCATGATCTCGGCGTTCGTCACCTCAATCATTTTTTTAATCTGCTATATCGTCTATCACAGCTATCGCTTTTATGTGTTGCACATCGGGCCGACAAAATTTGTGAATCCAGAATGGTTTAAGCCGATTTACCTGACGATTTTGATTACGCACACCATTCTCGCCATCACCATTGTGCCGTTGATTTTGATCACGCTCTGGCGTGCCAAAAAAGAACGGTTTGAGCAGCACAAAAAAATCGCCCGCTGGACCTGGCCATTGTGGATGTATGTGTCCGTGACCGGCGTGATTGTTTACTGGCTGCTCTACATAAAATTTCCGCAACATTAAGAACGCATGAGCGAATGCGTCAACGTCACCATCCACGCCAGCCAGTTTCCGGAAAACGTGCGGCGCGATCTGCTTGCCTCGTTGCGCACGCGGAAGGTAAATCACAAATTTCACTACGACAGCTTCAAGCAGACCCAAAAGTGGCTCGCGTTGCACGAGGCGCATTCACCCGCGCGCTACGATGAAGATTGCCTGACGACTTATGACCAAGCCTTCGCTGCCGCCGCCAAAAAAATTAAATCCAAATCCGTTCACGTCATCGGTCTCGGCTGTGGCGGCGGCCAAAAAGACGAGCAGCTATTGGGTTTTCTGAAGGCGCGCGGCAAGGAAATTTTTTACACGCCGTGCGATGTCAGCACCGCGATGGTGCTCGTCGCGCGCCAAAATGCGCTAAAAATCCTGCCGGACAAAAATTGTTTTCCCTTCGTCTGCGATCTCGCAACGGCGGACTATCTGCAAAAATCTCTCGTCACGCGTCACGCGTCACTCGTCACTTTTTTTGGCATGATCCCGAATTTTGCGCCGCAGGAAATTTTGCCCAAGCTCGCGTCGCTCGTGCGCCCGCAGGACTGGCTGCTGTTCAGTGCGAACCTTGCGCCCGGAAAAAATTACGCTGCTGGCGTGAAAAAAGTCCTGCCGCAATACGACAACCTTTTGACGCACGACTGGCTGCTGACGTTTTTGACCGATCTTGGCGTCGCGCGCGGCGACGGCAAGTTGCAATTTAGAATCAAAGACGATGCTGCGAACGGACTGAAACGGATCGTGGCGGATTTTCATTTCGCGCGCCCGGTTCGCGTTAAAATTGAAAGCGAGACGTTTGAATTTCGCGCGGGCGAAAGCATCCAGTTGTTTTTTTCCTACCGCTACACGCCGCCGCGCGTCCGCAAAATTCTTTCACGTTATGGTTTGGAGGTGCGTAAAGAGTGGATTTCCAATTCCGGCGAAGAGGGCGTTTTTCTTTGCCGCCAAAAATGGTAGGGCGGCGTTGCTGCGCCTCCCAAATAAAAGGCTGACCGGCAGGTCAGCCCTACCAAGCTTTCAGTGTGTCCAGCACGGCCTTGATGCGCGGGACTTCGTGCGTGCGGAACAAATCGGTTTTGCCCAACGCGGCGAGCACGGCGAAGAACGGTTCGGCGCAACGCACTTCCTCGCCGAAAAATTCAAATGCGTGCGGCAGCGCGTGACAGACCGGAAAACCGAGGTCGCGCAGGCGGAACGTGTTCAGGAAAATATTCATCTGATGTCGGACGCGAACCGAACTATCCTGCAAATTTTTGTAGTAAAAGCCGAGGCCGGGATCGAGGAAGATTTTTTTCACGCCGTTGCGGTGGGCGATTTCAATCTGCCGCGCAAAAAATTCGCGCAGCATCGGAATGGGATCGGCGGACAAATCGAAGTCGCTGACCTTGCGGACATTTTTTCCGGCGACGTAACAGATGATCACGGCGGCATCGTGCGCGGCGACCATTTTGAAAATTTCTCCGGAAGCCGCCGTGCCGGTGAGGTTCAAAATGTTCGCGCCAGCTTCGAGCGTCGCGCGCGCGACTTTGGGCGAATAGGTTTCAACCGAGACCAGAATATTTTCCGCGCGCAACTTTTTGATGACGGGAATCAATTTCGATTTCTGCGCCGCGTCGTCCACGCGCGCGGCGTGCGCGAGCGTAGATTCTGCGCCGACATCAATCACGTCCGCGCCCTGCGCTGCGAGGGTTTTTCCGCGCGTAACCGCTGATTCCGCAGATAAACAGACGCTTTCGCGATACCATGAGTCGGCGGACAAATTCACGACGCCCATGACGGCGGGTTGTGAATTGAAATTAAACTTTCGTCTGCTGATGGAGAATTCCGCCACGCGCGTGGACGCGGCGGAGCGGTTTTTTTCAAAGAGTCCGGCGAGTTGTTCGAGCGACAGCATCGCGGAATCGTAAGCGGGAATTAAAATTTCGCAAACAGATTGGCGGTGAAAAATATTTTGCGCAACGGGCCGATGGCGTTAGATTCCAGTCATGAATGGTCGCAGAAATTTTGGGAATCTATTTTTTACCGGTGTGACTTTGGCTTTGCTTCTCATCGCCGGTTGCGAAGGGCCGTCGACGATGAACGAGTCCACGGCGAACGTGAAGCACATCACGCAAGGCGAGTTTGCGGATGAAGTTACGCGCGCCACGGGGCCGGTGGTGGTGGATTTTTACGCGACATGGTGCGGCCTGTGCCGCGAGCTGGCGCCGATGCTGGATGCGGCAGCAGGTTCGTTCAGCGGAAAGATTAAATTTTTCAAGGTAAACGTGGACGAGTCGCCGGGGCTGGCGCAGAATTTTCAAATCGAGGCGATGCCGACGGTGCTGTTTTTCAAGGACGGGAAACTGGCCGCCCGCATGGTAGGTTTGGCGACGGAAGCAGATTTAAAACTCAAATTAGATTTGCTTGCCGGCGCAAAATGATTGGTCAGTGGCCTTGTAAAAACGTGTCCGCCAGCGAACCTTTTTCCGACTGGATCACCGTGCCGGATGCGATGTGGTGCCGCGTGAACCAGCCTTCCTTGGTTTCCAAGACAAACTGGATGTCGTCGCGCGCGGCAACGACGCCGTTGGTGTCATTTTTTTCGAGGTGGTGGATTTCGCGGATGACGCCGTCCGGGGTGATGTAGGCGGCGGAGATGGATTCGGGACAGTTTTTCATCCAGAAATTCGCGCGCTGCGGCTGCGGCAGGACGAAGAGCATCGCGTCGGTTTCCTGGATGTTGGTACGGAACATCATGCCGGTCATTTCTTCTTCCTCGGTCAGCGCGAGTTCGGCCTCGAATGTCTCCGCGCCGAGGTAAATTTTCATCGTCGGCAATTTCGGCTGCGCGTGCGTGGGCAGCAAATCGTCCAGCGAAGGCGGCGGATTGAGCGTGGTTGATGGATCCGGTTTGCTGCAGCCGGCGAGCAGCGCCACGGCCAGCGACAGTGCGAATAAATTCAAAATTTTCACGCCGCCAATCTGCCGGATGACGGTGTGTTTTTCAATCTCGGTTCGCCGCGACCGCAATTCACCGACAAGAAACCGCAAGCGTCCGCCAACCGCCGCACTTGCCCGGAAGCCGCCGTTAAATTAAATTTTTACTTCTGTGAAGGAAATGGCCACATCGCCAAAAATCGCCAAAGGTAGTTGCGCCGGGGCGGAAGTCTGTCCGTTGAGCCGCGTGCCGGTCGGCGCGACGGTCTGCGTGCAGTCGTTCGCCGCGTCGCCGGAAATCTGCGCACAGCTCCGCGCGCTCGGCCTTTGCGAAAAACAGGAAGTGAAACTTTTGAGCCGCGAGGGAAATTTTCTTTGCGAAGTCTGCGACGCAAAACTCGACCTGAACGCGGAACTGGCCGAGGCGATTTTGGTTGAGCCGCAATCGCGGTTGGAAAATTTGATTGCCAGTGATTCGACCAAGCCCAAGAGTCCGGCGCGGACGGCGTTTCGCATTGCGCTGCTCGTTTGCGCGCTGGTCATCGTCGCCGTATTGGTCTGGCAAGGCGTCACCGCGCAGGGCAATCCGGATCCGACCGCACCGCACACGAGTCCGACCGCGGCGGTGCTGGACATCGCCGTGCTGGTTTTCCGCGAAGGTCTGGAATCCATCCTAGTGTTGGCCGCGATCGTCGCCAGCATGAGGGGCGAGCGCGAATCGCAGCGGCGTCCTATCATCATCGGCGCGGCGGGCGCGGGCGTTGGAACTCTGATAACATGGTTTGTCGCCGTCGGCATCGTCAGCAATCTTGGCACGAGCGTTTCAGCATTGAATTTACAGGCGGCCACCGGCTTGCTCGCCGTCGTGGTTCTGCTCGTGGTGATGAACTGGTTTTTTCACAAGGTTTATTGGGGCGGCTGGATTGCGATGCACAACCGCAACAAAAAAAACCTGTTGAACCGCGCGAGCGAATCGGAAATCTCAAAACGGCGGTTGATGTGGGGTTTGGTGCTGCTCGGCTTTGCTTCGCTTTACCGGGAAGGTTTTGAAGTCGTGCTGTTCCTGCAAACGTATTATCTGCAGATGGGCGGGAAAACGGTTTTGACCGGCGCGCTGTTTGGACTTTTCTTCACGGCCATCGTCGCGGTGCTGACGTTTGTGGCGCATCGCAAGCTGCCGTATCGCAAAATGCTGGTCGCCACCGGCGTCATGCTGGGTTTTGTCTTGCTGGTGATGGTCGGCGAGCAGGCGTTTGAGATGCAACAGGCCGGCTGGATTCGCACGACGCAGATTGATTCGCTGGCCAAAATAATTCCGCCGTGGGCGGGCGTCTGGTTCTCCGTTTTCCCGACGGTGCAGACTTTGGTGGCGCAGGCGCTCGCAGCGGTGCTCGTCATCGGCTCTTATTTCGCGGCGCGTCTGCAAACCGCCAAGTTGAGCGAAGAAGAAGAAATGGCTTTCCAAAAAAATTGACCGGCGGCGCGATTTCTCCCGCAAGCGTCGTGGATAGCTACCGCATTGGTAACTGTGGTTGATTCCGACGACCTGTTAGTCGCTGAGGGACGCTTATGCTTTCTGAATGCAGAAACGGTAAAAATCCTGCTTTAAATAAAGCCATCAATAATAAGCGTGCGCGCCGCGTAGACGGTAATTCGGGCATAGAAACGCCCTTTGTGCGCCCACAGGCCACAAATTGGGCGCTTGCGTTAGTCGCAGACCTTCGTGTATGTTGCGTGGCGATGTTGACCAATGCTAACAACTTTGTGCGGTTTGAGACGCTTGCTTTCCATGTCAGTGGCTTGCATGTCCAATTTGTAGCACAGAGTCAATCTAGCACTAGCGGAAACGCAGAAAGTGCTTGTAAATAAAGGTTGCCCACGTGGCGGAATTGGCAGACGCGCTAGATTCAGGTTCTAGTGAGTAAAATCATACAGGTTCAAGTCCTGTCGTGGGCACCACTCTTCAGCTTTTGACCCGGCGTGACACATGGTATCAGACAGTGACTTTCCCCTTGTGTTCACAGGGTATTTATCATTTTCCGACCCTTTGTTAACTGTGACAGGCAATGACGCCAAAAGACCTTTCTGGACTGAAGTTTGTGCGTGTATTTGTGCGTCATGCTTTGTGGCAGGAGCGGACAATTTCGCCACCGCACCCCGCAGCGAGAACAAGGAAACATCCGCGTAGGTGTTCGCCGTCAGCCGTGGATCATTGTGGCGCATCAATTCCATCGCCTCACGTTGCGGCACACCTGCACGATGCAAGTTCGTGCAGAATGTATGCCGGAGCGAATGGAAATCCACTACCCGGCCTTGGCTGTCAGTTTTTAGTATGCCCACGGCTTTCAAGTGAGCATTAAACGCAACGGAGTGCGGCATCAGCCCATCAAACACTAAATCGCCAGCCTGAGCATTGGCCGGGCGAAATTGCAACAACTCGGTGACGAGATCGGGATGCAGGGGCAGGCACGCCAATTTGTGGTTTTTACTGACAGAAGCACGCACCGTCACCGATGCCTTTTCCGCGCTCAAATTTATGTCGCCCCATCGAAGCGCTTTTAATTCGCCGTGCCGAATCCCTGTCAAAACCGCCATCAGATAAACAATGCGCCTTTTGCCCGCCACATTCAGCAAGGCTTGGATTTCGTCATCCGTGTAGGCGCGACGAGCACGGACTTCCTTGCCGCGTGTTTCCGTCTTCTGAACCACGGCCAGCGGATTGGCGGCAACTCGCCTCTGCTTGACCATCCAATTCAAAAGCCCTTTTGCGCTCGCCAGATATTCATTCATCGTCTTGGCGGCTTTCTTGTGTTCGCTCCGCCACTTCACAAACGAGTCGGCGGTGACATCGCGCAATGAATGCCAGCCGCACTGTTCCATCAGCAGCACCAGCCGGTTTTCAAATTCAGCGATGTATTGAGCGTTTCGCCCTTTTGCCCGCAGATCGCCGATGAAATCTCTCAAGTGTTTCGTCAGCGACTCCTGAGCCGCATCCCGCATGGCCTTGGCTGGAATCAAACCATGAAGCTCTTTTTCCCGTTCCTGCACCAACTGGCGCAGTTTTTCCTGGGCAACCTGTTTGTCCGAGACGCCCAACGAGACCTGCGAAATCCGGCACTCCCCATCCACGCGGATTTTTGCGGAATACAGTCGTGATATAACCCGCTTACCGTCATGCCGTCGTTTTGGCCTATAAATGTAAGCAATCATATTTCTCCTTTCGATTAACTTGGTTGACTCAACTTTTGAAAATACGCTTTGACCTGGCTTTCCAGCATTCCCACGGCGCGGCCAATCCGCCGCAACGGGGGCAACTCTCCGCTCTCCGCTCTCCGTCTCACCGTTCGCTTGCACACGCCGAAAATTTGCTCCAGCTCCGGCAGCCGTATCAAACGGTCATTAAATTGATGCTCGGTTGGCATAGGCCATCAATCCTCCTGCTCCTTTTGTCCGCCTTTTAATTTCCAAGACTTTCTTTTTTTGTCCCATTCCATTCCCATTTGCAGCCGCTTCCGAAACG
>PLHK01000079.1 GCA_003139955.1 Limisphaerales bacterium
TCGATGATGTTTTCGCTCACGCCGACCGTGCCCCATTCGCGCTTGCCGTCGGCGGATTGGATGAGCACTCGCGTTTTCGCTCCAGTGCCCGTCGCAGTATCAAGAATGCGCACCTTGTAATCCGTCAGCGTTACTTTTTTCAGTTGCGGAAAAAATTTCGCCAATGCCAGCCGCAGCGCGCCGTCGAGTGCGTTCACCGGGCCGTCGCCTTCGGCAACAGTTTGTGCGCGCTTGTTGCCGACGCTGACTTTGATCGTCGCTTCGCAAACGGATTCCTTTGCGTCGCGGCGCATCGAGACGTGATACGCGTCCACGCGGAACGGCGGTTCGCGATGTTTCAGCGCCTTGCCGATGAGCAACGCGAGCGAACCTTCGGCGGCCTCGTATTCGTAGCCCTGATTTTCCAATTCCTTGACGCGATTCAAGATCGCCTTCAACTCCGGCGTATCGTTCGTGAGCTTGAAGCCNNGCGAGTTTCTGCACGGCGTTGACGTGCGCGCCGCCCTTGTGCGCGAACGCCGCCGCGCCGACCCACGGCAGGCGCGGGTTGTGCCGCATGTTCGCGACTTCATCCACGAAGCCGGAAAGCTCCTTGAGCTTCGCCAACGATTTCACCGGCACGGAAGTTTTTTTCAACTTCAACGCGACGCACGGGATCACGCTCGTCAAATTGCAATTGCCCGTGCGCTCGCCGTAACCGTTGATCGTGCCTTGGACGTGAACCGCGCCGGTTTCGAGCGCGGCCAGCGCGTTCGCGACCCCGAGGCCGATGTCGTCGTGCGTGTGGATGCCGATTTTGCAATTCAATTTTCCGAGCGCAGTTTTCGTGATGGCACCGATTTCGTTCGGCAGGCAACCGCCGTTCGTGTCGCACAGCACGACAAAATCCGCGCCCGCTTTTTCCGCCGCCTGCCACGTCGCAAGCGCGTAATCGGAATCCAATTTGAAACCGTCGAACGCATGCTCGGCGTCGTAGATGACGAATTTGCCGTGGTCTTTCAGGAAACGCACGGTGTCGCCGATCATCGCGAGATTTTCCTCCGGCGTGCAGCGCAGAACTTCCTTGACGTGCAGCATCGAAGTCTTGCCGTAGATCGTGACGACGGGCGTGCCGGCTTCGATGAGCAGGCGCACCTGGTCGTCCGATTCGACGGGCGTATTCTTTTTGCGCGTCGAGCCGAACGCGGCGAGCTTCGCATTTTTGAATTTGCGTTTTTTGGCTTGCGCGAAAAATTCGATGTCCTTGGGATTGCTGCCCGGCCAGCCGCCTTCAATGTAATGCACCCCGAAAGCATCAAGCTTCTCGGCGATGCGGAGTTTGTCCGTGACCGAAAAATTAATGCCTTCGCCCTGAGAACCGTCGCGCAGAGTTGTGTCGTAGATTTCGACTTGGGGTTTCATAAATGCCGTAAAAACGGAGACATACTATCTCTGAATTTTGCGGAGCTGGCAAATCGGAAACAGACAAGATTTTAGTCAACGACTTCGGGTGGCAGATGAACGTCAAACTCGACTTCTGGACACAGAAAAATTGAATGTGGCTGTTGCATCTCGTCTTTGGATAGCAGGCCCGATTTCTCGTAAAGGCTAAAATATAAATTCTCCGAAACGCCTTTTGTGCAAACCATCTCCTTGTGCCAGACCTGATAAGAGCCAAGTTTGCCGTCCAATCGCCGATAAAATCCCGAAACCGGTTGCGTGAGAATCAATTTCATCTCATCCAAAGATGCAAAACCATCCATGACTGAAATCGGTTCACCGGTGTCGCGGATTTCTATTTTGCCAGAGCACCAGTTCGATTCAAAATTGTAGCTGTATTTCTCATATCGGTTCGAGCTGTCGTTAAAGCGGCAATCCGCGTCGTATTTTGAGAAATGCCATGGAATTTTCCAAAGACAGCGAGGAATTTGAACCAACCGCGAGCCGAGATTCGTTCCGAAAAACCAAACGACTGGCTGCCCAGTTTTTTTCTCAATAACGTAGGCGCGATGATTTGTTTGGTAAAAAGTGAATCTGATTCCAGATGCCAGCCGTGAAAAATTAAAATCAACGTCAAGAAAGGCAACCACGCTTAAAAAAGATTTTGTTCCCTTGCTGGTTTCAAAACGTGCAACTTCAAAATGACTGGCAGGAATAAATTCGGCGAGTCGTTCGGAACAAACCGCGTAGTTAATCAGGGCAAAGTGTCGAAGCGTTGTTCTGGCATCAAGCAAGCCAACGGGCGACCGCTTCAAACGCTCGTTGAAAAGATCGCGATAATCCAGTTCGCTTCTCATTCTCATTTGGACGCTAAGCATACGTTTTCCGATTGTCCAGAAAGGATTGCGTGTTTGAACCATTGCACTTTGTCGCAGCAAGGTTAGATTTTGCGCGTGGAAGTTTGCGAATCCATTGTGTGTCCGTTTTGCGGGCAGGCGTCTGAGGTGGCCATTGACACGAGCGTGCCGAGCCAGCGGTTCACGACGGATTGCGAGGTGTGCTGCCGTCCGTTCGAAGTGACGGTGACGTGCGAGCCGGGCGAAATTCTGGGCGTGGAAACCAGTTCGGACTAACAATCGCGCGGTTAGAGCAGATCTTTAGCTGTGCTGACCTGCTGCTGGATCTGTTCCACGATCAGGCGGGCGCGGACGAGGGCGTTGTCCTGCGTCTCGCCGAAAAATGATTTCAAGCGCACGCGCACGGCGGCAATGTAATCACCGTTGCAGTCATGCAGCGGCAGGGTCAACTCCACAATGCCTTTTCCGCGGCCAAACGAAACGGTGCCATCCTTGAGGGCGTTCGCTTCGGCGTCGGTTCCGGCCTTGCCGATATCGGCCGGGTCTTTGCTGGCGACAACTTTTATGGAGCCGTCGGCCTGCTCGGTGTAAATGCGCAGGGCGAGGATGCGCGTCTGTTTTTCAACGATGCCGTTCAAAATCAACTGCGAGGCGGGCACGATGGGCGTGTAATCCACCAGCGCATCGGTGAAATAACTGACGGTGTCGGATTTTGTCCGGAAACCGATTAGGCCTTCCGTGAACGAATTGTCGCCGAGCGTCGGCATGGCGAGCTTGTCGTCGTAAAATATGTTGATCTGGTTGCCTTCGCACTGCACACCGAGCGAATGCCAGACGCCGGCGACCACGTTCAAATCCGATCCGATGGGGTCGGAGCGCACGCCGTCCACGACCTTGTAAAACCGGACGTTGTTGCCAAGCGCGTTCGCGCGGACGACGTAGTAGTTCGACGAGTTTTGATAACGGAAAACCAAGCCCGCCATCTGTTCGGTGACGCCGCTGACAATCTTGAACCGCGTGGTGAACTTGAAATTGCGAAAGCGTTCGCCGCTGAACAACAGCATCGGAAAATGTTCGTCCGTCGGGTCGGCGCTCGTCTGTGCCAGCACGCGGCTGGTGTAGACGGCGGTTGATGGTTCAGGCAATGATGGCGTTTGCAGCGCGATGATTTTCCAGACGCCCGGTTGGCCGTCGCCCACGAGCACCGCCTGAAAATTTGTGGGTGTCGCGCCGTCCGGATAATCGCCGAAGTTGAAATGAATTTCCGCGCCGTAAAGCGGCAGGGCCAGCAACAATCCAAAAATCCACAGGAAAATTCGCATGACCGCAGCGTAGCAAAACCGGCGGCGCAGGCAAAACAGATTTGCCAGCCGGTGACGATTACTTGATCTGCGAAAGAATTTGATCCGTGATAGCTTTCACCGCCGCCTCGGCTTCGGGGTCAAGGCCGACGGTGGGTTCGGCGGTCGGCGCAGCCTGAACGGTTGAGCCGGGACGCCAGTCGCCGCTGTCGCAGAGTTCGCATTCCTTCATACCGTAGCGCGGATCCACGAAACCGAGGCTCTGCTTGATGTTGAGCAGTTCCTTCATTTGCGGGCCGGTGAAGGTGTTGATCGGACGGCCAAGCTGGCCAGCGACAACAATCGTGCGGCAGTAGGCCTCGATAATTTCCATGCGCCAATAAGCTTCCTCGATGTTGTTGTGGCTCCACGTCACGACACCGTGGTTGGACATGAGAATGGTGTTGTATTGATCGGTCATCTCGGCGACGAGCTTGCCCATCTCCGGCGAACCGGGCGTGCGATAGGGCGCGACGCCGACGGAACAAAACACTTCATACTCCGGCAACATACAAGTCGGCGGCGCGATGTTGGCCACGGCGAAGGCGGTCGCATAAGGCGGATGGCAGTGGCAGGTGGCGACGGCGCTGGGCTGGCGCTTCATCATCTGCAGGTGCATCAGAATTTCGCTAGTGCGCTTCTTGGAGCCGAGAATCTGGTTGCCCTCGAAATCCACGAGGCACATATCTGACGGTTTCAACGAGCCTTTGCTGACGAGCGTGGGCGTGCAGATGGCGATGTCTTCGCCGACGCGGATGGCCATGTTGCCGCCGTTGCCGTCCACATACGCGCGCTTCCAGAGGCGATGGCCCATCTCGCAAATCTGTTCCTTCAAATTGTGCGCGTAGGGCGAATTAAAAAAAGCCTCCAGTTCCGCCTTCGGGGATTTGGAATTCAGCTTCTTGGCGGGCGGTGTCAGTTTGTCGGCGGCAACTTTGGTGGCGGTGGCCGCAGCGGCGGTGGCGACCACTTTCGCGCCGCTGGTTTCCAAATCCTGCAACAGCTCGCGCGCGGACGGCGTGAGAATGGCGTCCTCGGGAATGACGACGCCCTGACCGCTGCGGGTCATTTCTTGAATGTCACGACTGCTGATAACTCGGCTCATATAAAATTTAAATTAACCCTTCCACGGGTGGTAAAACATTTCATCCACCAACGCGCAATTAATCGCGTCAATTGGCGGCGACACCTCGAACGGCTGCGCGGCTTCCGCGCCTTCTTCGTAACCAATCACATCGCCCACGCCGCCACCGATGTCGTCATACACGACCAAACTCGGATCGGTGCCCAAGCTCGGCTTGGCATTGATGCCTTTGGCAAACTGCTCGCGGTTGAAAGGGCTGACCACCAAAAAACGCCCGCCTTTCAGCAAGTCCACAGACTTGCTCAACGTGACGCGCCCGATGACCGTTCCCAGTTTCAAATTCTCACTCCCGGTTCATGTTCATCCACGATACCGGTGACGAGCCAGCGAACGGGACTTTTGTCCACGCCCACCGCCTTGCGCGCCGCCTTGCCGTCCGACGAAATCACTACCTGCTGGTGCATCCCCGCGCCGAGCGAATCAATCGCGATGACCGGTGCGCCTTCCGCCTGACCGCTGCTGCCGATCGGCTGGCAGACCACCAGACGCCACGACTCAAAACTCGGATGCTTCCGGGTCGCCACGATGTTGCCTTCGACGCGCGCCAGAACCATTTAGTAAATCCTCAAATTATCCACCATCACGCAGCGGCGGACGCGGGTGAACGTGCGCGGATTCGTGATGCCTTCGCCGGTCGGCGTGGCGATGCTGAAACTCAAATAACCTTCGCCGCCGAGTCCAAGGCCGGCGGGCGATGGGCCGTTCTTCACGAACAAAGTCGTGTCCAGCGCGCGTGCCATCGCCGTGATATTCTCAACATCGTGCGAATGGATGATCGCCGTGTGTTTGTAATTATGTTCCGATTTCAGCGATTGGGCGATGCCTTCCTCGACGCTCTTCACGCGCACGATGGGAATCATCGGCATCATCTGTTCTTCCTCGACGAACGGATGGCTCGCATCGGTTTCCGCGAAGAGCAGTTGCGTGCCGGATGGCAAATTCATTCCGGCGGCCTGCGCCAGCACGGACGGATCTTTGCCGATGTAATCCTTGTTCACGCTGGCGTGGGCACAACCACCGCCCTGACCTTCCTTGAAGGTGAACGCCGCCTTGGTGAGCTTTTCCAACTGCGCCGAATTCAATTTCACGCCGCCGTTCTCCGAAAGTTTTTGCATCAACTTGTCCGCGACCTGATCGAGGACGAAAACTTGTTTCTCGCCGATGCACAAAAGATTGTTGTCGAACGCCGCGCCGGAAATGATCGCTTTCGCCGCGCGCGTCAGGCAGCAGGTGTCGTCCACAAAAACGGGCGGATTGCCCGGTCCGGCGCAGATGGCGCGTTTGCCAGTCTGCATCGCGGCTTTCACGACCATCGGTCCGCCGGTGACAAGCAGCAGGCGGGTGTTTTCGTGTTTGCACAGTGCATTGAAAGAATCCAGCGACGGCTTCTCGATGATGCACGCGATGTTCTCAATGCCCGTCTCGCGATAAATCGCCTCATTGTAGGCGCGCACCGCGACGGCGGCACACTTGGCCGCGTTGGGATGCGCGTTGAAGACGACGGCGTTGCCGGCGGCGCAGATGTTGACAATGTTGCCGCTTAAAGTGGGAATGGAATGCGTGCTGGGCGTGATCGCGCCGACGACGCCGAACGGCGTGTATTCTTCCAGCGTGATGCCGTGGTCGCCGCTGCGCGCGTCCGGGCGCAGCCAGTCCACGCCGGGCACAAGTTTGATGATCTGCAGCTTCGCAATTTTGTGGTCGAGCCGGCCAATTTTCGTTTCATCGAGCTCGAGTTTGCCCCACGCCTCGGCATTTTTCTCGGCGAGCGTTTTGATGATATTCTCGATTTTTCGGCGCGCCTCAACGCCTTTTTCCTTCAACTGCAAAAACGCCTCCTGCGCGGCGCCGCAGGCTTCTTCGGCGGTCGCGAACACGCCAAACTTGCCGCGCAACGCCGGCGCTGCCGCCGATTTTGTGACGTTGCAGCCGCACGCATCTGAATTCGGCGCAGGCGCGGCTGGAGCCGAGGCAGGTTTGCTGGTCGCCGTCGTGCTGCCGCCCAAACGGCCCAGCACTTCGGATACCACGTCACGGATCAAAGTTTCATTCACGGCACTCATATTTTAATTAACGCACTTTGGCGCTGAAAATTTCTTTCCCAAAAACATCCACACTGTCCACCAATCCGATGATGACGGCGTCCACCGGTGCTTCCTTCATGCCCGGCGCAAGCCGCGCGGAACTGCCCTGACAAAATAAAACCAGCTCACCTTCGCCGGCACCAAGGCAGTCCACAGCCACGATGGTGTTCGCGCCCGGACGGAATTTCGTCGGGTCTTTTTCGTCCACGAGCTGCGGGCGGAGCAACAAGAGTTTGCGGCCCGACATATTCGGGTCTTTCTTGGTGGCGACCACCTGGCCTTCAACTCTGGCGAGGAACATAGTTTTATTGGTAGGCAAAGCTGCGGCTTTGCCAAAATTGGAAGGCGGCGTGGCAGCGCCGCCCTACTGGGATTATTTTTTCTTCGGCAGCACCGCTTCGACATCCGCGTGCGGACGGGCGATTACGTGGACGCTGACCAGTTCGCCTTTGATGGCTTTGATGGCCTGCGCGCCGGCGTCGGTCGCGGCCTTGACGGCGGCGACATCGCCAACGACACACGCGGTGACGAGGGCGTTGCCGACCTGCGTCATCGGGCCGACGAGTTCGACGTTGGCAGCTTTGAGCATGGCGTCCGTCCCTTCGACGAGGGCAACGAGTCCGCGCGTTTCAATGAGTCCAATGGCTTGTGGCATAATTTTATTTTTATTTGGTTGATGGTTGCGAGTGGTGGTTAAATTCAGTTTTTATTAGCTTCCAAAAATCGTTTAGCTTCGCGCGCCACGACGAGTTCCTCGTTCGTGGGGATCACAAAAATTTTCACGGCGGAATCGGCCGCGCTGATGACGGTCTCGGTCGCCCGCGTGACGTTGTTTTTCTCCGCGTCAATCTTGATGCCGAGATTTTCCAGATTCGCGCAGATGGCGGCGCGAATACTCGCGCTGTTTTCGCCCGTGCCGGCGGTGAACGCAATTGCATCCGCGCCGTTCAACTGCAAAAAATAACTGCCAATCCAATGCCGCGTGCTGGCAACGAAAACGTCCAGCGCGAGTTTCGCGCTCGCGTTACCCTTGGCCGCAGCGTCGGCGATGTCGCGCACGTCGTTGGAGACGCCGCTGATGCCGAGCAGACCGGATTGCTTCGTGAGTTGCTTCTGCGCTTCTTCGACGCTGATGCCAAGCGTCTTCACGGCGTAGGGCAGCGCTTCGGAATCAAGATCGCCAACGCGGTTGTTGTGCGGCAAACCGGATTGCGGGCTCATGCCCATGCTCGTGCCGATGGACGCGCCGTTCAAAATGCCAGTCACGCTGGAACTGCCGCCAAGATGGCATGAAATCACGCGCAGCGGTGCGCCGGAAATTTTCGACGCGCCGTGATGGACGTAAAGCTGCCGCGCGCTTTCGGCAACATCGAGCCGCTTGAGCAGTTCCGCCGAGCGTTCCGCGATGAACTTGTGACTTGCGCCGTGAAAGCCCCAGCGGCGCACGCCGATTTTAAGCCAGGAATCCGGCACGGCGTAGCGTTGCGACGCTTCGGGCGCGAATTGGTGAAACGCGGTTTCAAACAATCCGATGAGCGGAACTTTCGGCATCCGCTGCGCGAACAGTTTGATGCCGGTGATGTAGGGCGGGTTGTGCGCGGGCGCGAGGCCGTTGTAATCGTGCATCGCCTGCAACACGCGGTCGTCGAGTCGCACACAGCCGGTGACGTCTTTGGCAATGACGGTTTTGAAACCGACGGCGCTCAACTCGCTTTCGCTCGCAATGGCGTTGGCTTTTTTCAAGTCGGCGAGGCAATCTTCAATCGCCTTGGGATAATCGGTGACGCGCTCAAAACCGCCTTTGTGCAAAAGGCGTTCGGCGTTGTTTGAGAAATCAAACAACCGCCATTTGAGCGAGGTCGAACCGATGTTGGCGACGAGAATTTTCATCAATTAAAAATGCGGCGGCGCGGGCGCTTCAGGCATTTTGAATTATTCCAGCCATTTGCCCAGTCCGCTTAATCCATCATGCGGGCGCGGAATCACCTGGACGCTGACGACCCCGCCAACTTGGGCGGCGGCGGCGGCACCGGCGTCAGTCGCGGCTTTCACGGCGGCGACATCGCCCCGAAAAAACACGGTGACGTAACCACTGCCGACTTTTTCCCAGCCAGTGATGTGGACGTTCGCGGATTTAAGCGCGGCGTCGGCGGATTCCACGGCGGCGCAGAATCCCTTGCATTCAATCATTCCAACAGCTTGTTTTGACATATTTTTTTAAGAGTTAAATTTTGGTTGGTGGAATCAATTATTTCTTGGCGACGCCGTTGCCGAGAAAGGCGGCGAGCAGTTCTTCATGCGGGCGCGCGATGATGTGCGAACCGACCAGTTCACCGACTTTGGCGGCGGCTTTCGCACCGGCGTCCACGGCGGCTTTGACGCTGCCGATGTCACCCTGCGCGATGACGGTGATCAGTCCGCCGCCGATGGCGATGGTTTTGACCAACGTGACGTTGGCCGCCTTGACCATGGCGTCGCTGGCTTCCACGCTGCCGACGTAACCTTTGGTTTCAATCATTCCTAATGCTTCGTTCATAATTTATTTTTTGGTTGTTGGTTGAGAGTTGCGGGTAAATTTTTCTTGGTCTGGTTATTTAATTAGTTCAACGGGTGTGTGTGGTTCGAGATTGCACGCGTTTCCTTCGTCGGTGTCAATGTGAACTTCCAATTTGAAACTTGGATCCACGCGCACGAGCATTTCATCCAGCGTGATCGCGCACGGGCCGCCGATTTTCAATTTCATGTGGTCGCCGGCTTTCACGCCGTAAAATTCGGCATCGGTCGGGTGCATATGAGCATGGCGCTTGGCGCGGATGACACCTTGCAGCATTTCAAAAAATCCCGCCGGACCCATCAACATGCAGCCGGGCGTGTCCTTGATGTCGCCGGAACTGCGCAGCGGAATTTCAAATCCGAGCGCGATGGCGTCGGTGTAGGCGAGTTCGATTTGATTCAAATTCCGGCACGGGCCGAGAATGCGCAGATTGGAAATAACGCGGCTGCGCGGCCCGATGAGCGTGACGGTTTCCTTCGCCGCAAATTGACCGTCCATGTAAAGCCACTTGTGAACGGTGAGCTTTGCGCCCTTGCCAAAAAGAGTTTCCACCGCTTCCGGCGTGAGGTGGCAGTGACGCGCACTGACGTTGACGACAAGCGGACTTTGTCCGCTGGCGATGCGCGGCAAAGGCTTGCCAAGTTTGGCATAAACCGATTGTCGAACCATGTGTTCGACAACGGCGCGATGTGGTGCGGGTGCAGCTACAGCCATAAAGAGTTAGATGACTTTGACAAATTTTAGAGTTAAGTCAACATTTTTCTTGCAAAAAATTCCACAATCTATCAAATTCGTGGAAACATGACCGCAGAAGAGCGCAAACACCGCATTGAAGCGTATCTTCAGCGCGTGGAATTCGCGTCGCTGGAAGAATTATCCCAGCACGTTGAAGCGTCAATTTCTACGGTTCGGCGCGATTTAACGACGCTGGAAGCAGCGGGAAATTTGCGGCGCACGCACGGCGGCGCACGGATTGTGGCGCCGAAAACGGATGAATTTGCTTTTTCCGCGCGCGATGCGCATCAGCTTTCCGAAAAGGAAGCGATCGGCAAAGCGTGCGCGGAACTGATCGGCGGAAATCAAAGTGTGATTTTAGATGCGGGCACGACGGTATATCACGTCGCGCGGCATCTCGAAGAAAAATCGCCGCAGATTGTGACAAACTCGCTGCCGGTGGCGAATCTGTTCGCCTCGGCGAACAAAGTGGAAGTGATTTTGGCGGGTGGCGTGATTTATCCGCGGCTCGGCGTTTTGGTCGGGCCGATGACGGTCGAGGCTTTTTCAAAAATGCGCGCCGACGTCGCGATCATGAGTGCGGGCGGCATTACATTGGATGGCGTGACGAATTCGCACGCGCTGCTGATAGACATCCAGCGCGCAATGCTGAAGGCCGCGCAGAAAATTATTTTATGCCTCGACCATTCAAAATTTGGTCGGCAATCCGTTTCGCCCTTGTGCGGTCTCGACATGGTGGACACAATAGTCACCGACCACCGCGCGCCGCATGAACTCGTCGCCGGCCTGCGTGAACGCGGTGTTGAAGTAATTATTGCGCCGGGTGCGAGTGCCAATGGCGCGACGGTTCACAACAAAATTTAACAAAAACTAAAAATGAGTCTCGCAGAAAAAGTCAGACTGGCCGGCGTCGTGGGCGCGGGCGGCGGCGGATTCCCCACGCACGTCAAACTCAACGCCAAGGCCGAAACCGTCATCGCCAACGGCGCGGAGTGCGAGCCGCTGTTGCACAAGGACGCCGTCATCATGGAAGAAAGCGCCGCCGAACTGGTGCGCGGGATGCAGCTCGCCATCGAAGCCGTCGGCGCGAAGGAAGGTGTCATCGGCATCAAGGGCAAAAAGAAACACGCCGTCGCCGCCGTGCAAGCCGCGAGCAAAGGCACCAATGTTCGCGTCCAATTACTTGGAGATTATTATCCGGCGGGCGATGAATATGATTTGGTTTACAACGTCACCGGCAAATTGATTCCGCCCGGCGGCATTCCGATTGCGGTCGGTGTTGTCGTCAACAACGTTGAAACGTTTGTGAACATCGCCGCCGCACACGACGGCAAGCCGCTCACGCACAAAACGCTCACCATCGCGGGCGCGGTGAAATCACCGGCGACGTTACGCGTGCCGATCGGCATGACCTTCCGTGAGTGCATCGAATACGCTGGCGGCCTTACCACCGATGATCCGGTGCTGGTCATCGGCGGCCTGATGATGGGCACGCATACGGATAATCTCGACACGCCGATCACGAAAACTTCCACCGGCGTGGTGATTTTGCCGCGCACGCATCACACGATTGAACGCAAAATTAAACCAGCCAAGATGCAGGCGAAGATTGGCAAGTCCGCGTGCGACCAATGTCGTTATTGCACCGAATATTGTCCGCGCTTTTTGCTTGGTTACGCCGTCGAGCCGCATCAAGTCATGCGCACGCTCGCGTTCAGCGGCACCGGCGAAGATTATTTCAACCAATGGGCGGCGATGTGCTGCTCCTGCGGACTGTGCACGCTGTATTCCTGCCCGGAAGAATTATTTCCCAAGGAAGCCTGCGACGACGCGAAGTCCATGATGCGCGCCAAGCAGATGAAATGGACCGGCCCGATGAATCCCAAACCGCACGCGATGCTGGATGGCCGCCGCGTGCCCATCAAGACGCTCGCCAAAAAATTGCACGTCCTCGACTACGATTTGCCCGCGCCGCTCTTGCGCCAGGAAATTTCCTCGCACCGGCTGACTCTGCCGCTTAAGCAAAGCGCAGGGACCGCCTGTATTTCAAAAGTGAAAACCGGCGACCGCGTGGCTGCCGGCCAAGTCATCGGCGAACCCGCGCCGAACGCGCTCGGCGCGATTTTGCACGCGCCGATGGCCGGCACGGTGCGCGAGGCGAACGACAAACACATCATTTTGGAGAAATAATATATGGCCGATGACAAATCTGTTGGATTGATTGAACTCTCAAGCATCGCCGCCGGCTTTCAGGTCGCGGACACGATGCTCAAGGCAGGCAACGTGCGGCTGCTTTTATCGCGCTCCATCTGCTCCGGCAAATACATGGTGCTCATCGGTGGCGACGCCGCCGCCGTGGCCGCAGCGGTGGACGCCGGCTGCATCGAGGCGGGCGGCTGCCTGATTGACAGTTTTGTGATCGCCAATCTGCATCCGGATGTTTTCGTCGCGCTCGGCCGCACGCAGCCGGCGGAGACGAACGGCGCGCTCGGCATCATCGAATCCTTCAACGTCGCCACGCTCATCCAGGCCGCCGACGCCGTCGCCAAAACTTCTGCCGTGCAATTGCTCGAAGTCCGTCTCGCGATGGCGATGGGCGGAAAAGCTTTCTGCTCGATGACGGGCGACGTGTCATCCGTTCAGGCGGGAGTTGCGGCTGGTCGCGCGGTGCTCGCCGAAGCTGGCGTGCTCGTGAACGCCGTCGTGATTTCCCGTCCGCATCCCGAAGTTTATCGCGAAGTGGTTTGATTATTTCTGCACCGCCAGATGCCGCGACTGGCGTTTGGGCAACGAACGGTTGCGTTCTCGAATAGCGAACCAGTTTTCTTCCGGCAGAAATTCCTTTAGGAAATTTGGCGCATCACGGCGGCCGGTGCGCTGGCAATCGCGCCAAAAAGTTTCCGCAACCAGCTTCGGATCAAGCGCGCGTTCGCGCGTCAGAAATTCAAACAGCAGTTCCATCAAGCGCGCCAGCGCGATGCTGTCCGTGCGATTGATTTTGGCATACAGCCAGTCGCTGAAGCGCAGAAAATTTTTGAAGGGCGAATCGTTCTTCCAAATCAGCGGTGTCACGGCTACGAAATTACCGCTGTTGCCCACCAAGTCCCAGTATTTCGCAAACCGCCGCAGTCGTTGCATCGTGGCGAAATCGAGCAGTTTGTTCTGCAAAATTTCGTAGGGCGGATACGCGTTGTAAATCATTTGCCATTCCGCGTCGTGCCGGATGATGGGCGTGCCGCGCAATCGTTTCAAAATGCCGACCTGAATTTCCTGCGGGCCGAGCGCGATTAATTTGTCGAAGCCGGCGGCGAAACTTTCCAGCGTTTCGCCGGGCAGTCCGATAATCAAATCCGCATGGATGTGAACGCTGGTTTCGTTTCGTAAAAAATTAAAATTATCCGCGAGCCGCTCGTAATTTTGCCGGCGACTAATCAGTGAACCGACTTCGGGATTAAACGTCTGGATGCCGACCTCGAATTGCAGCGAGCCGGGCGGAAATTTTGCGATGATTTCGCGCAACTCGGTCGGCAGCCGGTCGGGAATCATCTCGAAATGAAAAAACATCCCGGGCTGATAGCGCGCGAGGAAAAATTCGAGGAGCGTCTTACTGACGGCGATGTTCAAGTTGAAAGTGCGGTCCACAAACTTGAATTGTTTGAGGCCGCGGTCCAAAAGTTTTTGCATCGCCGCGAGAAATTTGTCGAGCGGCACCTGGCGCACGGGAATGTCGAGCGACGACAAACAGAACTCGCAGGTGAACGGGCAGCCGCGCGACGCCTCGACATACACGATGCGATGCGCAAGGTCGGCCTCCGTGTAATAATCGTAGGGCAGGGCGACGCGCGAAAAATCCGGCAACCCGGCGGCGATGATTTTGGGCAACATGGCCGGGACGCGCTGCGGCGCGTTCTGGCCGAGCGGCAGCTCGGCCCTACCATCTAAAAGTTGCCGGCACACCTCGGCAAATTTCAAATCCGCCTCGCCAGTGATGACGTGGTCGGCAAGTTCCACGATTGGTTGCCCCTCGGTTTCGTAGCTGACTTCAGGGCCGCCGAGGATGATTTTGATTTCGGGACGAAGTCGTTTGATCACGGTGATGACTTCGGTCGTTTCCTCGACGTTCCAAATGTAAACGCCGAAACCAAGAATTTTCGGTTCGCGCGCAAGCAGCATTTCCGCGATGTCCAGCGGGCGCAAATTGATGTCGAACTCCGCAATGACGGCACGCGGCTGCAACTCGCCCAGGTTGGCGAAGAGATAGCGCAGCCCGAACGCGGCGTGGATGAACTTCGCGTTGAGCGTGGTGAGGACGATGTCCGGCATCGCGTTTAAATTAGCAGCCGTCGCCGTGCAAGCCAAAGCGGAAATCAAGTTCCGGCCACGGCTGAAAATCGGATTCGCCGCCGATAAATTTTTTATCCGCCGATTTGTTTTTTGGCGATGCGGCCATACCAGATGCCCGATGCGATGAAGACGCCACCGCAACCGGCGGTGAACCAAACCAGAAACGGCACGGGCAAATAGAAATACGCCCCCACCGCGCCCGCCGCTGAAAGTCCGCCGCACAGATACGAATAAAACGCACTGGCGCGCGCGCTTTGCAGGCTTTTCTGCAAGATGAGTTCGAGCGCCTGATCGTTGCGCGCGAGCGCGGCGGCACAGTTGTCGGAGCAGACCATCCGTTGCGTCGCCGAAGGTTTGGCGCAGTCCGCGCACAGCGCGCGTCCACAATAGGCGCAGACCGCCACGGCTTCGGCTTGGTGCGGAGAACATTTCATCGTGCGGGAAAGTTCCGTCAGGCCAGCGTGAAAGGCAAATCAGAAACTTCTTTTTCCGGCCGCGCAAGTGCGGCAAGCTGGCGCGAACGGCATGAACCTCGCGATCATCGGACTCGGTTACGTCGGCCTGCCGCTGTGCCTGCAATTTGCGCGCAGCGGCGTGCGCGTGCTCGGCCTGGACCTTGACGCCAAAAAAGTTGCCGCGCTCAACGCCGGGCGCAGCTACATCCAGCACATTCCCGCCGGTGAAATAAAAAAACTCGTTCGCGCTAGAAAATTTTCCGCGTCCACCGACTTTGCTCAAATTAAAAATGTTGAAGCGATTTTGATCTGCGTGCCGACGCCCCTCAAAAAAAATCGCGCGCCGGATTTGTCCTTCGTTTTGAGCACTGGCAAAAGCATCGCGCCGCACTTACAACCCGGACAGTTGGTCGTGCTCGAATCCACAACGTATCCCGGCACGACGGAGAATGAACTGCGCGCCGTCTTGGAACGCGGTTCCGGCTTGAAAGCGGGAAAAGATTTTCACCTCGCGTTTTCGCCGGAGCGCGAGGACCCCGGTAATCCCAAAAGCAACGTCGCGGAGATTCCCAAAGTCATCGGCGGCTACACGCCCGCGTGTTTGGCCGCGGCGCAGAAAGTTTATGCCTGCGCCGTCCGCACCTTGGTTCCCGTCGCGAACTGCCGCACCGCCGAGGCGACCAAGTTGCTGGAAAATATTTTTCGCGGCGTCAACATCGCGCTCGTCAACGAACTCAAGGGCGTTTATGCCGCGCTGGACATTGACATCTGGGACGTCATCGCGGCGGCGCGCACCAAACCGTTCGGCTTCATGCCGTTTTATCCAGGGCCGGGACTTGGCGGACATTGCATCCCGATTGATCCGTTTTATCTTGCGTGGCGCGCGAAACAAGTCGGGCAGGAAACGCGCTTCGTGGAACTCGCCGGCGAGATCAACCGCACGATGCCGGAGAAAGTGATCGCGCGCACGGCCAAAGCCTTGGCGTCGCAAAAAAAATCTCTGCGCGGCGCACGCGTGCTGGTGCTCGGCCTCGCTTACAAGGCCAACGTGGATGATGAACGCGAGTCGCCGAGCTACGCTTTGATGGACTTGCTACAGGCGCGCGGTGCGAAGGTTTTTTATTACGATCCGCACGTTCCCGTCATCAAGCCCACGCGCGCGCATTCGCATTGGGCCGGCACAAAATCCGTGAAGTGGAATCGCACAACGATTTCCCGTTTCGACCTGGTTTTGATTGCCACCGCGCACACCGCGATCAATTTTCAGCAGCTTGCCGAATGGTCGCCGCTCATCGTGGACACGCGCAACGTGATGGCGACGTTCCCAGCGGCACCGGGAAAAATCTGGAAGGCGTGAACCGCGATAGCGGAACGGCCAGCACCAACGGCGACTGTTTAGGTGGCTGAATCGTCATCTCAAAATGTCATTCCATTGTAGTCCAGCTTTGTCTTGCCGCTAAAATTAACAGTCATGCGCTTCCATTTCGGTGGTGTGTTCGTGTCGAAAAATTTAAAAAGCCATCTGGGCTCACCAGAATCCGTTGTAATACTCGCTCCGACACAATGAAACTGATTGGTGTCCGAACCCAGTGCAGTGACCGCAAGCTGATATGCTGCTGGCAAAGAAAGTGTTGGTGGTTTCGAGTTGTCATACGGTGGTGGATTATCATCAACATCAAAATTAGTCCCCGCTCGTATCGGCAGCATCGAACCAAACGCCAAAACCAACAACAAGAGTAAAAAGTGTAGTAGTTTCATAAAGTGTAATGCCGCCTAGTGATGTGCGATTTCATGTCTTCAAGTCAAACAGCGCACTCACGATAAAGTTGCGCGCCATGACGCCAGTCAGGACAATGCCCTTGCTGCTGGCATACCCGCACCGCGTTCACAGCGGTATTCACGGGCGGCATTTCAAGCGCCAACCGAAACCGCTTGTCCGAATCATCCATTCAAACTCAACTTCAGCTTATCTCCACGCTGGCGTGATTCAACGGCGAGTTTTCTTTTGAAGGCAATGACCTTTTCTTGCAACCGTTTGTCGCTAGCGCCGAGGATGGAAACCGCCAGCAAACCGGCATTCTTCGCACCGCCGATGGCGACCGTAGCCACGGGAATGCCGGCGGGCATCTGCACGATGGACAGAAGTGAGTCCAAGCCTTTCAGACTTTTGCTTTCCACCGGCACGCCGATGACCGGCAGCGGCGTAAGGCTGGCGACCATGCCCGGCAAATGCGCCGCCCCGCCCGCGCCGGCGATGATGACGCGCAATCCGCGCTTGTGCGCCGACTTGGCGTAACGCGCCATGTCATCCGGCGTGCGGTGCGCGGAGACGACGCGGACTTCGCACGGAATTTTAAACTCCTGGCAAACTTGGTAAGCGGCCTCCATCGTCGGCCAGTCGGAATCGCTGCCCATGATGATGCCGACAAGCGGCGGATTTTTTGCTTTCATGATTTGGCTCCAAAATAAATTTCCTTCGCCGCGCGTTCGGCGATGGCGAGGGCTGTTTCAACTGAATTTTCCAGTACGGTTATATGCCCCATTTTCCTGCCGACGCCGCTGGTCAATTTTCCGTAAATATGGACGCGCGCCCCGGCCTGCCGCAACGCGTTTTGCAATCCCAGCGGCTGACCGGAAGTTTTTTCCGTGCCGAGCAGGTTCACCATCACCGCCGCCGGTGCGACCATGCGCGGATCGCCCAGTGGCCAGCCCAGCACGGCGCGCACATGATTTTCAAACTGCGAACAATGACACGCCTCAATGGTGTAATGGCCGGAATTGTGGACGCGTGGCGCGAGTTCGTTGATGGCAATCTCGTCGTTCGCCGATAAAAACATTTCCACGCCAAAACTGCCGACGCCGCTCACGGCTTCAACCGCCTGTTGCGCGAGGGCCGCCGCGCGTCCGGCCAAATTGTCGGAAATTTGCGCCGGCGCTTTGACGACATGACAAACGTGGTTGCGCTGAATCGTTTCAACCACGGGATAGACCACCGTCGCGCCGTCGCGTCCACGCGTGACGATCACCGCCAGCTCTTTGCTGAAATGGCAAAACGCCTCGACGAACAATTCATTTTTCCCGCCGCCCAAAGTCTGCCAGCCAGCTTCAACCTCCATTTCTGAACGCACCGTGAAGTTGCCTTTGCCATCGTAGCCGTTGCGCCGGGTTTTGAGCAGCAGCGGCCAGCCGAAATCCTTCGCCGCCGAAATAATTTCCGCCGGTGAATTCACGGCGCGAAATTTCGGCACCGCGAGTCCGGCATTTTGCAGCGTTTGTTTCTGCGTCAACTTGTCCTGCGTGACGGCGATGCAGGCGGCGCTCGGAAAAACTTTGTGTCCCGCTTTTTCCAAAGCCGCCAGCGCGATCGCATCCACAAATTCATTTTCCAAAGTGATGACATCGCAGCGCTCGGCAAATTTCATCAAGGTCGCCTTGTCACTCCAGTCGCCGACGATGGAGTCGGGCGAAAGCCGGGCGGCGGGACTGTGCGGATTTTTTTCCAGCACGATGACCTCGCAACCGAGCGGCAGCGCGGCGCTGGCTGCCATGCGCGCGAGTTGCCCGCCACCGATGATGCCCAGCCGCACCGGATAATTTTCCGGAGCGGGCGGCGTTTGAATTTCCGAATCGAAATCCGCGCGCATAATCAGCCGGTGCTTTTCATGCCCGAAGCGACGCCCTTGACCGTGAGCGCGAGCAGGCGGCGCAGTTGTTCCGTGCGCTGTGCCTCGTTCGCCTTGCGCCAGATGGAAAGGAAGCGAATCTGCAAATAGTTCAGCGGATCCACATACGGATTGCGCAGCCGGATGGATTGCGCGAGCGTCGGCTGGTTTTCCAAAAGTTCCTTGCGCTCATTGATGGACAAAACCATTTCCACCGAGCGCGCGTATTCATCCTCGATGAGGCCGAAGATTTTTTTGCGCACCTCGGCGGATTCGACGAGCGCCGCGTATTGGCGCGCGATGCCGAGGTCGGTTTTGGCGAGCGACACTTCGGCGTTGTCGAGCACCGTGCGGAAAAACGGCCAGCGCCGATACATCTTGCGAAGCTGTTCAAGCCCGTCCGGCGTCTGCGCGGCAAAATCTTTCAACGCCGAGCCGACGCCATACCATGCGGAAATCAGATGCCGCGATTGCGTCCACGAAAACACCCACGGAATCGCACGCAATTGCCGGATGTCCGCCGTAGCCGCGCGCCGCGAGGGACGCGAACCGAGCCGCAGATGTTCGATGAGATCAATCGGCGTTGCTTGCCAAAAATACTCCGCGAACTCTGGCGTTTCATAAACCAGCTTTTGATAGTGCGCGAAGGAAAGTTTCGCGAGCCGGTCGGCGTGCGCCTCCCACTTGGGCAATTCCGCCGTCTCGGTTTCGGGCAGACATTGCACGGCGATGACGGCGGAAGTGAGCTGTTCCAAATTTCTCTGCGCGATGACGGGATTGGAATATTTCAGCGAAATGACTTCGCCCTGTTCCGTGATGCGCAAACGTCCGCCGTGCGCCGCGTGCGGTTGCGCGCGCAAACTGCGATAGCTCGAACCGCCGCCGCGATCAATCGTGCCGCCTTTGCCGTGGAAAAAACGCAGCTTCACGCCGCATTCATCGGCGACGCGCGACATCTCTTTTTGCGCGCGATACAAAAACCAGTTCGCCGCGAGNNGTCTTCAATCGTCTCGAACAGCGGCACGAGGTCAATTTCATAAACGCCCGCGAGCTTCGACAGTTTGAACAGCCGCAAAATGTCATCCGCGCTGCGCGTCATGCTGACGATGAAATGGCTCGCGGCCTGCACGCCAAATTCCTTTTGGATCTCGCGGATGGCGCGAAACTCTTCGAGCAATTCCGCCTCGGCATTATCGAGCTTGCCGCTGTGGTCGCGAAAATCCAACTCGGCCAGATGCGCGCCAAACGTTTTCGCCTGAATCAACAGGCGACGGATGCGGCCATTCGCAGCGCGCGTCGCCTTTTGTTTGAGCAGGCCCTGGCGAATGGCTTCGAGTGTCGCGATAAATTCCGCGTGGTCGTGTTTACCTTCGCTCAACTTGCGCCGCAGCGCGCCAATCTGGTTGCGGAAAAGCTCGTAGGGCTGATACGTCCCGGAAGTTTGCGCGCGATTGTGCGGCACGGACAAATCTTCGCCGGCATCGGCGTGCGTAATTTCCTTGCTCAACTGTTCGCATTCGCGCCGGTAAAAATTCATCACCGCATCATGCTGCCGTTGCATCGCGGTGCGGCTGATTTCTGGAGTCACAAACGGATTACCGTCGCGGTCGCCGCCCGCCCAACTGGCGAAGGTGAGAAATGGACGCGTGCGTTTCACGCCGGGGTAATTCCTGGCCAGTTCCGCGTCGAACGTCTCGTAAAAATTCGCCGCCGTCTCAAAAATTGTGCGGTTGAAATAATACAGCGCCGTGTCCACCTCGTGCAGCGGACCAATTTTTTGTTCGCGAATTTCCTCAGTCTGCCACAGGGCTTCCAGAACCTCGTCGGGATTTTCCCAATGTTGCGTGAGTCGCGACAGTTGGTTGAGCACCGCGCGGCGTTTCGCCTCGGTCGGATGTGCGGTCAGCACCGGCTCGACTTCCAGTTCGTTCAAAACGGACTGCAATTGTTTTTCCGTGACGCCCGCAGATTTCAATTCGCGGAACAGATGCGTCAATGACATCGGCGCAATTTTTTTGGACGTGAGATTCCGTTCCCGCGCGCGCTCCTCGCAAAGATTCACGAGCTGAAAGAACAAACTGAAGGCGTGCGCAAGCTGATAGGCCTCCTTCGTGTCGAGCCGGTCGAGGATGGACCGCCCGGTCTTAAGGCTGGTCTCGCTGCCGAAATGGCGCGCGCGTTTGGACAATCTGCGGACGGTGTCCAGATGGTTGAAAACTTTTTTGCCGGCCTGTTCGGAAATGATTTTGTCCAGACGGCCGATTAATTGCCTGACCTCTTGTTTGAGAATTTTGCTCATACGCAGTTGCTATTCGATTTCTTTCAAAAATTGTTTACCACCGTAACGCCAGAAGTTTTTACCAGATTCGGAGATGGCAAACAAGTTCACCTAGTCATTTTCCACTAATTCCCGGACGCCGGGCTGTAACACAATGAACTTTTCGACGGGGTCACAATGCCGCTTCGATTAAAACATTCGCCGACACGACCAATCGTGCGGGCTCAAATCTCCGGCAGAAATCCCGTCGCGCCGGCCTGGCGGGCAACATACTGGGTTGAGGAGCACGTTCAAGGCGGAGCCACAAAAGGAAAACCCTGCGCGAAGCGTTTTATTTCATTTGGACAAGCTTGCAGACATAGTCGCCACCCAATGACTACGACGTGCGCTTATTCCACGGCAATTTGGCAAGCAGAAGCCCCATGCCGCAAAAATCCGTGATCCCTGCGAACACCAAGCCCGCACCGACAAAACCCGAAAGCCAGATAAAATTAAAATTCACAAAATGCGCGAGCAAAACTCCGGCGAACACAATCGCGCCGGCAGTGATGCGCACCTGGCGTTCAAGGCTGATGACTTTGGTCGTCCCGCGCGTCACTGGAAGGTTGGCATCAATCCACGCGAGCGTTCCGCCTTCGACAACAACGGGCTGCGTGAAACCTTCCTTCGCAAATTTTTCCGCCGCCTTCGCCGCGCGCTGGCCGCTGCGGCACAACAAATAAACCGGCTGGTTTTTTTCAAGTTGCAACGAACCTGGCTTCAACTCATCCAGCGGAACGCTGCGTGCCGACGGAACGTGGACTTCCGCAAATTCCACCGGCGTGCGCACGTCAATGACCGGCGCGGACGGCTGCGATGCGAGAATTTTTTGAAGTTCCACTGGAAAAATTGTATTCATAACTTCGTAATCCTAACCCGCAATCAACTGCGTTTCAAATTGCGCAATGCCAGCACGAGCGCGTCCACTTCCTCGCGCGTGTTGTAAAACGCGAGCGACGGACGGACGCTGCTCTCCAAACCAAAATGGCGGATAGCCGGTTGTGCACAATGATGGCCCGCGCGGACGGCGATGCCGTTTTTGTCGAGGTGGCGCGCGACGCTTTCGTTCGGCACGCCGGGAATCACAAACGACAAAACACTCGCCTTGTTCAAGGCCGTGCCGATAGGACGCAGACCGGGAATCGTGGTGAGCGCCTGCGTCGCGTATTCGAGCAGCGCGTGTTCGTAGGCGGCGATGGCGGGAATGCCGACCTTGAAAAGATAGTCAATCGCCGCGCCGAGTCCGACCACACCCGCGATGTCCGGCGTGCCGGCCTCAAACTTTTCCGGCGCGTGCTGATAAATGGTTTTTTCAAACCGCACATCTTTGATCATGTGACCGCCGCCCTGCCACGGCGGCATGGCTTCGAGCAGCGGCGCTTTGCCGTAAAGCGCGCCGATGCCGGTCGGCGCAAAAATCTTGTGGCCGGAGAAAACGTAAAAATCAGCGTCGAGCGCAGAAACATTCACCGGCAAATGCGGCGTGGATTGAGCGCCGTCAATCAAAACGGGAATGCCGCGTGCATGAGCCAGTGCGATGATCTGCTCAACGGGATTGATTGTGCCGAGCGAATTGGAAACATGCGCGACAGAAACAAACTTCGTCTTGCCAGTGAGCAGCTTCACATATTCTTCCAAAATGATTTCACCGCGATCATTGATCGGAATGACTTTGACGACCGCGCCGGTTTGCTCGGCGAGCAACTGCCACGGGACTATGTTCGCGTGGTGTTCGAGTTCGCTGACGATGATTTCATCGCCCGCGCCGATGTTTTTGCGGCCGTAACTTTGCGCGACAAGATTAATCGCCTCGGTCGTGCCACGGACGAAAATAATTTCCTTCGCGTCGCCCGCACCTAGAAATTTGCGGACTTTCTCGCGTCCGGCCTCGAACAATTCCGTCGAGCGCGCGGCGAGCGCGTGCGCGGCGCGATGGATGTTGGAATTGTCGCGGCTGTAAAATTGCGAGGTCGCGTCAATCACCGCCTGCGGCTTGTGCGTCGTGGCAGCGTTGTCGAGCCAGATGAGCGGCTTGCCGTTGACGAGCTGGTGCAGCGCGGGAAAATCGCGGCGCACGCCTTCGACGTCGAACTTCGGGATCGGCGCGGCATTTTTCGGATACGACTGGCACGACACCGGAGATTTGCCGGAAGCCTGACCGCCTTGCAGAAAATAATATTCCGGCGCGGCTTGCGACTCGACATCCGAAAAGCCGAGCAACGGATTTCCGTTCGCAGTTTTTGTGTCCTGCTTGTTGCCTTTCGGACGATAATCACCGTTGCAGCGCGGTTCGCCGTAGGCATAGCTCTCGCCGGAATCCGGCGCGTGCGCGCCCGACGGCGTTTTTTTCGGCGCGGCTGCCGGTTCGGACAATTTTGGCGCGTCCGGCTGCGCGCTCGGATGCACCGGCGGAACGCCGGAATTTGCGTCGTTGCCCGAAAGGTCGGGCAATTTTGAAACGGCCGGAATCTCCGACGGCACCGATGGCGTCGCGGTCGGACGCGCGCCGCGCGCGAACCCCGAAAACGCCTCGCCTACCAAGCGCGCGACGAGATCGTTGTGCGCGGCTTCGCCTGCCGCCGGTTCGGCGACGGGCGACGCGGCGTCACTATTTGGAGCCATAGTCATAATAATTATTCACGACGACGTTGTCCAAACGCGCGATGGAATCCGTGGTCAGAACGGCGGCGGAGAAATAGCGCGTGACGAGATGCGACGCGATGGAATTTTCGTTCGTGCCCATGTAGCGCACGGACAGGCCGGGTTCNNAGCGGCACGCCGCGCCAGGTGATGAATGGCGAACCGAACAGATGCACCGTCGGCGGCGGAACTCCGCGCCGCGTGGCTTCGCGGCCAAACGCTACAATGGCTTTCGGATGCGCGAGAAAAAACGCGGGCTTCTTCCAAACCAGACCGAGCAGTTCATCCAAATCATCCGGCGACGGCGAGCCTTTGCGCGTCTTGATGGTTTGCTCCGCGTCCACTTCCTTGAGCAAACCGAATTCAGGATGGTTGATGAGTTCCCATTCTTCGCGTTCCTTGACGGCTTCGACGGTGAGACGGATCTGTTCGCGGAGCTGGTCAATCTTGTTGCTGTAAAGATCGGTCACGCGCGTGTGCGTGCGGAGCACCGTCTGGATCGTGCTCAAATGATATTCGCGCGGGTCTTCGTCATAATCCACGAACGTCGTCGGCAATTTCGGTTCGCCGCCGTCCACGGTGAGCAGGTCCACTTTGCCCTCGCCAAATTCGTTCGCCGGCTTTCCCTTCGCGGCCTTGGCCACGCGGTTGACGCGATAGACGCCGCCGTCCACGTCCACCCATGGCAAAAGTTTGTGCAGCCAGCGCGGCGTGATTTCCGTGAATTGCGGGACGGTGACGGTGGCGGTGGCGAGGTTGCGCGCGGCGGCGGCGCTCAGGCTTAAGTGGAGTTCGGTATCTTTGCTCATAATGTTTTTGGTTGCGGTTAAATCCGGTTCAAGACGTTTCAAACGTCAGCGACGAAAAGAGCTGGTCGAAGTGGTCGCCGACAGAAAAACGGAAATCAATTTCCGCCCGGCTGCCGGCATCCGAACACGACTCGACGTAGCTGCACTTTCGTTTTCAGGGACCCGCCAGTGGACCGGTGAGCGCCGTGAGGTTTTTTAATTTTCGGGAGTGGCGTTGACGCCTGCTGTGATTCAAATGCTAAATGTCGCGGATGACTTGTCAATTCAGATAATAAAATGGGAATGGCCCGGATTTGAATTTGGTAGGGCGTCGCTGCCGCGACGCCCAACGGTGCAGCAGCACCGCCCTACCAATTTAGGACACGGCCAATAAAACAGCCGGAACGAGCGTGCGACTCGTTCCGGCTGCGGAGTTTCGGGAGGCGGTGGTGCCAGGTCATTGCTCCGCCCCCGAAAGAGTCAGGTGGCCATGACGCTTACCGGGTTCGCGCCTCTGTTTTTTGGACAACATTCCCGGCCCGATGACGATTGAGGTCAAGCCCAACGAGAAAGAACTGGTGTTCGACGAACTTGAGGCCTATAAAAAAGTCATTCCCAAGGTGGATTGGGAAAAGGTTTTTGCCGAGACTGCCGCCAAGACCGGGGAAACCGCGGAAGAACACCGCCGCCGGGTCAAATAATCCAGTCCAGCGCGCTTTCCTTTTTCCGCGCGGACTTGTCGTGGATGACGAGCTGTTTCTCCTCGTAAATGACGAGCGAGTTCGCCGGGACGCTTTGCATGAGAAAAACATTCGCGCCGATGGTCGAGTTGGTGCCGATGACGGTTTCGCCGCCGAGAATGGTTGAGTTCGGATAAATCGTCACGTTGTCCTCGACATTGGGATGACGTTTGCCGCCCTTGACGATGTGGCCGGATTCGTCCTTCACAAAACTGCGCGCGCCCAGCGTCACGCCGTGATACAACTTCACTCGCCGGCCGATTTTGCACGTCTCACCAATCACCACACCCGTGCCGTGATCAATAAAAAAATGCGAGCCGATCCGCGCGCCCGGATGGATGTCAATGCCGGTACGGCTGTGCGCCCACTCGGTCATCATGCGCGGAATGATCGGCGCGCCGGCGACATATAAAATATGCGCGAGCCGCTGGATGGCGATGGCCTCGATGAATGGATACGACAAAATGATCTCCTCGCTGAACAGCGCGGCGGGATCGCCTTCGTAAGCCGCCTCGATGTCCGTGCGCAGCAATTCGCGCACATGGGCGAACGAATGGAAAAATTGCCGCAAAATCGGCGGCGTGCGTCCGGTCGGTTTTTTTGGATCGCCGATGCGCACGCTTTTGCGCACTTGATCCTCGAGGCGCCGGCCAAGCTGGGCCACCCGTTCGTGCGTCAAGTCGGCCAGCGAACCGTGCTGCACCGCGTCGTCGTCGTGGAAACCGGGGAACAGCAGTTGCAACAAGTCCGCGCAAATCTGTCCGACGGCGCGCGTGGACGGCATATTGTGCGCGTCGCGGTTGTTCAAGCCGCCGACAGCTCCGTACGACGCGAGCAGTTCCGGCACAAACTGGTCGTAGAATTTTTCCTCGAAACCGGGGCGCGCCGCCGGCAATCCATCAACGTCCTGCGCGGCATGAGCGCGCGGCGCATCAGGGTTCAAATGTTCCCGCGCGGATTTGGATTGAGCCGGTGTTTTTTGTGTCATAAAAAATGGTGTCAGGTGCGGCGCAGACATGGTAGCCAACGCCGGCAACCCAGCCAGCCCGAACCAGCGGGCCAACTGTCAGGCAAAAATCTCGTCCTCCACGTTCAGCGCCCAGTCCAGCCGGCGCAAGTGCTCGCGGATCTTGCGCCGCTCGGAGCGGTGTTCCAAGGTTTTGGCGGCGTGCGGGCGGATGCCGGCGGCACGCGATTCGGACGGTGGGACGCCATTCAGTTCGGATTTGGCATTTAGTTGTGTCTTCATATTTTTATGGACGGTTGAAAATGTTGGCGCGCGGGCGGCGGAGAAGTTCCACCACCCGCGCACCGGCTCCTTTGGTTTGAAAAAACGGGGTTGTCACGATGTTAAAAACTATTTGGCCACGCCGTTGTGCCAGAGAATCACCATCCCGACGATGGCGGCGCAAACCACTGCGAACAGAACTGTCGCCAGAATCGTCCGGGTTTCGCGTTCGCGTTGCCAGTCTTGCTGGTGCGGATATAAAATTTTTCCTAATTTATTGGTGATCATATTTTTTAAATTTCAAACACTCAAACGCACCGGCGCCGGCGCCAGCGGTCGGGCGGTTTTGGCCGGCGATGGTTGGACCAGAAAAAACAGCGCGAGCGGCGCGAGGTAGCTGCCGCCGCGTTCGATGAATTCCCAGAACGGCGCGCCGGAAAGCGGATAAAAAGATTCAGTGACAACTTTCCACGCCACGACCAACAGCAGCAGCGCGTAGGTGGAATCCACCAGCACCGCGAGTCCAAGGGCGATTTCAAATCCGCCCACGAAGGTTGTGGGAACAAACGAAAGTCCGACGGCGGCCAGGTGATGTTGCAGCAGCGGTTTTTGCACAACGCCTTCCAGCGCGCCATGGCCGATCAGCAAAGCGCTCGTGGTGAAGCGCAAAATCCACGCGAGCCGGCGGTTCAGTCCCGGATCAATCGGGCGGATTTCCAGTTTTGAAAACCAGCCGCGCGACTGCGACGCGAGCAGGAACGCCAGCGGCACGCCAAAATTTCCCGCGCGCTCGACGGCTTCCCAAAAGGGTTCGCCCGCCAGCGGACGCAGCAGCGCCGTCCAAAATGCCCAGATGGTCGCATATAATAATACCGCGCGGCGCGGCGACAGCAGCGTGATGATGCCGACGGAAATATCCACGGTGCCGATGAGCGGCATGAGTTGCCAAGCCCACGCTTCGGGAATGCCGACGACTCCGAAATACGACACCCAGGCTTTTTTCCCGATGATGCCGAACGCACCGTGGCCGACATAGGTCGCAAAGACCGAGATGCGGAACAACCAGAGCAAGCGGGTTTCGAGCGACGTTTTCATTTTTTGAAGGGCACGCGGGCGGCCAAACCGGCTGCCGCCCGCGTGGTTGGTTTTTGGGTTACGATTTTTTGCGATGCAAATTCACCAAGGCAAGCATGCCAAAACCGCCGGCCAAGACGGCAAATGTGGTCGGTTCCGGTGCCGGTGCTACTTGCAGGTTGTCAACGGCCAGCTCGGAGGTAATGCCCGAATCATTCGGGTATGAACCTTCCGACACATTGAAGGCAAGCGTGACGGATTGTCCGACCAGCGAGGAGACATCGTATGATGCCGTTTGCCACGCGTTCTGACCAATGAGCCGATCACCGACCTGATACGCAGTTCCGGAGGAGAGCGGTGCGCCAGCGCTGGCTTGAAGATCGCTGCGCGCGATGCTAGCCAGCGTTTGCGTTCCAGCCCCGTCAGTCAAGGTGATGGTCGCGTTGGGATTGTAGGCATCATTGTCATAACCGTCCGTGAGGAAGCGGTAGTTGAGGCTCAAAATCCCGGCCGAACTTACGGTAAAGGTTTGGGAAACCGTTTCCGTATCCACGCCGTCATAGAGATTTACCCCAGAGTCGGAAATCACTGCAAACTGACTGCCGGCCGTCGGGTTGATGGTGGTAAAAGGCGAAACGCCCAGGGATGAATAGGTGTTGAACAAATAGCTGTCCCCGGTTGAATTCACCCAGTTGTTCGTGCCGGATTCAAAGCTGCCGTTCAATTGGGCTCGGGACACGGCGGGAATGGCCGCCGCCGCCGCCGCAACGAGAATGGTCAAGATATTTTTTTTCATATTTTATGGTCGTCAATTTTGATTTTTCTTGGTCAGTTAAAATGCGGGCCGTTGGCGAGCGTGTAGGCCGCCACGAGTGCGCCCACCGCCTGACCTTCCAGGTTATCAAACGTGAAATGAATGCCGCCGTAGATACGGCTCAAGCCGTTGTCCGTTTCCAGCTGGGTCAAGGACGTCAGCGTGCGCGGCGATTCGCCCGCCGTGGTGGTATGCAGCGTGAACGTGTTCACGTCGCCGAAAAAGGCCGTGAGGATTTCTGCGCCCGCCGTGACCGTGCCGCTATGGCCGCTCGGATAATCCGGATGGTTCGGCGTGACAATCGTCGGCTTCCAAGCCGCATAGTTATTCGTGACCGTGCCGTCCGGATTGGCGTTCAAAGCCGTGACCGGACGCCAATACAGATAGGCATACTTCGCATCCCAAACCGCGATGCGCGAGTCCGCGACCGCGATGTCCAACAACGCAAACAGCAGCGCGTTTGTCGACAGCCCCACATTGTTGGCCAGTGACAAATCGCGGGCCGCCTCGTTGATCGTCAGTTCCGCGTCCTGTTTGTAGAACTGAGCAAGGTCCGTTTGCGCGGCCGTATGCGGGCTGTTGGTCTGACCGTAGATTTTCGACTGGCTCAACGCCGAAAGATAACTCCGGTTAGACACCGCTGGCGGCGCCGGCGGACGGAATTGACTACCGCTGGTCAAAATGAATGGCGTGACGATTCCCCAATTGGTATTGATGCCGTTGGCAAACGTATAGGGCAGGGAGGTGATGGAAGAAACGTTCGGCGTGTTCTGGTAAGCACCCGGAGTAATCGTGCCGGGACCAGGATAGGTAGGGCTAGGGCTCGAATTATCACTCGCACGCAACGCGATGATGTCCGCCGCCGCCGCCGAGCCTACGGTCTGACCATTGCCGATGGGGCCGTCGGTGATGTTGGCCAGACTGTTGGACAAAGAAGTGTCCAAAGCGGCCTGCTGGCTGGGAAAATAATTCACCAGCACATCGTGCGCCGCCTGCGCCGCCGCCGCCTGCGCGGACCCGGTGTTGGGTGAATAATAATGGTAGGGCGAGCCGAATTGCAGGATGGAGTTCACCGCGTCATAAACCGCGATCGCTTCAATCGCATCAATGCGCGAAGCCAGGTTGCTGTTCAACGCCGGGGCCACTTTCGTGGCGTTGACCGTGATCAAGTTCCAATCCGTGATGACATCCGCCGACGCGGAAGTCGCCAGTGAACCGAGGGCAGCCGCAGCAATTGCGGCCAACGGGTAGTTTTTAATTTTCATTTTTCCTTTGTGGTTTTTTTGTGTTTGGTTTTCCCCAAAGACTGCCGCAAGGAATGCCGGAGTCCGATCCGGCGTCCTGCGGTTTTTGAGGCGTGGACACCTCCCAATGATGGGTCGGAAAAGTGAGAAGAATATCGGGAGACGGCGGACGCCAGCGAACCCGAATCAGCCGGAGAAACGGCGGTAGATGCGCCGTTAATTTCCCAGCCCGGCAGCTCCCAGATTTTTTGCCGGAAATCAAACCGGCACAGCAGCAGTAAATGACTCAGTCCCGGTTGAACTGTAAAAGGCCGGCGGCGAACTGGATTCTGTAAAATTGACATTTTAAGTGTTTAATTTTCATTTTAACCTCCAGTTGTCCGGTCAGCTTATAATTTTTTAAAGTGTTAGATTTTTATTATTATAGACGATTTAACCAGTCGTTTTTATTTGAATAAAATTAATATAATACAAAAACATTGTGCTTAATCGTTTTCTAAATTCACACTCATAATTTAATATACGACATATTATGTCGCTATTAAGATTGCTAGTCAACGTTTTTTTTATTTTTTTTATCGCCTGACGTGGGAAGCCTGGATCAAGCGCTTTTCATGTGAATGGCTGGGCTGGGCTGCGATCAGGATTGTCTTGCTGAAAAGAAATGGTTGAAAAAAGATGGTGACGGTTTGAGTTGGCTGCCGTTTCGACGGCAACAGGTCGCCAGTTCAAATCCAAAAATGCGGGGGGAAAATTTTGCGCCGGGTCGCCAACATTTGCAGAACTTTGGCTAGACTTGGATTCCGACAATGGGCAGTCTGTTTTCTTCACTGATGCCAGCCGAAACCAAATGAAAATCATCACGACCTTAATTGCCGCTGTAACTCTGGCCGCCACCGTGCAAGGTGCCGATCTGAACTATTTTATTTCCCCCAATGGATCAGACGCCAATCCCGGAACCAAACATAAACCATTCCAAACATTGGCCAAAGCGAGGGATGCCGTGCGGTCGGCCATCCCCGGCATGACGGGCGACATTGTCGTCACCATCGCGGGCGGCACTTATCCGATAACCAACACCGTGGTGTTTGGCCCGGAAGATTCCCCGTCTGGATTCAATCGGATCATTTACCGGGCGGCAGCGGGTGAAAAGCCGGTGTTCACCGGCGGAATTTCCGTGACCGGCTGGACGCCATATAAAAACGGCATCTGGCAAGCGCCCTTGAATCGCGATCAGAAACTCCGCGCCATGTATGTGAACGGCCAGCGCGCGTTCATGACCAGCAGCGACAAGATCCGCGCCCAGGGCGGATGGGGCACTTACACGGTGACCGCCGGTCAGGCGCCGTGGGCGTGGCAAAGCGGCGCGGCCGCCGACGGGATTCGATATAATATTTCCGACCTGCCGCAGATCACGCGCAATCCGACCGATGTGGAGATCGAAAACCAGACGACGTGGAACGCAAATTTTGTGTGCGTGCGCGAGATCACTACCGAGGGAAACCAATATATTTTCAAACTCCAGCAGCCTTATGGCGCCATCGCCCAGCAGATCGGCTGGTCAGCCGGCCTGACGCTCGACAGCACGCACATCATCCATAACGCTTTTGAGTTGCTGAACCAACCGGGCGAGTTCTATTTCGATCGCGCCGCGCAAACGCTTTATTACATTCCGCGTCCGGGTGAAGATATGCGCACCGCCCAAGTCATCGTTCCCGTCACGGAGACTTTGATCAAGCTCGCCGGCGAGCCGCTCAAGCACCGTGTGCGCAACCTCACCTTCGAGGGACTAACCTTTGCCTACACCGATTACAATCTGCTGGACGTGGCGGGTTCCCATGGCGCGGCCACGCTGCAAACCGCCTGCGTTTATGAGGCTTTTGCCAATCCCAACTGGCATCTGGATATGTATCGCGCATTTGACGTCCTGCCGGGTGCCATCGAGGCCGATGCCATTCAAAACGTCGAGTTCAAACGCAACACCATCATCCACACCGGTTGCGAAGGATTGGTGATGTGCAATGACATCAGTGATTCGCGCGTGACTGGCAATGTCCTTCGCGACACCGGCGGCAGCGCCATCAGCCTGGGTCATCCGCAACATATTTATGAGAACGACACGCCGGATCTGAAAAACCCGGCCGGTGCGGGCATTGAGCACGAGAAATTTCCCGCCGGCACGGAGGCCGCGCCGCGCCGCGTGCTGATCGCAAATAATTTTTTGCCGGACGACGCCGTGCTCTTCCCCGGCCACACGATCATCACCGTCTTCTTTGCCAACTCGGTGACCATCGCGCACAACTGGATTCCCAATGCGCCTTATTCCGGCATGAATGTTGGCTGGGGCTGGTGCGATTTTGACGGTTCGCCCGTCGCGATTCATCCGCAATGGGGCTTTGGTTCGCGCCCGTCCGTGTTGCCCGGCAAGCCCACCTCGGTCGCCGGCAACAACCACATTTATGCCAATCGCGTCGAGAACACGGTGTCGGTGCTCCATGATGCGGGTGGCATCTATACCTTGGGCAACCAGCCGGGCACGGTCATTGACCGCAACTATGTCCGCCGCTCGGAAAAAGCGATTTATACGGACGAAGGTTCGACCGGGATTTATTCACATGATAATGTCGTTCAATCACCTTATTACATGGCCCATTGGGCGGATAATTTTGGGCGCAAGCATAACATCACCATTGACCACTACTTCGTCACCGAAAACAAATTTACCGTCGCCGCGCCGGGTTGCACGGTCAGTAACACCGTGTTGTGTCAAGCCGGTCACTGGCCGCCGGAAGCGCAGGCCATCATTGACGAAAGCGGATTGGAGCCAGCGTGGCGTTCCATCATCCCGGCGGATTGGAAACAGATGCCAGAAGATCAGGAAGGCATGGATCCGGCGTGGGTCAAGAACGTCATTGATTTCGTGCTACCCGGCACTGACAGTGACAACGCCCACCTGACCTTGCAGCGCAACTCGACAACGGGTCCCGCGATGGGTCGGACTTACCGCGACGGGGATGAGTTCGCCTATCGTTTGAAAGTTCCCGCCGGCGTGCCCTCGTTGCTCAAGGTCACCTATTGGGGCGAAGAGGCGCAGCCACGCAAATTTGACATCTACTTGAACGACCATCTGCTCGCGACGCAGGAACTGTTCCGCGCCCATCCCGGACACTTTTTCGATCAGGATTACGTCATCAAGCCGGAATGGTTGCCGTCGGGAGCCAACGGCGGAACCGTGGACGTGGTGATTCGATTCGCCGCTGAGCCGGGCGGCTTCAGGGCGGGGGGCATCTACGGGCTGCGCATCCTGCCCGCAAATTAATCGCGAACTCAAGTAAGCATCCGATGAAAACCGACTCGCCCGCCAAGCCATTGCCATTTATTGAGCGCATCAGTTACGCGTCGAGCGACGCCGCCGGCCAGCTCATTTTTTGCGTCGTCATCAATTACCTTTTGATATTTTATACCGATGTGGCGGGATTATCCGCGGCGATGGCAGGCACGATTCTGTTGATCGCGCGGTTTGTGGATGCGGTGGACGCGCCGATGTGGGGGATCATCTTCGACAAGACCCACAGTCGTTGGGGCCGGAGCCGGCCGTGGTTCCTCTGGCTTTGCTTTCCGTTTGCCTTCTTCGGGGTGTTCGCATTTCTGGCTCCGGATCTCAGCCCGACGGCCAAGGCAATTTACGCCGGCAGCACCTATATCATCTGTAGTATTCTTTACACAGGCATCAACACGCCGGTGACCTCGATCCTTTCCGCGCTGACCCCCGATCCCCGGGAGCGCGTGGTGTTGACCACTTACCGGATGTTCGGTTCCAAGGCTGGCGTATTGCTGGTCAATCTTTCGTTAGTGTCGCTCGTGGCTTGGTTCGGGGGCGGTGACAAAAAACTTGGATATATCTCCACCCTGCCGATCTATGCGATGATTTCCATCATTCTTTACCTGATCGCCTTCCGTAACCTCAAGGAAACCGTTCAGGAAAAACAAAAATCGCTGCCCATCCGCGAGGGTTTCGCCGCTATCAAGGGGAATTGGCCGTGGGTCATCATCTTCTCCAGTTGCCTCTGTTTCTGGATTGCCTTCATCTCCCGCGTCTCCATGGTGACTTATTATTTCAAATATGTCTGGCATCAGGAGAAACTCGCGTCGCTGGCATTCAGCTTGGACGTCGTCTCGCTCGCCGGAATTTTCCTGCTGCCCTGGCTGTGCAAATGGACGGCCAAGGCCAATATCTGGGCGTGGGGACTCGTGGGCTCCGTGCTCTGCCAGTTTATAGTTTATGCCGGTGCCGTCACCCATTCCTTGCCGCTGATTTTCACCGGCTGGGTGGCGGGGATCATCACCAGCGGCGTCGCCATGACCCTGCCGTTTTCGATGCTTTCCGACAGCGTGGATTACGGCGAATGGAAAACGGGCGTGCGGGCGGCGGGATTGTTGACCGCCATCGGCACCGCTTTTTGCGTCAAGGCCGGAGCCGGGTTGGGCGGTGCGTTTACCGGCTGGATTTTAAGTGCGACCGGCTACGTTGCCAATGCTGAACAAACTCCCCGGGCGTTGTTGGGCATTGGCATCGGATTCATTTGGATACCCGCGCTGTTCTACGCGCTCGCCACCGTGCCCGTGCTGTTCTACCGAAAATTCGAAGCCCTTGAACCGAAAATTCACGCTGAATTGGAAGTGCGCCGGGCGGCAGCGCAAACGTCTGCGTCCTAAAAATTTTTCAACCCGTTTTCCAAGTCTCGAAAAATGCAAACAACTCCTTCAATTCCTTACACGCTGGAAAGCAACGATGGTGCGGTGGTGCTCGCTTCCGGGAAAAAGCGGCTGCGCGTTGCCTTTGTCACTGCGGCCATCGCCCGCATCACCTTGACCGAAGACAAGCCGTTCCAGACCAAGCCGAGCCTGATTGTCACATCGCAAGAGCGCTTCGCCGGCTACACGCTGCGCGAAGACGGCGACTTCACCATTTCCACCCCGGCCCTGACGCTGGTCATCAACCGCGCCACCGGTGCGATCCGCTACTTTGATGCCACTGGCAATCTATTATTGGCCGAACCGGAACGCGGCGGCAAATGGCTGACCGCCAAAAAAATCACCCGCAACATCTTCAACAAAGATGCGCAGATCGCCGCCAAGGAAAGCATTGACGGCGCGCGCGCCACGGCCACGGATTTCCAGACGGTGCCGGATGGCGAAGTGTTCGAGGCGAAGTTGGAATTCGTTTTTGCCAAGGATGAAGCCCTTTTTGGGCTTGGATCGCACGAGGAAGGCTACGGCAACCTGCGCGGAAAATCCCGGGAACTTTACCAGCAGAACATGAAGATCGTGCTGCCGTATTTTGTTTCCACGCACCACTACGGCCTGCTGCTGGATTGCTGTTCGCTGATGACTTTTCACGACGACGCGCTCGGTTCCTACTGGTGGGCGGACGTGGTGGACGAACTGGATTATTACTTCATCCATGGCGCGACCTTCGACGACCTCACGCGCGGCTATCACACCTTGACCGGCAAGCCGCCGATGCTGCCGAAGTGGGCATTCGGCTTCGCGCAATCGAAAGAGCGTTATGTGGATGCGGCGGAAGTGACCGCGATCGTGCGCGAACACCGCCGCCGTAAAATTCCGCTCGACCTCGTGGTGCTCGACTGGAAATCGTGGCCGGACGGCCCCTGCTTCGGCCAGAAATCATTTGACCCCGTCCGCTTTGCCAACCCGGAGGCAATGACCCGCGAGCTGCACGAGCTGGGGGCGCGGCTTATGATATCAATCTGGCCGATCATGACCAACGGCGGCGAAAACCAGCAGGAATTGCTCGCGCGCGGCCTCATGCTCGGCAACCAATCCACCGTGGACGCATTTAATCCCGAAGCCCGCGCCGTGTATTGGGAACAGGCCCGCCGGGGATTGTTTGTCCACGGCATTGATGCGTGGTGGTGCGATTGCACCGAGCCGTTTGAAGCCGACTGGTCCGGCGCGGTCAAACCCGAGCCGCACCAGCGGCTGGTCATCAACACCGAGGCCGCCAAAAAATATCTGGATCAGCGCCTGATCAATGCCTACTCGCTGCACCATGCCCAAGGCATCTACGAAGGCCAGCGCAAAGCGACCAGCGCCAAGCGGGTCGTCAATGTCACGCGCTCCGCGTATGCCGGCCAGCATCGTTACAGCACCATCTCGTGGAACGGCGACATCTGCGCCACCTGGGAAACGCTGCGCCGCTGCATCCCGGAAGGCCTCAACTATTGCGCCGCCGGCGAGCCGTATTGGACGGTGGATATCGGCGCGTTTTTCATCAAGAATGACCCGACACTCTGGTTCTGGAGCGGCGACTATGATGAAGGCTGCCGGGGCTTGATTGATTTCAACGCCAAGTCCGCCGACCTGAATGACACCGGCTCCCGCGATCTCGGCTACCACGAGCTGTACACCCGCTGGCTGCAATACGGCGCGTTTCTGCCCATGTTCCGCTCGCATGGCACGGATGCCGCCCGCGAAATCTGGCGTTTCGGTGAACCGGGCAATCCGTTTTACGACACCATCGCGAAGACCATTCACCTGCGTTACCGGCTGCTGCCTTACATCTATTCGCTCGCCGCGCAGGTCACGCGCAATAGCTACACGCTCCTGCGCGCCGTCGCGCTGGACTATCCCAACGACCCGGCCACGCACAATCTCACCGACCAATTTCTGTTCGGCCCCGCGCTGCTGGTCTGTCCGGTCACGACGCCCATGTATTACGAGCGCCGGTCCCAGCCGCTTACCGGCGTGGCAAAAACCCGCGCAGTCTATCTGCCGGCCGGCAATGATTGGTTCGATTTCTGGACGGGTGTCAAGTATGCCGGCGGTTCGACGATCACCGCCGATGCGCCGCTGGAAACGATTCCGCTCCTGGTGCGCGCCGGTTCGATCATTCCGCTCGGCCCGCAAATCCAGTTCACCGGCGAAAAACCCGCCGACCCGATGGAACTGCGCGTCTATCGCGGCGCGGACGGCGCGTTCACGCTCTACGAGGATGAAGGCGACAATTACAACTACGAGCAGGGTGCTTGCGCGATAATTGAATTTACCTGGAACGACCAGAAGCGGACGCTGACCATCGGCGCGCGCAAAGGCGCGTTCCATGGAATGTTGAATGAGCGCACCTTCCGGGTCGTCGCGGTATCATCCGGCAATGCCGTCGGGATGGAGCCAGCGGTTCAGGCGACCGAGATCCGATACACAGGTGCCGAACTGAGCGTGCCGCTGCCGGTTTAACGGGTTAAAAAATAGATCAGTACTTTCGCATGGCCACGCTACCAGCGATAACTCATCTTCCCAAACGCTGGCCTGGGCATCCGTTGTGCGCTGAATAAGCTGGTCAGGTTTTGCCGATGAATCGTAAATGAAGTCACAGGGGATTTTTTGAGCCTTGGTTCTCGGAAAAAATCTTGGGCGGCAAAATCACGGTCACGCGGCTGACTTTTTGAGCGAGCGAAATTGGTTTTTTCTTTTTAAGTTCATCCGCGTCATCCTGACTGCTGGTTTTGGAAGTGGCGGCATCGGCGTTGTCGGCGGTTTGGGCATTGTTTTGGGCAACGTTGGATTGGGGGATGCCGACGGTCGCGCCACTGGCATCGCCGGAAGTGGAGACGGAGCCGGAGGTATCCAGGCTGGCGGTGATGTCGCCGCCGCTGACCGATACACTATCTCCGCCCACGATCGTGCCCGACACGGAGCCGCCGGCAGCGACAGTAACGCTGGTCGATCCGACGATGGTGCCGCTGAAATTTGCACCGGCGTTGACACCGACCGAACCGCTGCCCACAAAAAGCCCTGAAATACTGCCGCCGGCGGTGACCCGGATATTGGAGCCGATGACGCCGGAATTTCCTGCGGAAATATCCTTGCCGGCATCCAGGGAGATAAAACTGCCCGGCTTGGAGATGTTATTAAATGGAATCTGCTCAATGCCGCCGAGGTCGGCATTGATGCTGCCCTGCAACGCCGTTACGGTGATGTTGCCGACACCGATCGTGGAAGCGGCGTCGGTGAGGGCCAAGATGCCACTGCCGCTGATGTTCCTGCCGATGGCCAGCGTCGTCACCGTGCCGTCCGCATTTAATTGGAGTTCGGTTTGAATTTCAACATTGCCAGCTCCACCAGAACCGGCGTTCACATCGCCCTGCTGCGAAATGACCGTGATATTGCCACCGTCATACGCGGCGATGCGGGAACCGTCCACATCAATGTCGCCGCCGGCGGTCACGGAAATGTTGCCGTCACTGGCCGTAAAGATTCCCCGCGCCACATTGTTCGGTTCGCCAAACAAGGATTGCAAACCGAGGTCAAGCGTGCCGCCAATGTTCATCTGGATTCCACCCTGCCAGCCGGAATTGCCGATGGCCGTCGTGGTCATTTCCAGGTTGCCCGACACGTTGACGTTCAGCGATGCGCCATCAATGACGGTCGGGGAAAAAAGTTCCGGCAGGAACTGCTGGTTCACCTGGATGCCGGCGGAAGTTCCCAGGTCCATGTTCTGCGCGGTGAGGTTGAACCGACCCGGACCGTTGAGGGAAATGCCGCTGCCGCTGGCTTGAGCTCCCTGACTCTGGGCAAAGAGCGCGGCGAGGGCGGATTTTTGCGGGGTGGTAAGTGAAATGGACTCTGCCTGGCCATTGACCACAACGGTTGGGTTTTGCAGGAACGCCAAACCTTGTGAATTCATCTGCCCGCGATAGGAAAGCAGCCCGGTGGCCGGATCGTAGGCCAAATATTGGGTCACGGAGGGATCCGTGCTGATGGCCGTTTCAAACATTTCCGCCGGCAGCGGGGCAGCGTTATAATTATTGAGGATGATTGAAGTGACGAGACCCTGATAGATGATGTTCCCCATGACATTGATGCTGGTGGTGCTGCCGACGCCTGACGAGGCAAGGTTTTGGCCGTGGAAATTGAAGTTATAGGTTCCGTAAATATTCTGGCCATTGGGAGCGGTGAAGGGCTGCGTCCCGCCGACGGTGATGTCCGCAAATGTCGGCACGACGAGACTCAAATTGGCGAGGCTGCCCGCCACGTCAAAAACCACGGGGTTAGGATCGACTGAATGCAGCGGCGTCACGGCATGACCCGTGGCGAACGTGGCAAAACCCGGCAGGCCGCTGTCAGACATGGTGATCCCGGTCGGAACCGTGTTGTTGATGACGCCGGTAAAATTGCCACCATCCTCGACATTGAGCGATCCTTGGCTTGAGGGATATAGAATGATTGAGGAGTCCAGCGCAATGCCTCCCACACCCGCCATCAGCGACAAAATGGGCGGGAAAATCGCGGTGGTGTCCGAATCTTGGCTGAAGCGGAACAGCTTGCCGTTTCCCAACGTAATGGCATTTCCCGCCCAAAACGAAGCGCCGGCATTAGGCGCATAGTTGAACAAGTTACCTGACTTGGCGGTCGGTAATGTAATGTTTCCGGATCCGTCAATGTTGCCAACAAAGGTGTTGGCGGGAATTCGTATGGAATTGGCGTTGAAAGTGCCGTTGGGATTGTTGACCTCGGTGACGTATAAATTCCGGGCGGCGAACACCTGCCAGTTTCCGGAAATCAAACTCAAATTCACCCCTTGTTGCGCGGTGCCAATGTCCGCAGTCGGATTGTTGACCGTCACATTGTTGTCACTGTCAACCGAAACTCCCGCCTCCAGTTTGCCCGTGCCGTTGCTCACGAGAAAATTGCCGGTGATCTGGTTACCTGCAATCACTGTGACATCGCCGGCACCATACGCTCCGGAAGCACCCGGGGTGGTGGCCGATGTTGTGCGCGTTTGCGGAATGCTGATGACATCATTGCCGGCATCCAACGTGACATTTCCGCCGGCGAGGGTGGAAATTCCGCCGACATTTTGGCCTAGTTTCAGTCCATTATTGCCAATGGTATAGCCCGTATAGTTTTGCCCGGCATTGATGTCGCCATACTGGGCGTTCACATAAATATTCCCGCCGCCCGCCGTGTTGATGTAACTGCCGATTCCCGGATTGAAATAATCGGGATTTCCCACCAGCACGCTGCCCGAAGCAAACAGATTGATGTCGCCATCTTGCGTTTGAATATAGGAACTGCCATCCAGAAAAATTTCATCGCTCCCTGAAGCGGGTGTGGGTTGCGAGGTCGTTGGAATAAATCCCGTGCCGGCCACCAAGTCCACGTTCCAATGGTTGCCGGCCAAAAGACTGGAGCCGTTAGCAAACGTGATATTGTTGCCGGCCTGCAGATGCAGCGTGGTCGGCACACCCGGGTCGCTTAAATTCCAGGCCGTTTGCAGTTCGATGTTGTCGCCGGCAAACAACGCGATCTGCGCGTAGTTTGCCAGATCGTTCACATTGAAGTTCACATCCAGGTTGCCGTTATTGACGGTGGCAGCGGTCGGATTCTGTGAAAGCGTGAGGTCATAAGGATTGATGAACAGGTCGGCCTGCGCGGCAACATTCGCGGCCGTCAGGTTGTCTATGCTTGACTGGACATTGTTCGCGTTCACTCCGGTTCCGAAAATTTCCACAATACCGTCCCGCCCGCCGGACTGCGCCGCGACGTTGATCTTGGTGGTGGGCGTGTCGGCAAAAGAGTTGCCGGCATCGAGAACAACCATCCCGCCGGGACTTGGGCTGGTGGCAGTCGAATCGCCGCTGACTGAAATGGTGGAGTTGGCGCCTAGATTCAAAGTGTCGCTCGCCACCAGTTCAACGACGCCGTTTTCATTTTGCACCGAGTCCGCCTGGATCACGCCATTTTGATTCACCACCTGCGCCTGCAAGGCGATCGTGCCGGCATCGGCGGTGATCTGGCCGAAATTATTCACCGAACCCGCCGGCAATCGGACGACGCTGCTGAAACCGCGGCCATCGGCGCGTTCGTTCAACTGCACTTCCTGCCCCGCATAGAGACCGACATCGCCGCCGGGCGCGGATAGGCCGCCGTGGTTTTCAACGTCCTCCGCGATGAGATACAAGGATTTTCCCGCGCCGACTTTGACCTGCCCATAATTCACGATGCTCGCCAGCGGCGGCATGCCGGTGAACGTCCAGGCCGAACCCGCGCCAAAATCCGGCGTGAGCGGCGCGGTGGTGGCGATGAAGCTGCCGCCGACGCTGATCATCGAATTCGGCCCGAAATAAAACCCGTTCGCGTTGGCCAGGATGACCGTGCCATTTGCGTTGAGGCTGCCAAAAATCTGCGACGGGCTGGCGCCGCCAATCTCGTTGAAGACGACCGAATTTGCCGACGGCTGCAGGAACGTCGTCGTCTCACCCGCCTGGATGTTGAAACTGCTCCAGTTCAAAAGCGCCAGCTGGCTGGTGGTGACGTTGAGTTGCGAACCATTTTGCACGGCGGTCGCGGAACCGGAGCCGACGGTCATGCCGGTCGGGTTCGCGAAAAGATTTTCATCGCGCGCGCCGGCGCAAAAGGCGACGAGCAAAAATAATCCGCGCGCGTTGCGATTTTTCCAGAATGGACGGTCAGGTTTCATAAGGTTTCAAAATTGGTAGCCCACGCTGAAGTAAGCCTGGACGTCTCCGGCAGGCGTCGTCGGCGTGGCCAGTAAGGCATAAGCCAAAGTCAGGCGCGCGTCAAAATGACTTCCGGCGGTGAGATAAAATCCCGCGCCCGCGCCCCATTGCTGAATCGCCGACACGGTTGAATCCAGATGATACACCTCGCCATAATCCATGAAAATGGAGCAACGCAAATCGGCCGGAACGTCGCCGGCCTGCGTCGGGAAATAGCCGACGTTCAACGGCGGTGCGCGCAGATCGAATTGCGTCCGCCAGCCGGTGTCGCCGTAATTTTCACCGTTCTGATAACCGCGCACGCCGGAAGTGCCGCCCAATCCGAATTGTTCGTTGCTGATGAGCGGTGTGCTGGCCCATTGACCGTTGGCATTCAGCACCGCCGACCACTGGCCCGCCAGGTTTTGCTCGCGGATCAGTCCGGCGTTGATGGTCGTGTAATTGCCGCCCGCCTGCGTTGAACCGGCGATTTCTTGAAAATTTTTCTGCGCGGATGCGAACGATGATAGGAAGACACTCTGATTGTAATTGAAGCTAAAACTGCCTTGCGAATCCTGCCGCGAACCAGACAATCCGAACGACAGCGGCACATAGGTGACTGTGTTCAATCCATTTTGCGGCAACGGAACCGTGTCGGAATATGTCAGCACCGGCGGCGAGTTGGTGTCGGAATCATCAAACT
>PLHK01000133.1 GCA_003139955.1 Limisphaerales bacterium
GTGCGGTATCATTTGATCGGCGGCCAGAGCTTTTTCGACCGGCGCGAAATCAAGGATTTCCTCGCGTTCGTAAAGACATTTTTGAATCCGGACGACGATATCAGCCTCCTGCGCATTGCCAACGTGCCCGCGCGCGGCCTGAGCGACGTGACGATGGAACGGCTGCTCGGCGCGAGCCACGAGCGGAAATGTTCGGTTTTCGCCGCGATGAAAAATCCGCTGGTGACGACGGCGTTGCAGACGAACACGCGCAAGAGCATCGAGGCATTTGTGGAATTTGTGGAGCGAACGCGGGTGGAACTCGAATGTAGGACGGGCGTCGCGGCTGTCTCTAATTTGCAAAGTCATTTTTCAGATGGAGACAGGCGCGACGCCTGTCCTACGTTGCAATCCTGGGCCGAAAAATTTCTTGACGAGATTGGCTACTTCAACGAACTGCGCCGCGCGGAAAAAGATGCGGAAAATGGCGATGACCGTGTTCGCAATTTGAAAGAAATCATCGCCACGCTCGACGGCAGTTCGCCGCCGGACGTGCCGTTGTCCGAGCGGCTGGAAAAATTTCTTGAAGACATCACGCTCGACAGCGACCGCGAGGACGAAAAAGAAAACCAAGGCGACGCCGTGACGCTCATCACGATGCACAGTTGCAAAGGATTGGAATTTCCGCACGTCTTCATCGTCGGCCTCGAAGACGGATTGCTGCCGCACTCGCGCTCCAAAGTCGAAGGCACGCTGGACGAGGAACGCAGATTATTTTACGTCGCGGTCACGCGCGCGAAGAACGAATTGTATTTGAGCTATCCGCTGATGCGCGGCGGCTTTGGCAATTCCGGCATTGATGCTTTCCAGTCGCCGTCACGTTTTCTCGCCGAGATCCCCAAAGGGCTGCTGAACGAATGGAACCTGCGCTAAACGCCTTTCGGTAAAATTTATCAGGGCAAATTCAATTCTTATGCTTGGCGGCTTGACGACTTGGCGGTTAATTTATCCAAAATGAATCGTCCTCAATCAGAAAAACTTTTTGCCGAGGCGCTGCAATATATCCCTGGCGGCGTGAATTCGCCGGTGCGCGCGTTTCGCGCCGTCGGCGGCAATCTGTTCTTTGTGAATCGCGCGAGCGGCTCAAAAATCTGGGATGTGGACGGCCATGAATTGATTGATTACGTCTGCACGTGGGGGCCGGCGATTCTGGGCCACGCGCATCCGAAAATTATTTCGGCGGTGAAAATGGCGGCGGAATTCGGCACGAGCTTCGGCATCCCCAATCCGCTCGAAGTGACGATGGCAAAATTGATTTGCGAGCGGGTGCCGAGCGTGAAAAAAGTCCGCATGACGAGCAGCGGCACGGAGGCGTGCATGAGCGCGATCCGGCTGGCGCGCGGTTTTACGCGGCGCGACAAGATCGTCAAGTTCGACGGCTGCTACCACGGCCATGTGGATTCGCTGCTCGTGAAAGCGGGTTCGGGCGCGCTGACGTTTGGCCAGCCGGACAGCGCGGGCGTGCCGGCGGCGTTCACGTCGCACACGATTGTCGCGCCGTTCAATGACGAGGAAGCGGTGAAAGAAATTTTCGCCGCGAATAAAAATCAAATCGCCGGCATCATCGTCGAGCCGGTTCCCGGAAACGCAGGACTTTATCTGCCGAGAATAGGGTTTCTGGAATTTTTGCAGGAGATTACAATGGAGAACGGCGCGCTTTTAATTTTCGACGAAGTGATGACCGGCTTTCGCCTCGCGCGCGGCGGCGCGCAGGAGCGGTTTGGCATTTCGCCGGATTTAAGTTGTTTCGGCAAGGTCATCGGCGGCGGTTTGCCGGTGGGCGCGTTCGGCGGACGCGCGGAGATCATGGATTATCTTGCGCCGCTCGGCCCGGTCTATCAGGCAGGCACGTTGAGCGGCAACCCGATCGCGATGGCGGCGGGCATCGCCAACCTCGAAGAGCTTCAGTCGGGCGATGCGTATGCCAAATTGGAAAAACTTGGCGAGCAACTGGCGGCAGGTATGAAAGACGCGGCGAAGTCGGCGAACATCCCGATGCAATTCAACCACTGCGGCTCGATGTTCTGCGGCTACTTCACGGGCGAGCCGGTTCACAACGTGGCGGACGCGATGCGGAGCGACCGCGAGCGGTTCAAGAAATTTTTCCACGGGATGCTGGACGAGGGGATTTATCTCGCGCCGTCGCAGTTTGAATCTGGATTCCTTTCCACGGCGCATACGGCTGAAGACATTGCCCAGACAATTCGTGCGGCGGCAAAAGTGTTGGGAACTTTGTAACCTCCAAACTCACAGTGCGTCTGACAATTTAATCCGTCATTAAACTAAAATCGGCGGTTCACAACTGACAAACAAAAAATTAAATATGAAACTGACCAAAACACTCGCGCTGGCGGCACTCGCCGCCGGCAGTCTACTGGCGGGCAACGCCACGTTGCAGGCGCAGGACAACACCAATACACCACCGGCGGGCGCACCCGCGCCGCACGCTCATCCGAACTTTGAACGGGTGGCCCAGGAACTCGGCCTGACCGACGACCAAAAAACCAAATTCAAAGCCGTGTTGACGGATCAGCAAACGCAGTTGCGCAGCCTGCGTACCGACGCCACCCTTACGCCGGAAGACAAACGGGCCAAGGCCAAGGAAATCCGCGCCGCCACGCTGACCCAGCTCAAGACCATCCTCACCCCGGATCAACTGGCAAAATGGCAAACACTCGCGCATCACGGTCACCCGTCCGCTGCTACCGGCGGCACTCCGCCCAGCGCTCCGCCGCAACAGTGACGCAAATAAAAAACTCGCGAGGAACGGCCGCAAGCCGTTCCTTTTTTTATTTTAGGTATGCCGGGTGTTGTTGCCAGAAGGAAAAAACTTCCTTCCACCAAATCGCCGGCTGGCCGGAAACATCGTTGTGGTGCGCGCCAGGAAAAACCTGCAGTTCCTTTGTTCCGTTGTAACTGTTCGTCAGCCGCAATCCTGATGCCGGGCCGATGACTTCATCCTCGCCAGCAATGACAAATTTCACCGGGCCGTGGTAGCTCTTCAAGCAGTCTTCGGGATTAAAACGGTCGACGAGCAGAAAATAGGAAGGCAAAAACCAGATCCGATGCTGCGCCACCGATGCGAGATTGTGATAAGGCACGAACAACACCATGCCCGCGACGGCCAGCGGATATTTTTTCGCCAGTTCGCAAGCCACGCCTGCGCCGATAGATTCACTCACAAGATATTTCGGTGAGGTGGCGGGCAGCAGTTCGATCGCTTCCTCGGCCGCCGCGATGAAACTTTTTTTGCTCGGCGAACCGCCGCGCGCACCATAACCGGGATATTCCAAAACGAAAACGTCCACGTCCGCCGCCTCGTGAATCGGTTGCGCGATGTAGTCACGGTCAAGGGCGCAACCGGCGTTTCCATGCACAATCAAAAGACTGCCCGTCGCCGTGCCATGCGCCGGAATTTTCCAGCCGATGATTTCGCCGGAATGGTTTGTCCACGGAACAAAACCGTGTCCCGCCGCAACCTGTACCACGGCGTCAGCGGGAATTTTGGTCGGGAAGAAAAGCAGCTTCCGCTGCAGCGCACAGCCGCACAGGAAAAAATAGGCGACAGCCAGAGCCATCAAAATGCGATGACTTGATTGTTTCCAGTCAGCCATGACGGCGGATCAGGTTTTGGCCGGAATGGGACCGGCCGGCTTGATTTTTACCTCAAGATAAAGATCGCGCAGTTGCTTCGGCTCGACGGTGCTGGGCGAATCGGTCATCAAGTCCGTACCTTTGGCTGTTTTCGGGAAGGCGATGACGTCGCGGATGCTTGTGACGCCGCAGAGAATCGCGATGAGGCGGTCAAAGCCGAGCGCGATGCCGCCGTGCGGCGGCGCCCCATATTTGAACGCTTCCAGCATATAACCAAACCGCGCTTTCACCATGTCCGACGGAATTTGCAGAAGTTCCTCAAAAATAGTTTTTTGGACGTCGGGCTGATGAATACGAATCGAGCCGCCTCCGAGTTCGACGCCGTTGACGACGATGTCGTAATGCTGGCCGCGAACTTTTTTCGGATCGGTCTTGAGCAACGGGATGTCCTCGGCCACCGGCGCAGTGAACGGATGATGGCTGGAATACCAGCGGTTCTGTTCGCGATCAAATCCGAGCAGCGGAAATTCGATGACCCAGAGAAAATTGAATTGCTGGGGATCAATCGTGAGCTTGCCCTGCGTCTTCAGCACCTCGGCGCAATACAAACGGATCTTGCCGAGGATTTCACAGGCGTTGAGCCATTGGTCGGCGGCAAACAAAATCAAATCACCTTCTTCAATTTTCAGTTTTGAAGTCAGCGCGGCTTTCTCGGCTTCGCTGAAGAATTTCACGATCGGCGATTTCCATTCGACGGTAGCACCGTCGGCCCCCTTTTCAACCTTTATGAACGCGAGCCCTTTCGCGCCGAAACTCTTGGCATATTCGGTCATCGTCTCAATCTGGCCTTGCGTCGCGCCCGCCAGGCCTTTCGCATTCAGAGCTTTTACAACTCCGCCGTTCGCAATCGTGCCGGAAAAAACTTTGAACGTGCTCGCCTTGAAATCTTCCGTCATGTCCACAAGTTCCATCGCGAAGCGCGTGTCGGGCTTGTCAATGCCGTAGCGGTTGAGCGCCTCTTCAAAACTGATGCGTTTAAAGGGCGTCGGCACGTCAAGGTTCAGCGCGGTTTTCCAAATGCGTTTGATGAGACCTTCGATGAGCAAATAAATATCTTCGCGGTCAATGAAACTCATCTCGATGTCCACTTGGGTAAATTCCGGCTGGCGGTCGGCGCGCAAATCTTCATCGCGATAGCAACGGGCGAGCTGGAAATATTTCTCCACGCCCGCGACCATCAAAATTTGTTTGAACTGCTGCGGCGATTGCGGCAGGGCATAAAAAGTTCCCGGCTCGCGGCGGTTTGGCACGAGAAATTCGCGCGCGCCTTCGGGGGTGGATTTGAACAGCGTCGGCGTCTCGACTTCGAGGAAACCTTGTTCGTCCATGTAGCTGCGCGTGGCGATGGCAACTTTGGAACGCTGTCTGAGATTGCGCGCCATTTCAGGACGCCGCAAATCGAGGTAGCGATATTTCAGGCGCAATTCCTCGTTGACCTTGTTGGCGATTTCGGGATCGTCCACCGGGAATGGCAGCACTTCCGCCATGTTCAACACTTCCAGCGCGGTCACACCGACCTCAATTTCGCCGGTGGGAATTTTTGGATTATTCGTGCCAGCGGGACGTTGACGCACTTTGCCGGTGAGGCTCACGACGCATTCGCTGCGGAGCGCGGCGGCTTGCGCGAAAAGTTCGGGCGTCAAATCGGACGGATCGAAAACCGTTTGCGTGCGACCTTCGCGATCACGGATATCAATAAAAATTAAACCACCCAAGTCGCGGCGGGAATGAACCCAGCCCGATAGCGTGACGGTTTGGCCGATGTGCGCCGGGCGCAGTTCGTTGCAATGGTGTGTGCGTTTCATGTAAAATCGAATTCAGGAGCCGGAATTCAGAATCCAGAATCAAAGTAAACGCGGATTGTGGCGGTGAAGCATCTGGATTTCAAAGAGATTTTTTCGGGCAACGGCTTTGAATCATTTGCCAAAAATGAAAAACGTCACCGGGAATTGATTTCATTGCGAGGCGGTTGACTTCCGGGCGAAATCACGCATCTTTTTAAGACATTCGGTGTTATATCAATGATTATGAACTTGCTGCCCGCCCGCCGCCCAAAAAAATTTGCCGCCATTTTTTCCATTTATTTTCTCGCTGCCAGCTTGGTTTCTGCCGTGCCAGCCACGGCATTGTTGACGGTGCAAATCGTCGGAACGGGGACGGTCAGTCCAAATTACAACGGCCAATTGCTCAATGTCGGACAAAAATACAGCCTCACCGCCCAAGCCAAATCGGATTTTACCTTCACCGGCTGGACGGGCAGCCAGACGAGCAGCAAGCCGAAGTTGAGTTTTGTCATGGCCGACGGCTTGACGTTCACGGCCACATTCGTGGACAAGCAGAAGCCGACCTTGTCTATCAAAACCCCGCAAAATAGCGGCGGGTTGACAAATCCGGCCATAACGGTCACGGGCACGGCCAAGGACAATGACGCGGTCGCAACTGTGTTTTGCAATCTGAACGGCCAGGGCTGGCAGACGGCTTTGACCGGAAACGGCTGGAATAATTGGTGGGTGAACCTGACGAACAATCCCAACACCAATGTTTTGCTGGCCTACGCTGTTGACCGCAGCGGAAATTGTTCCAAGACCAATAGCTTGAAAATGACCTATTCCGCCGCGACGAGTTCTTTGAACGGAATGACGATGACAGTGACGAAGCCGGACAGTTCGATTTACGCCTTTAACTTTGGCGGCGGCACGTTCAGCGAGGATACGGGCGTCGGCTCCTATGCCTATAAAAAAACCGGTGCTGTCGCCGGCAAAATCTCGCTTAAATATGCCGCGCCGCCCACGCGGGCAAATGCGGCGAACGATGTCACAGTGCTTTTGCAGTTCGCCGATGCCAGCAGCGGCACTTTTACGGATGATGACGGACTCAATCGCTTCAGCCTGTCCACCGCCGATAGCCTGGCTCCGCCCGCACTGACGGGTTCGCAGATTTTTTTGACTTACAGTAATGACAATGATGAAAGCATTCTGGACTTCATGACGCCGCCCCAGGTCGCGGACAACGGCAGCTTGTTTGATGTCGCCAATCCGCTCGTCATTCCGCTGGCATCGCAATACCCCGGAGAGATTGCCGACCGGGTCGCGGTCACCTTCTCTCATTTAATATATTTTTCCGGCGCTTGGACGCCCATCGAACCGGAAATATTCACCGGCACGGTCATTGACATCGGCACCAGCGCAGTGACCGTCCTGTTTGACAACTCCGGATTTCTCTCCAGAAAAGATTTGTATGCCCCCACCGCCGGTGTTCCTTTGGACATCTTGACGTATTATTACACGAATTATTTTGGCAAAACTTTGGTGACAAACGGAACCGGCACGTTCACTTACACCAATTACAGTCCGGTCGGGTCGCTGCTCCAGTTAAGCCAAGGGTACGGGAACGGGGTTTATATTTTGACGTTCACGAATGACTCGGATTCAGGAAATTTCTACGTAGAAAACTTTGGCGAGCCCGGCAATGTCTTTCAAAATGCCGGTTCCGGCTCCTTCGCCATTGAACTGCCGCCGCTGGTCACCAGCCCGCCACAGAACGCCGCCGTGACCAATGGCGGGACAGCCAGCTTCACCATCACGGCCTCCGGCACGCCGCCGCTGACCTTTCAGTGGCAGAAAGTCGGTGGCGGCAACCTGACCGACGGGGTGGATGGCTGGGGCTCGTTTATTTCCGGCTCGTCCACGACCAATTTGACAATCACCGGAGTCACCAACAACGACCTGGGAAATTATCAGGTCATCATCACCAACGTTTATGGCAGTGTGACCAGCAGCGTGGCGAATCTGTCTTTTACCTTGCCCCCGCAAATTACCAGCCAGCCGAACTCTTCTTATCCGGCCAGCGGCGGAACAGCCATATTCAATGTCACCGCCACCGGTAGCCCGACGCCAGCCTATCAGTGGCAGATGAATGGCATCAACCTGACCGACGGCACCACCAGTTGGGGCTCGGTCATCTCCGGATCACTCACATCCCAACTGAACATCAGCAACGTCGCCACCAACGACAGCGGTTATTATCAAGTCGTTGTCACCAACAATTTAGGCAATGTCACCAGCATACCGGCGCAGTTGACCGTCCAGTGACGAATCGCGCGCCGAGCTCAAGCTCATTTCCCGCCGGCCGCGCGCGTCTTTTCCTTTTCCGGATCGAACTTGTCTATCTGCACCGGAATGACGAACGGATTCGATAGCGTCTTCACGCGCGCGAAACCAACATCCTGCGCGCGGATGATGGAATCCGCAAAATCACTGAAGTCGTAATACTTCGCCAGCTCGCTGATCTCGTTGTGATTGTTCAAGTGCGAGACGATGATGTTCTCCGTATTGGCTAGGATGTTTGGATGGATAGAAGAAACTTCCTGCGTGGCATAAACCACGGCAATGCGCGCCTTCGCGCCTTCCTTCGCAATCGTCGGCCAGATTTCCGTCAGCGCCTCATAGCGGCCGATAAGATTGTGCGCCTCCTCGACGTATATCACGATGTGCGGCGGATGCGTGCCCGCATTGAACGTCGCCATCGAGCTGCGAAAAATATGGCGCGCAATCCGCTTGCTCAAACGCTCGCGCTGGACAGGATCGCCCACGGACAAATCCAGTATGACAATTTTCCCGTCGGCAAGGTGGTTGTAAATTTCATCGCAGACATCCGTGCGGCGGTTCGGCGCGTGATAATCCTTGAACGGTTGCAAGAGCCGGAAGCCGGGAATGTAGCCGCCCTGGTCATTTTTCTGGAGCAGCAGATTCATCAGCACATTCGTGTCCGGCTCAATCCACGATCCGCCGGTGCTGGTGATCAGTTCGTCCTGGATTTGTCGCGCGAGGTGAAACCATTCGTATGCCTGCGTGGCCGTCAGGCCATCCGCCGGATTAACCGACGGATTCACCTTGTTACGGATGCCGGGATTGACCTCGAACGTGATTTTGAAATCCGGCGGCAACTCGTAGCCCGCGCGCGCCAGCATCGCCTGATACGCGCCGAGCTTGAGTTGATGCAACGCCGTCTGCCGCTGGAACTCGTAGTCGCTGCTGCAATCCTCCTTGTTCGGCGGCGCAAAATCCATGCTCAAAAACGCCTCTACATCGGCGGAACGCGCCAGCTTGCTCGCCTCCAGCAACCCGCGCAGTGTGCTGTGGCCTTCCGCGATCTGCTGGAAAAAATTATTGAGGATCAGTTCAAATCCCGGCGTCGGCATCATGCGGTAACGCACTGTTTCGCCCGGAAACACCTCCGCGATGGAACCCTTGTCCTGTTGGTTCGCGTTCGCATATTCGCCGTTCAAATCGTAAATGATCTGGCCGATTTTCAATTTGAAATCGTCGCTCGTGTGCTTCACCACCGAGACGAGTTTTTTCACCGTGTTGGATTTGCCCGTGCGCGTCATGCCGAACACCGCCGTGCGCCGCGCGAGGAAATCCACCGCGTTCAAATGAAACACCGCGCGCTCCGCGCCCTCGCCACGATGCCGCCGCTCGGTGGAGGCGTAGCGCACCGTGCCGATGGCAAAACGCGGCAACTCGCCTTGCAAACCGAGCCGCCGCGCCTCTTCTTCCGCCGCTGCGCGGCGCGCCGGACTCAAATAATTCACGATCGCCTCGAGCGCCGCACCTTCGGGCCGATAGACCGCCAGTCCCGCCGCCTGCGCGTAATTTTCCACGTCGCTGCCAAGCCGCAGCCGACCATCCTGCAAATAAAAAGTTCCCAGCACGCGGCCTTGCAACAGGCCGAATTGAAATTCCTCCACCGTCAATTCACCGCCGGAAGCCGGCGCGCGCGCCTTGAGCTTTTCCAGTCTGGCTTGCAGTTCCGCATCCGCCGACGGCGCGGCGGAACCGGACACGCGCAGCAGAAAAATTTCCTCCGGCGCTGTGCCGTCTGCCGCCGCGAGCAGAAAACAATTATGCGGCACGCCGCGCGCCTGCGCCTTCCAGACATCGCTCGTGAGCACCAGCGCGCGTTCGAAATCCGCCGCGCCCAGCCAGCCGATAAATTGATTTTTTTGGATCAACCGCGCCAGCGGATCCGGCGACAGAATTTGAGCGGGGTTGGACATGAAATTTTTTACGGCAGCCATTACAAACCGAAACGCGCCGTGCCGAGAGCTTGGCGGCCCGCAGACCAGATTTCAAAGAAAAAACGGCGGCCATTGCCGCTGGCTGCCGCGTGACGAGAATTGATTTATTGCCTCGACCACGCGGTCAGCACATGATTGGTGCCGAAGGTCAGGCGTAACGAGCTTTCGCGATACGTCGGGGTCGTCGCCATGAGCCCCACGCCCGCACCGCCGCCGTAAAAACCCGTGCCCAAGCCGATCGTGCCGGTGTTGTTGTAACGGGAAATCCATTCGGCGACGGTCGTGCCGTCGGTCAATTTCGCCTGCTTGTCCGGTGGGCCGAGTTCCCCGACGGCTTGATCGTAGTTGAAAACACCCACGCGGGCGTCCCAATCCACGCGATTTGTGGCGCAACCGGCGACGAGCAACGCGGCGGCAAGCCAGAGGAATTTTACGGAAAAGCTCTTATTCATAAAAGCAATCTAATCCGCACCGGCCAAAGCGCAATGGGGGAATTCGGGATTAAAATAAGGAAAGCTGGAATTAAGGAAACTGAATTTTTTCCCTGCCTTACTGCTTTCCTTTCAATTTTATTGTGCGTGAAGAATATTCAATGAAATCAAGGGTTTAATTTAATAAAAAGGTTTTCCAGATCAAATAAAACGTCTGTCGTATTTTCACGTTAGGGCTATATTTCAAATGACTATGAAAATAAACCACATCATTCCGCTATTTTTGCTGGCTGGTTGCTGTGCCGTCAGCGCACAAACGACGAACACGCAATTGACGAACGCAATCAGCAACAAAATCGTGCTAACATTGTTAACTACAAACCAAGCAAAGTCACTTGTCCTGCGATTAGTAAAAGAAAAGGCTCCTGAATATTACTCTATTACAAAGGATTTTGATTGGGTGGAATTTGTAAATGGACATTGGCATTATCATTGTGGGATTGGGCACCCTCGCTGGGACGAATATGTTGACGTTACGATTGCGCCAGATGGCTCGACAAACTGCGTTGAGACTGGGCGTGAATCATGGAGTTACGATATTCAATAACTTTGAGGAACACCTTCAATCCCGAATCGTCGGCAAACAAAAACTTCAATCGTAAACATTTCACGGCGACCCTTTTGCCGTAAAACAATCTCAATTTTCGTCTGAAAATGCCGCAACAATAGGGCGATGGTCAGAGCCAACTCCCCAATTGGGAATCACGGGAATATAAGTTTCGCTCGCGCGCCAGTTTTGCCTCATCGCGGGACTTAATAAAATGTAATCAATGCGCTCATAAGTGTCATTTTTGCCGTAAAAATAAGTCCATGCGATGCTGCGCGGCTCAAAATACGGCGGCTCGCCCGGCGCAGTATCACCATTCCGCTCGGCGGGACGCGTGTCGGTCAGTTTGGTTTTGCCATGGCCGATGATTTCTTTGATCGGTTTGGAATCTTTCACGTCGTTGAAATCGCCGAGGACAATTATTTTTGCATCAGGATTTTCCGCCAGCCGTTGGTCAATGATGCTGCGCAAAACTTTCGCCTCGCCCAGCCGCTCCTCGGCTTCGTCGGCTTCGGGCGTGGTGAGCTGCGATTTCAAATGCGCGGCGATAAGCGTGAAGTTAAAATTTGGCGCGGCCTGGATTGCCACCTCCGCAAAACCGCGTTTGACCTGAAAACGTTGGCCGTCCAACAGGAAAAAATCGTTCGTGTGCGGATGCCGCGCCACAATGGGAAATTTGCTCAACACGGCAACATGAATGCTGTCATCAAAACTTTGGACGTGTTCCCAAAATGGAAAATCCTGTCCGTCGGCCTTGAGCGACGCGCGGAGTTCCAAGAGCGCGTTGGTCGTGCCCATTTCTTCGAGCGCGATCACGTCGGGATTCATGGCGCAGATGCTTTCGCGAACTTTCGCTTTGGCCTCGGCGGATTTGACTTGCCAACGCGAGTCGGTCGGCTGGTCGAGATAATTTTCCACATTGTAAGTTGCGATGCGGAAAGTGCCGGCGAAGGCGTGCAGGCCGGCCAATGACAAAACTAGAATGGCAACGCGGCGAATCATGGCAAAAGATTAAATCCGCCGGGCGGCGGACGAAAGAAAAACCGTGTAAATTCGTTGGAAAATCCGGTCAAAAAAATATTTTGAACAAATTTGATCAGGCCCGGTCTATTTATCTGATTGGTTTGGGTATGGGTTGAAGCGCCTGACTTTTTATTGGGTTTTAAGTCAGGCGCTTTTTTTTGCCCAAATCACGCACAACTGCTATTATGACTCCATGTCTCGAATCAGCCAAAAGCATCCGCCGGTCAAACTGGACGACAAGCAGAGCGAACGCGACACGCGCGAACTACGCATTGACAAGGTCGGTGTGCGCGGATTGCGTTTTCCCATTCAAGTGCGCGACAAGGCGCGCAGCGTGCAGAACACCGTCGCGACCATCGGCATGTTCGTGGATTTGCCGAAGGAATTCAAAGGCACGCACATGAGCCGCTTTGTCGAGGTGCTCAACGCGCACGGCAACGTCATCCACGTCGAGAACATCGCGGAGATTTTGCAGTCGCTGCAAAAAAAATTGAACTCCGCCACGTCGCACATTGAGATTGAATTTCCGTATTTCCTGTCCAAAAAATCGCCGGTGTCGCGATTGGAAAGTTTGATGGATTACACCGCGCGCTTCGACGCGGCGGCGTGCGGCGCGGAAATTGATTTCGTTCTCACCGTCAAAGCAAACGTGACGACGCTTTGCCCATGCTCAAAAGCCATTGCCAAATACGGCGCGCACAACCAACGCGGCGAGGTGACGGTGCAGATTCGTTCGACGAAATCGGTTTGGATCGAGGACGTGATCGCGATGATTGAAGGCTCGGCGAGTTCGGAACTTTACGCGCTGCTCAAGCGACAGGACGAAAAGGCGGTGACGGAACGCGCGTATGAAAATCCGGTATTCGTGGAGGATTTGGTGCGCAACGTGGCGCTGCGGCTGAACGCGGACACGCGGGTGAGCTGGTATAAAGTCGAGGCGGAAAATTTCGAGAGCATCCACAATCACAACGCGTATGCGTGCATTGAGAAGGGGTGAAAATTATTATGGATAAAAATTCAATTTCTACAACGCTTGCCGGTGTTGCTGGCAACAAATAAAAACACATCCCGTTCCGTAACAATCCAATGCAAAACCACGAGAAATCCAAAAGCAAAGTCATGGATTATAAGCGAAAAATGCGAGAAATTTTTTTCTAAAAATCACTTCTACGTTTTCCTGGTTCTGCGCGGAATTTCAGAAATGCCAAAGTTCTACATTGTTCCAAGCAGAATAGTCGCTGCCCGTTCCCGACAACGCCATCGAGAATGGACAAAACATCTCAAGCGAGACGGCACGAAAAGAAAAACAAATTCGATGCGGATTTTTGATGACAAAAAGGAAAGCTATTTAGGCAGATGGGAATTGCTTGGCCTTTAGCTCTGCTTCTTGGCGATAATTCATTTGCCAGTAGCCGCGCTTGTCAAAGCGCGGAAATCCGCATTTTGACAAATGCGGCTACGGGATTTGACACCCGAAAATTTCTGAAAATTTGTGTGGCGCATTTGATGCCTTTTGATACATTCCCGCGCTCTTGATGAACTGGAATCACCGCCGGTAATCATTTTAATTTTGTGACCGCAAAGAAAAAAATTGTGAAAAAAATCGCCGCCCGCGGCCATTCAAAGTCCGTCGCCACGTCGGCGGCCATCCTCGGTCGTCCCATCGCAAAGGCGAGCGCCGGCCCGGACTTGAAAAAAGTGAAGCCGGAATGGCAGAAGTTCTGCCTGCACTTGCTGGAGCTGCGCGAGCAGTTGACCAAGCAGATGAACGGCCTCGCGCAGGAATCGGCACAGGAAATGGCCGGTTACAGCCTGCACATGGCGGATTCCGGCACGGATAATTTTGACCGCGATTTCGCGTTGAGCCTGCTGTCGTCCGACCAAGACGCGGTTTTTGAGATCGAAGAAGCGCTCAAGCGCATTGAACGGAAAACTTACGGCGTGTGTGAATTGACCGGAAAAAATATCCCGCGCGCGCGGCTCGAGGCGATTCCGTGGACGCGCTTCACGGTCGAGGCGCAGGCGCAACTCGAACGCGAAGGCGCGTTGAAATCCCGCCGCCTCGGCGCGCTGGGGACGATTGATTCCGTCGGCGCAACCACCGATGTGGACGGCGAGGACGAAGAACATTCCGACGAAGCCCCGAAAGTGAACAAAGAAAAAGAATAATTTATTTATGGCCCGCGAAACCATCACCATCGAATGCACCGAGGCGCGCAAGGAAGGCAAGTCGCCTTCGCGCTACACCACCAGCCGCAATAAAAAATTGCAGACGGAAAAGCTGGAGGTCAAAAAATACAACCCCGCGCTCCGCCGCCACACCTTGCACAAGGAGATTAAATAATTTATGCCCCGCAAGACCAACACCGAAAAGAAGACCGACAAGCGCGGCAAGAGCACCCGCGAACAACGCACGCCGCGCCCGAAGCCCAAGACGGACTTCACCATTGACGCGCTTGACTACAAGAACACGACGCTGCTCCGCACGTTCGTGACGGATCAGGGCCGCATCCTGCCGCGCAAATACACCGGACTGCCCGCGCCCTACCAGCGCCGCATGACCGCCGCCATCAAGCGCGCGCGCCAGATGCTGCTGATGAAGTAATTTTCCCGCCGCGCGATGGCTCTTGCCGTCGCGCGGCATTTTTGTAGATTTAAGTTGCAAACGATTTGCAATTAAACTTGATCACGAAATCCATTTTGTTCCAGATTTTCGCCGCGTTCGCCATTGCGCTGGCGGGTGGGTCGTTGAGCGCGCTGCTGGCGCGGACGCACCGGCAACTTTGCGCGTTCATCAGCCTCGGCGCGGGGACATTGCTGGGCGTCGCGCTGTGCGGCATCGCGCCGGAATGTCTGGAGTCGCTGCAGATGTGGCAATTCCTGCTAGCGGGCGCGTCGGGCTATTTTCTGTTCGCGCTGGTCACCCGATACGTCTATCATGTCTGCCCGGCGTGCGCGGCCAGCCATTTCGACGAGGCCACGACGCACCGGCTGGCGGAATTTGCCACGGCCATGATGTTTGCGCTGGCGATCCATTGCACCGTGGACGGGCTGGCGCTCGCGGCGGGAAACGAGGAAGCCACGCCGGTGGGATTGTCCATCACCTTCGCCATCTGCGTGCATAAATTTCCCGAAGGTCTGGCACTCGGCGCGTTGCTACTCGGCGGCGGCGTTTCCCGGGCGAAAACATTCTGGCTCGTAGCCGTCGTCGAATCCACGACCATACTGGGCGGATTGCTCGGCTGGTTTTTTCTCCACAGCGCGTCGAATTTCTGGCTCGCGCTCGCGCTGGCGAACGCCGCCGGCGGATTTTTATATCTCGCCCTCCACGCCGTCATCGGCGAGATTTTGAAGCATCACAAAACTTTGGTGCTGGCAAATTTCGCCGCCGGATTTGCGCTCATCGGCGGCTTGATTCTTTTCTTTCACCTGAAAGCCTGAATGCGATGAAAACCTGCGCGCACAAGCATACGGGCAAAAAACAGGAGCTTGCCTCGCTGACTGGCCGCCTGCGCCGCGAATCGCGCAAGATCACCGGCCCACGCGCGGCAATCCTGGAAATTTTGCGCCATTATCCGCACCCGCTGACGAACAAGGAGATTTTTGCCGAACTGCCGAAAGGCAGCTGCGACCTTGTCACGATTTATCGCGCGATGCAGATGCTGGAAAAGTTGGGGATGGTGAAACGCTTTGATTTTGGCGACGGAACCGCGCGCTTCGAACTCGTCGGCGAAGGCGATGATGGTCACCATCATCATCTGATTTGCACCCGCTGCGCGAGCGTGGTGGAGATCGAAGAATGTTTTCCCGAAGAAATCGAGCGCCGGATTGCGATAGCAAACGGGTTCACCGGTGTGACTCACCGGCTCGAATTTTTTGGCGTCTGCCCAGACTGCCGGAAATGAAAACGGCGGCGATTGCTCGCCGCCGTCATTTCAAGCTGTTTCCTCGGACATCCAGTCGCCGAGTTGCAAATATTCTCTTATTTTTCGCCGCTCGTGTCTGTTTTTGAGCGACTTTTTGGTATGATGTTCGGTTTTACGGAACGGATGTTTCGGATTGCGAATCGCTTCGCTCATCACTGCGAGTGTTTTCATCATAACTGTTACCTTTCTTTTACCGACAACGGACTGACAGCGTAAACAATGCCAACTTCAATCAGTCCGAAAACGGCCTTAAACTTACAATTCATCAGACGCCGCACCGTCGCCATCTGTTCAAAAATTTTCAGTCAAAACAAAAAGAACCAGAACACCACTCGTTTTCCACGCGACTCGCCGTCAATTTCAAATTCAATGCCACAAACGCCCGTTCCACGTCGCCAAATTCCGCCGCCAGAATTCCGGCGAGCACCAAAATCCCATCCGGCTTAAGCCGGTTCACAATTCGCCGCTTTTCAGAAATTAGCAAGTTGGAAATCAAATTCGCGCAAACCAAATCATATTGCCGCGCCGGTTTCAGCGGCAGTTTGGTGATGTCCCCGCGCGTCAGCTTGATTTTTGAATCCACGCGGTTTTTGCGCGCATTTTCCTTCGCCACGCGGACAGCTTCCGGATCGAAATCAAACGCGTGAACGGGCTGATAGCCAAGTTTTGCCGACGAGATCGCCAAAATTCCGGAGCCGGTGCCGATGTCCAAAAATGATTGCCCTGCCCCATTTTTATGATGGCCTACCAATTGATTCAGGCAAAATGAAGTCGTCGGATGCTGGCCGGTGCCGAAACTCAAGCCGGGATCGAGAATCACCACCGCCTGATTTTTGCGCGGACGCTTTTTGCTCCAGCTCGGTTTGATGAGCAGAGATTTGCCAATCTCCAGCGGATGAAAATGCCGTTTCCACGATTCCGCCCAATCTTCTCGTTTTATTTTCGCGATTTCAATCTCGCCCGCGCCAATTTTTAATCCGCAATCCTCAATCCGTTTCAGTCCGGCGGTAATTTCCGTGCGAATTTTTGGTGAATCCAATTTCTGATCGCGAAAAATACTGACCGTGCTGACGCCGGTTTCCAGACTGAAATAAGCGGCGGCGGTCGTGCCAAAAAATCCGCTGAGCATTTCGGCAACGACGTCTTCAGCTTCCAGCGAAGTCGTCACGGACACGCGCCAGAGCGGTTTAATTTGTTTCATTTTTGAACGGTGGGCGAGCGCCCGCCAAAAATTGTCAATCATTCATCCGACCAAATCGCGCCACGGCGTGAAATTGAGCAGTTCAATCTCCGCCATGTGCGGATAGAGCGCGACTTGCGTGATGCCCGCATATTCGATCTCAAATGAATTAGTTTTCGGCAACGGCAGTTCGAGCAAAATGGAAAGGATCATGCGAATGACGCCGCCGTGGCAAAAGATGGCTACATTCTGGCCGGGATGTTTTTGGATGATTTCGCGCAAGCACGGCTCGATGCGCGCGCGAAAAACTTTTCCACTCTCACCGTTCGGCGAGCCGGGATGCTCGATCTGTTCCAGCCATTTATGGACGGCAAAATTGAATTTGTCACGCACCGCGTGCCAGTCCAGTCCAGTCCAGTCGCCAAAATCAATTTCGCGCAGGTCGGGAAAAATGGTTTGCGTCTGCATTTTGATTTTCAGCGTCGGCGCAATCGTTTGCTGCACGCGCTTCATTGGGCTGGCGTAAATGGCGTCAATCGTTTTGGCCGACATATAATCCGCCAGAATTTTCGCCTGCCGCCGGCCGCGCGGCGAAAGGTTCATGTCAATCCGGCCGCCAAAAATGCGCTGGTAACGCGCCTCGACTTCGCCGTGACGGATGAGCAGCAGCCGCGTCGCGGGCGGTTGCGGATCTTTTTTGCGCAGAGATTTTTTGGTAGCCACAATTTTTAGCCTTGAGAAATTGCGAGTTGTTGCGCGGCGAGCAGCTCTTTGATGCCGATTTTTCCGAGCGCGAGCAGTTCGGCAAGCTGCGTGTCGGTGAACGTGGCTTCCTCGCCGGAGCCTTGCAGCTCGATGAATTCACCGGCGGAATTCATGACTAGATTCATGTCCACGCTCGCGGCCACGTCCTCGGTGTAGCACAAATCCAACAGCGGTTTGCCTGCGACAATGCCGACGCTGACCGCCGCGACGCCGGAAAGAATCGGGCTGGCGGAAATTTTTTTCTCGGCAATGAGTTTTTTTACCGCAAGCGACAATGCGACGAACGCACCGGTGATGGCCGCCGTACGCGTGCCGCCATCGGCTTGCAAAACATCGCAGTCCACGCAGATCGTGCGCGCGCCGATTTTTTCCAGATCAATCGCCGCGCGGATGGAGCGGCCAATCAGTCGTTGGATTTCCGACGAACGCCCGTCGAGCTTGCCCTTGCTGATGTCGCGCGGTTTGCGCGTCAAAGTGGAATAGGGAAGCATCGAGTATTCGGCGGTGATCCAGCCGCCCTCGACTTTTTGTTCCTTCATCCAGCGCGGAACGGATTCCTCAATGGTCACGCCGCAGATGACGCGCGTGCTGCCCCATTCGATGAGCGTAGAACCGGCGGCGTGCGGCGCGATGTGGTTTTGAAAACGGAGCGGACGGATTTGGCTGGCGGCGCGCCCGTCGGCGCGAATGGATTCAGACATGACCCCTATCTTAAACTTCAACCGCGCAATCGGGCAACGAGGAAAACCAAGTGAAAAGTTTTTAGCGAATGCAGCCTATCTAGTTGTTAGGCGGCAAGACACTCATATATCAATCAATCTCGCTTTCTAGATTTTCTGAACAAAACAAAAACTACGGCTAGAATTACAAAGGCGATATACCACCAATAGCCATTCGGCTCAGAAGCAGTCTGCTCGATAAAATGAACACTTCGCTCCAAGCTAAATGCTAATATCATCGTTTTCATGTGGGCTCAATGCTGCCTATCAATTTTCATGTTTCGAGATTGCGAGGGTCATAAATAGTTTTCCAGCAAAAACGACAAATTGATTTCTCTTCATTACTTCTTTAATTCCAATCCGTCGAACAAACTTTCCAAACTGTTCAAACCAGATTCGTGTTTTGCGTTCAGCATCGTGCGCAAAAAATCCACGCCTTCTTCCACTGTGCGGACGGATTTGGGCAGCAGCGCGCCCGCCGCGTT
>PLHK01000092.1 GCA_003139955.1 Limisphaerales bacterium
TTCGGCGATTACTTCAAGAAGGAGGCGATCCAGTGGGCGTGGGAACTGGTTGTCGGACGGTGGAATTTCCCGGCCTCGCGCATTTACGCCACGGTGTATAAGCCCGGCCCCGGCGACCCCGCCAGCTTCGACCAGGAAGCCTACGACCAGTGGGCCGCGATCTTCACCGCAGCGGGGCTCGATCCCGCCATCCACATCGTCAACGGCAACAAGAAGGACAATTTCTGGATGATGGGCGAAACCGGCCCGTGCGGTCCGTGTTCTGAACTGCACGTTGATCTGACGCCGGACGGCGACACGCGCGGAAGCTTTGTGAATAAAGGCGATGCGCGCTGCATCGAAATCTGGAATCTCGTTTTCATCCAGTTCAACGCGAATCCCGACGGCACGTTTTCGCCGCTGCCCGCCAAGCACGTTGATACCGGCATGGGTTTTGAGCGCGTCACCAGCATCATTCAAGGCACGAAGAATTTTTCCGATTTCGCCAACGCCAAAATTTCCAATTACGAGACCGATATTTTCCGTCCAATTTTTGACGAACTGGAAAAACTTTCCGGCAAAAAATACGGCAGCACTTTGCCCGGCGACGCGATTGCAAAAATTGAAACCGACGAGCCGCTGAAAACTTCCGGCGAGGCGCGCGGCAACATCATTGAAGTCGCAGCCGAGGAACGCGGCGCGCACCACGGTCCAACCGGTGATGACGACGATGATTTGCCCGTCGCGACCGCGAGCGCGGAACAGATCGCGCTCGACATCGCCTTCCGCGTCATCGCCGACCANNGTTTTGCGCCGCATCCTGCGCCGCGCGGTGCGTTACGGCCGCACGCTCGGCTTCCACGAACCGTTCTTCTACAAACTCGTGGACGTGCTCGCCGACACGATGGGCGCCGTCTTCCCCGAAATCCGCACCAAGAAAAAAATCGTGCAGGAAACGATTCAGCGCGAGGAGGAGGCGTTTAATAAAACTTTGGATCGCGGCATTGAATTGTTTGAAGAACAATATGAAGGTTACAAACGGCGACTTAAAGTAATTGAAGCTAATAAGAACTTTCCAACATACAGTTCAACAAGATTTGTTTCGGAAAAGGGTAAATGGACTATAGGAATTGATTCCGATGGAATTGTGAAAGCACCTTTTACGTTTGAACTTTATGACACCTACGGTTTCCCGCTCGACCTCACCGAGTTGATGGCGCGCGAACGCGGCTTGACCGTGGACAAGGACGGTTTTGAAAAATTGATGGAAGAGCAGCGCGCCCGCGCCCGCGCCGCGCAGAAAAAAGAAGTTATTTCGCTTTCGCAAATCGAAACGACCGCGCCGACAAAATTTGTCGGCTTTGACCACCTTGCGGTGGAGGCCAAAGTTTTGGAAGTCGTGTCGCTCAAGGACAAAACCGCCGTCGTGCTGGACACGTCGCCGTTTTACGCCGAGATGGGCGGCCAGGTCGGCGACACNNTGACCGGCAGCGGCCAGCTCTGGCGCGTCATCAACACGCAGAAGTCCGGCAACACATTTTTGCATTTTGTCGAAGGCGGTGATGCTCCGGCAGTCGGCGCAGGCGTCACACTTTCCGTCGAGAAATCTCGCCGCGATGCGATTCAACGGCATCACACGGTCACGCATTTGTTGCATTGGGCTTTGCACGAAGTCGCCAGCAAGGAAGCGTCGCAGAAAGGTTCGTTCGTCGGGCCGGACAAGTTGACCTTCGACTTCAACAGCGCGCCGCTCACGCCCGCGCAGGTCGCCGACATCGAGAAGCTTGTCAACGAACGCATCCTCGAAAACGCCGGCGTCTCGTGGACGGAAGTCGCGCACGCCGACGTGAAGCAGCGCAAGGACGTGATGCAATTCTTCGGCGACAAATACGGCGACACGGTGCGCGTCGTCCAAATCGGCGGCGAGGCGAATAAATTAAATGGCTATTCGATGGAACTGTGCGGCGGCACACACGCGCGCGCGACGGGCGAGATCGGCCTGTTCCGCATCGTCAGCGAAGCGGCGGTGGCGGCGGGCGTACGGCGCATTGAAGCCGTCGCGGGTCTGAATGCTTATGGTTTGGCGAACGAGCAGTTGCAGCTCATCCGTAATATTGCGGGCAAAATCAATTCACCCGTCGGCGAACTGGAAAAGAAAGTTGAAGCGTTGCTCGCGCATCAAAAGGAATTGGAAAAGCAGCTCAAGGCTGCGCAACAACGCGAAGCTGCTGGCAGCGCGAAGGATTTGGTCGCCAGAGCGGAAACCATCAACGGTATTCCGGCCATCATCGTCAATCTCGGCGCAAATGAGGGTGACACGTTGCAAGCCATCGCGGAATCGCTCAAATCGCAGTTCAAAGGCGTCGTCGTGCTCGGTGGCGCGGCAAACGGCGCGGTCACATTGATCGCGACGGTTTCCGCTGACTTCACCGCGAAAGTTCAAGCCGGTAAAATCATCCAGACCATCGCGCCCATCGTCGGCGGCAAAGGCGGCGGCAAACCCGACCACGCCCGCGGCGGCGGNNTCGCGCTGGAAGATGAGTTCCTTCGGCAGGTGCGAATAGATTTTCATGAACAGTTCGTCCTGCTGCAAAAGTTCACGCCGCCAGTCGTCGTAGTTAATGGTCTGCACACGGTCGAATTTTTCCGGCGAATAATCCGGCAGGCCGTTCAGGTCAAAATCCTTCGCATACGGCACCCAGCCGAGCGGCGTCTCGACGGCGTTAGCCTGACCGGAAC
>PLHK01000100.1 GCA_003139955.1 Limisphaerales bacterium
GTTTATTCCGTCGGCCAGAATCTCAAGGACGATGGCGGCGATGACACCCGCTCCGGCCCGAACGACAGTCATCTCGACCTAGTCTATAAATTTGATTTTTGAAGGTTCAATTTTGCCCTTGCAGCTTGCCGCCGCCAAACGGTTCCGGCCATTCGTATCAGCGATAAAAACACATTCCCATTTGACACATCGCACCGAGGGATTCATTTTCAAAACGCGGGCTTTAGTTCAATCCGCTGGCTGGGTGACAAATCCGTCGGATGGTCATTGTTAAAATCCAAGAAGGACTGGGGAACCAACTGTTCCAATACGCCGTCGGCAGCAGCCTGGCGCGGCGATTGGACACGCAGTTGTGGCTGGACACGTCGCATTTTTCACCGCAGGCATTCCGGCGGTTGGGGTTGGATCAATTCAGGATTTCACCGCGCATCCTCGGCCCGCGCGGGCATTATTGGCTCCGAAAAATAAAAAAAGAACGGTATTCACCGCTGCGGCGCATGTTGGGCGCGGCCGGGATTTTGTACATGATGGTGGACAAGCAACGTGGTTTTGAACTGCTGCCCCGTCGCGCCGCCCGCATCCTGTATCTGGATGGCTATTGGCAGAGCGAAAAATATTTTGCCGCCGACCGTGAGCGGTTGCTGGATGAATTGGCCTTCCGCGCGCCCGCCGCTTCGGAACTGGAACCGATGCTCACGCGTCTCGGCGCAGAAAGCTCGGTATGTGTCCACGTCCGGCGCGGCGACTATGTTTCGACGCCGTATGGCGTGAGCAACTACGCGACTTGCACTTTGGATTATTATCGCGCGGCGATGGCTCATATCAGCGACCGAGTCGCGGGCGCAAAGTTCTATTTATTTTCCGACGACCCGCCATGGCTGCGCGCCAACTTTCTTCCTTCAGAAAATCTGGTTATCGCGTCCGGTGCGGCTGGCCGTCGCGACCTTGATGAATTTCGTTTGATGATGAACTGCCGTCATTTCATCATCGCGAACAGTTCCTTCAGTTGGTGGGCGGCGTGGCTCGGCCGACAGCCGGACAAAATTGTGGTGGCACCAAGACAGTGGTATTGTTCCTCAAAATTCACGGACGAGGATTTGGTGCCGGAGCATTGGGTGCGTCTGTGACGCAAGTGTGCCGGCAACAAAACAAACAAAAATCCCACGGCTTTCACCCTGGGATTTTTCGTTCGCCACCGGACGTGGCTGAATTCCTAAAAAATTACCGTGCGAGTTGCAGGGCGACTTCCGTGACCAGCTCGGAGGAGAGTGCCACGTCGCTCACGCCCCAACTGGAGCGCGATTGGATGGTCAACTGGGTGATGCTGGAGTCAACGGCCTCGACGCGAACCCAGACGTTGCGCTGGTTGACTTTGCCGGTCAGGGCACGGACGCTGTTCGTGGTGTCATGCGGAATGTATTCCGAGATGACCACGCCATTGTTCTGGATGACGGTGACGGCGGCTTGATAGACTTGTTCAATGGAACGTTGGTAGCGCGCACTGATCTGGTCGGTAGACCAGGTCATGGCCACGGAGTGGGAATCACTAACGGTTTTGACACAGCCAGTGGCAACCAGGGCGGCTCCGGCGAGGATGGCGAAAAATTTCATCTTCATATCTGACCATGCAACCGCGAAATGGTGCGCGCGTCAAGCAGGATTTAACGGCGGATAATTTGAAACTTTCGTCCACGCCCGGTTTTCAATACAAGACTTTATGCCGCAGTTTTCCTACAAGGCCCGCAAACGCTCCGGCGAACTCGTCGAGGGCGTGCTGGAGGTTCCCGACCGCAGCGCCGCGCTGGCGCAAATCCAGCGCTCCGGGCTGTTCCCGCTGGCCGTGGCCGACGTTAAGGCGGGCGCAGCGCCCGCGACCAAAAACGCGGGCAAGGGCGGGGTGAATCTGATTTCGCTCCTGCCGCAATCCATGCGCGAACAAATGACGCAAAAGCGGAAGCCGAAGTTGCAGGAACTGGCGACGTTCACCACGCAATTGGCGAACCTGCTGCAATCGGGCATGCCGCTGACGGTGGCGCTCAACAGCATGACGCATCTGGAAAGCCCCGGCATTCCCGCCGAGGTCAGCCGCGATTTGAAAACGGAAGTCACCGAAGGCCGCGGACTCTCGGATGCGATGGCGCGGCAGCCGCGGATTTTTTCCGAGCTTTACATCAACATGGTGAAGGCGGGCGAGTCGAGCGGCTCGCTGGTGCAAGTGCTGCGGCGCATGGCGAGCCACTTCCAGCAGTTCGCGGAAGTGCAGGCTAAATTCAAGTCCGCCATGATTTACCCGGCGATGGTCATCTGCGTCGGGCTGGGCATCGTGGCGTTCTTCATGTTTTTCATGATGCCGCGCTTCACGGAAATTTTCAACGGCTTCAACATCCAGCTGCCGCTGCCGACGCGGGCGTTGATGCGGGCGAGCCATTGGTTTCTGGACTACTGGTGGCTGCTCGGGCTGGTCATCGTCGTGCTGGTAATTTTGTTCAAGCGTTTCCAGACCAGCGCGGCGGGCGCGCGCAAGCTGGACGAATGGCGCATGAAGGCGCCAGTGGTCGGAAAAGTGGTGAAGTTAAATGTGTTTGGCCAGTTCAC
>PLHK01000148.1 GCA_003139955.1 Limisphaerales bacterium
AGAAACTGGCCGCCGTGGAAAAAGCCATCAGCGCGCGCGACGGCCGCTGGTTCTCCGTGCGCATCATGCCTTACCGCACGCTCGATGACCGGATTGACGGCGTCGTGATCACGTTCGCGAACATCACCGTGGCCAAGAAGCTGGAGGGGAAGTTGCGCGGCCGGCACACGGCTTTGGAAAAGCGCGTCGCCGAAGATTCGGCGGAGCGGGCGGCAGCAGCGACGGCCAAAGCGCCGCGCAAGCGCAAACCGTGAAGCGTCCGCATCGTGCAAAAGCCGCCATCATCCGCCCAGCCCGCCGAACTGCGCCGTCGGGCCGAAGCCCGGTTACGGGAGCAGAAGCAATTGAAAGTTGGCGTGGCGCAGACCGGCGCGGATATCCGGCGGCTGCTCCACGAATTGCAGGTCCATCAGATTGAACTGGAGCTGCAGAACGCCGAGTTGCGGCAAGCCCGCGATGAACTGGAGCTGGCGTTGGAGAATTACACCGACCTCTACGATTTTGCCCCGAGCGGTTATTTTACCCTCGCCAAAACGGGTGCGATTCTTCAGGCCAATCTGACCGGCGCAACGCTGGTCGGGATCGAGCGTTCCCGTTTGGTGGGCCAGTCTTTTGGTCGGCTGGTTTCCGCCGGGTTTCGTCCGGCCTTCAGCACTTTTCTCGAACACGTTTTTGGCGGCGACGCCAAACAATCCGGTGATTTTGAGCTGGCTGGCCCGGGCCGACCGCTCCGGTTCGTGAACATCGAGGCCCAATGCCTGCTCAACGGGCAGGAATGTCGCGTGGCCGTGAGCGACATCACCGCGCGCAAGCTGGCGGTCTCGGCGTTGCGCAAGAGCGAAGAACGCTATCGCAATTTGTTCAATTCGATGGACGAAGGCTATTGCGTCATCGAAATGATTTTCGACCAACGCCAGCAGCCGGTCGATTACCGCTTTGAGGAAGTCAATCGCGCTTTCGAGAAACAGACGGGCCTGCACAACGTGGTGGGCAAACGGATGCTGGAATTCGTCTCGGCGGTCGAAGGCCATTGGCTGGCGAATTACGGCAAAGTTGCCCTGACGGGTGAACCGATGCGCTTCGACAGCGAATACAAAGGGCTGAACCGTTGGTTCGATGTCTATGCCTTTCGGATTGGCGGAAACGCCAGCCGCAAAGTCGCCATTCTTTTCAACAACATCACCGAACGCAAACAGGCGGAGGCCGCCCGCGTCCGCCTGGAGGTGATGACCGCCTCGAACCGGAAACTGGAACAGGAAATGATCCGGCGTAAAAAGCTGGAGCAGGCCCTCAAGACCAGCGAGCGACAATTGCGGCGATTGTCCCATGAAATCCTGCTCGCGCAGGAAGCGGAACGCAAGCGCATCAGCCGCGAACTGCATGATACCGTTCTCCAAACTCTGGTGGGCATCAGTGTCCATCTGGCATCCTTGACGCCAAAACCGGTGGATGATCCCGCGAGCCTCCGCCGGAAAATTGTGCAGACGCAACGGTTGGTGGATAAATCGCTGGCCATGGTGCATCGGTTCGCCGTGGAACTGCGCCCGACGGTTTTGGATGATTTGGGACTGATCCCCGCACTGCATACCTTTATGAAGGATTTCATGAAGCGGACGGGCGTGCGGGCGTGTTTGAGCGCTTATGCGGCGGTGAACCAACTGCCCCTCGACCAGCGTGCCGTCCTCTATCGCGTCGCCTTGGAAGCCCTCAATAACGTGGCCATCCATGCGCAGGCCAGCGCGGTGAAAGTTGAAATTAAAAGACTGCCGGACTGGATTTGCCTGACGATCACCGACGACGGCAAATCCTTTGATGTGAAACGCGTGCTCCGCACGAAAGGAAACGGCCGCTTGGGCTTGCTCGGCATGAGGGAACGGTTGGAGATGGTCGGTGGCAAATTCTCGATCAAATCCACGCCCGGTCANNGCACCACCGTCACCGCCCGGATTTTACCCGGCCAAGCCGCGGGGGAGATCGCTGATTGAACCCGGACGGCGGCATGAACGCCTCGCGCTCCTGAATCCGCGCCCACCATTTTGAAAGTGGACACGGACGGGACACGGACGCAAATTTATAGACACAAGGGCAGGGCATGGACGGGACAAAACCATCCAGCCTGCGTCTATCTTCACTTTTCCATCCTGATTAAAACCGACACATTCATGTCGCGATGTTCAGCTTGGAGTGTCACTCCGGCGCAAATCCCAAAATCGCCCGTCAGCCGACGGGTGCCTGCCTGTTGCCGTGGCACATCGTTTGCTGCTCAAAAAGGGTCGGTTCCAGAAATGAATCATAAAAAAACAAACATGCCGGCGAACTTGCCCGTGCCGCCGCCTACATATTTTCCACCGAATGATTAAATACTTTTGACCCGTTATCAAAACGGGAGGCAGCGGGTAATCTTGAGGTGAAAAAAATCCGAAACTTGGTTGAAAAACAAAATCATGAAAATAAATAAACGCGTATCCATTCAACTGGCCGCCGTGACAATCGCGGTTGGGCTGACCACCGCAACCGTTCAAGCCGCCACGATTGATTGGGGCAGCGGCGCGCAAAACATCACCGGCGACAGTGACGTGAGCACCGCCGGCACGCTCGTGGATGCTTTTGCCTTGGGTGACAGTGATATTTCAGCCCCCACCGTGAACGGCGTCACGTTTGTGCCGTTTGTGTTTCCTGATCCCAGCTATTCCAACCCCAATACCGCTACTTCCGGCAATTACAATTTTACGGAGAATGAGGTCAATGGCCTTTTGGCAGCGTATTCCGGGCTGGGCACGGGTTCCGGCGCGTTTACCAGCCTGTCCGCGTCATACCAAAACCTTTTAGCCTATGGTGGCGGCTCGACCACGTCGGACACCTTGGCGCTTACCATGGGCGGCCTGACCATCGGCCAGACCTATGAATTCGAGTGGTGGAACAATAATTCAAGTTTCAGCGAATCGTTCAATGAATACTATAATCTCAACACGACGGGCTCGGCGGGCAACGCGGTCAGTCTGGATAGCAACGACGGCAGCAACGCTGGCACTCTGGGACAATTCGCCATCGGCACGTTCACGGCGGACGCGACCTCGCAGGAAATTGATTTTAACGGCATCACCGCGGGCGCGGACGACCCGATGCTGAATGCCTTCCAATTGCGCGACACCACGCCGACACCCGCGCCCGAACCGTCCACGCTGGCCTTGGCCGCCATGGGCGGGTTGTCGTTGCTGCGGTTCCGCCGCCGGCAACATTCAACTCGTTAGCCCGTGCCGGAGGGTCGGGATGATTCTATGCCGCTGACCGGGTGCGGCCAGACGGCAGAACGTGCCGGCCTGGACACGCTCCCGCACGCCGCGCCGCTTGCGCCGCGCCCGGTGCGTTTGCTACGCTTCGCTGTTCGTCGACGATTTGCGCGGTTTTTTGGGAAACAACTTGAGCGCGCTCACACATAAGCGATAATTTAGCCAAGTGAAAACCTTCACAACAGAAATCAAACATGGCGACTGTCTAAATGTTTTAGCGGATTTTCCAGACNNCGGTGGGGTTGCGCCTGATAAATATGTAGAGTGGTTCATTCCCCGCAGCAAAGAGTTTTTACGCGTGCTTAAACCGACCGGCACTTTCATTCTCAACATCAAAGAAAAAGCCGAGCATGGAGAACGTCATACTTTTGTTTTAGAATTAATTTTAGCATTGCGCAAGCAGGGCTGGCTTTGGACGGAAGAATTTATCTGGCACAAAAAAAATTGTTACCCCGGCAAATGGCCAAATCGGTTCCGCGATGCATGGGAACGTTGTTTGCAGTTCAACAAGACGCGTCATTTCAAAATGAATCAGGAAGCGGTCATGGTCCCGATGGGTGATTGGGCGGACGCACGCTTGAAGTCGCTCGGCAAAAACGATGTCGTGCGTTTTGATTCCCAAGTCGCCAGCGGTTTCGGAAAAAACATCGCGAACTGGATTGGCCGGGACAAGGCATATCCGTCAAATGTTTTACACCTGGCGACGGAGTGCGGAAACAAAAACCACAGTGCGGCATTTCCCGAAGCCTTGCCGGAATGGTTTATCAAACTTTTTACAGATGAAGGAGATTGGGTTCTCGATCCGTTTGTTGGTTCTGGAACGACGTCCGCTGTCGCCCAAAGGTTGCGGCGCAATTCTGTCGGCGTCGAAATCTTGGCTGAATACTGCGGCCTAGCCGGAGCGGAAATCGAGGTCGCCGACTACCAGCTTTTTGAGAAAGGAGCAAAAAATGGCAAGCGTAACGGTTCGAGAAGTCACAAAGTTCATTGAGGCACATATTCCAGAGTTTCACCGGAAGCGGTTGGAAAGCCTTGCCGGGCTGAAACTCCAGAAGGTGCTTCGGCGAAAGAACCCCTATTTATATAAGGCAAAATTTGTCACCAGTGCGCCAGAACTTATAAAGGCAATTCTGGACGCCCACCTGTCTTCGCAGGAAGAAGCAATCTTTGGGAGTTTCCTTGAAGGACTTGCCATATTTATTTGTGAACGTGTTTACTCCGGCAAAAAATCTTCCGCTGAAGGCATTGATCTGGAATTTGAACATGGTGGAATACGTTATATCGTTTCAATCAAATCGGGTCCGAATTGGGGTAATAGCGGGCAGATAAAAAAGATGCGCCAAAACTTTTTGCAAGCGAAGCGCATCCTTGGAACCAACCGGTCGGCCAAAAACATCGTTGCTGTTAACGGTTGCTGCTACCACCAAGAAAGGATTGAGGATAAGGGCGATTACCTCAAAAGGTGCGGCCAAAGTTTTTGGGAATTCGTCTCGGGCGATGATCGGTTTTACACGACTATTATCGAACCGCTCGGCCACAAAGCTAAGGAGCGAAACGAAGCGTTTCAAATGGAATACGGTAAAGTCATCAATTGTTTCACTGCGGAATTCATCAAAATTTTTTGCCAGCCTGACGGAACGATTCTTTGGAACAAATTGGTTGAATTTAATTCGGCGCGGCCAGTTAAGTGAACTCGGTCTATAACAATTTCCCGTGGCCGGAAAGCGCGACGGCCAAGCAGCGCGCCACCGTGGAAGCCAAAGCGCAGGCCGTGCTGGTCGCGCGCCAGCAATTCCCCGCCGCCACCCTCGCCGACCTTTACGC
>PLHK01000011.1 GCA_003139955.1 Limisphaerales bacterium
CGAAAACGAGTTCACCGACGGACGGGTATATTTTTCTGTGAAAAATCCTTCATCGCCGTTAGGCGATCCCCCTTATTGTGCATCCATCTTCGCCATGAATGTTCGTAGGACACATTGTCCGTAGCCGTTATTAAAATCATCCCCCACAAGAAATCCCAACTGCACTCGGCACCGGCCGGCAGTTGCATTTCTGCTCGGCCCCGAAAAAAATCCGATGGTGACATCGGTGGAATCGCCGGGTTTGATTTCTGCCGCTTCGGTGAAGGCGTTGGCCGGATACTGAAGCATGGTTGAAGGCACGCCGGAAACGGTGCGGTCGGCATTAACAAATTCGTTTTCGTTCGGATCAAAAACGGATTGGTGCGCGTTGCCAAACATGCCGCCGCGCATCGCAACCCAAATACTTTTCGACGTGGACAAATTAGAGAGTGTCATCGANNAATTTTTTTGAAACCTTGATGGTGTCGGTATCCAAGCTTGGCGCCACTGAAGGATCATTCGGGGAAGTTGGACTAGCAGCTACGCCTGCGCCCGATGATGGCGCATTTCTGCCGACACTAAATTTTGAGCGCGCTGCGCCGATGAGTTCCGCAGTGTCAGTGGTGACAATTTTGGCGGTGATATTGATGTTTTGGCCGCCGGTAATGACGGTTCCCAAAATGAGGGCGTCAACCCCGGAAAACTGTCCGAGTTTTTTCGCAGAATCCGGGTCAACCAAGCCGGAGGCGGTCAATTTATGTTCGTCTAAAATGCTCTTGAGATTAGCCCGATCCAATACTGAAAAATTTCGTTTCTCCAAAACAAAATCCACATTCATTTGCTCCGCAATATACTTGCCCAATTCTACGGGCTTGCCGTCTAAATCGGTAAAATCAATTACGGCAATCTTTTTCTTGCCTTGGTCGGTGATTTGGGCGGCCAGTTTTTCAGTCATATTCTCAATTTCAGTATCAATGTCTTGAGCGAAGGCGCGGCTGGTCAAAACGAGGCACAAAGCGATGATTATGATGCGGCAATTTTTCATTTTTTCAGTTGCTTAACGACAAGGTGGTGTCGTTGTTTATGTGTTTGATGAGGCGTTCCTTCGCGTTGGCTTCCGCTTCAAACTGACTGAAGCCCGCGCCCGTGGCGGTGTATTTCCACGTTGTGTTCTGGATTCCGCTGCTGACCGGCACAATCTGAATTTCAAGCGTCATATTGGCGGTCAAGACATTGTCTAATGAAGCGGGATTATTGACGAATTGAACGTCTTCGCGGGCGAGCAAAACGGCATCGAGCGAATTTGCGAGGTCTAACTTTTTAAGAATGTCGGTGGAACCGTCAAAAAGATTTGTAAAAAGTCCTTCTGAAACAAAATTGGGTTTTAATAATGAAGTCGAAATTTTGACGGTATCCGATTTGAAATGATTTTGCAGGGCGTTGCCGATGGTGGGATCAAACGCACCATTTTGATTTACCACCACGAGCGCCAATGATTTTATCCCCGAAGTTTTGGTAAAACCCGGATTCACATATTGTGCGACATACTGGACGTGCGCGGCTGCGGTCTCTTGAATCGTTGTCTGCGCGTCCGCTTGTGCTTGTGCCGCCAGTTGCCTTGATTGTTGCGCCACGCGCTCACGCTCAAGCTCGCGGAATTGCACGCTATTGATGGCTAGGGCGATGATGGCAAAGAAAACGATGAACGCCGTTGAATGTTTTGGTTCCGTCCTAAACATATTTGATACCCAGAGTGCTTATCTCGAGCTTGCAAGAATCTGATTCTGACGCAAGCAAAAGTCGGCATTAAAAAATATGATATAATTTTTTCACTCGCGGTTTTTCCAGAATCGTTTCCAGCCGATCCTCTATTACCTTGGCGGCTCGTAAAAAAGCGGATGTCGTCAACAAAGATGTTCTCGTCAAATTACAGGTCTGACGAGAACACACTTACCGGAGTAGAGGTTCGATTGGAAAATGAACGAAGACAGGCACATTGTCATTGGGGAACGTGAACATTGGGGGCAGCCATTGCCCTTCGCTCTTTCTCACCGCGACCGCAGGCATCATCTATACACCATTGGCAAAAGCGGCGCGGGTAAAACGACTCTGCTCCGCAATCTCATTTTGCAAGACATTGAAGCCGGACACGGTGTCGCCATCATTGATCCGCACGGCGATCTGGCGAATGAACTTCTCGACTGCATCCCCCGGCGTCGCATTGAAGACGTGGCGTATTTCAATCCTGCCGACATGGNNATTTGCTGGGATACACCCCGCCGGAAGATCGGCATTTGGTCGCCTCCGGCATCGTGAGCGTTTTCAAAAGCATCTGGCATGACTCGTGGGGGCCGCGCTTGGAATATATTCTCTACGCCTCAGTCGCTGCGCTTTTGGATTGTGAGAATGTTAGTCTCCTTGGTGTCCAGCGAATGCTCTCCGATAGCCGGTATCGCATGTGGGTGGTGAAGCAAGTGAAAGACCCGATGGTGCGGTCGTTTTGGGTAAATGAATTTGAGAATTATGACAAAAAATTCATGTTGGAAGCGATTGCGCCGATTCAAAACAAAGTGGGGCAGCTATTGATGTCGCCGCACGTCAGAAATATTCTCGGACAAGTGAAAAGCCGGATTGACGCCCGCTTNNCTTTATGTGGATGAATTTCAATCGTTCGCCTCCGACTCTTTCATTTCAATCCTGTCGGAAGCACGGAAATACCGCCTATGCCTCACCTTGTCGCATCAATACGTTGACCAAGTGCGGCCTGAAATTCGGGATGCGGTTTTCGGCAATGTCGGTTCAATCGTGGCCTTTCGCGTAGGGCATCGTGACGCAGAGCAACTTGAACGGGCATTTGGGGAGACCTACCGGGCAAGCCAATTGACCAGTCTCGGCAACCACGAAGTATGTGCGAAATTGCTTGCCGACGGGCAGGATTGCGAGCCATTTTTAGGAAAGACTTTGCCGCCTTTGGGCGAGCGGCATGGCCGACGCGAAACGATCATTCGCCGGTCACGGGAAAAATATGCGAGGCCGCGAAGCATGGTCGAGGGACGTATCAAACGATGGCTTGAAAAATGATAACGATAACCAGCAATCAATACACGGCGCGCGCGTGGTTCAAATCGAGGAAGTCTATTAACCTGGTAATCGTATTCGTTGGCTTCGCTGCTCTCGTATTCTTTCTGCAAACTCTGATGTATCCGCTGATTGCGGATGTGATTGCTCTAGGAATTGCATACATTGTTTTTTTCCATATTTTAGCCAAACGAGCGATTGCCATTACCTGCCCGCACTGCAACGGATACATAGAGACAAATACGCCTTGGAGATGCGGAAATCCAAATTGCCAGCAAAACAACGAGAGGGTGGATGATTTTCCATTTGTATATCACTGTGAGCATTGCGGGGTAGAACCGAAGGCCTATCAATGCCATCATAATCAATGCGGGAAAATTATTTTTCTTAGTAAAGACAAACTCACAACACTTTGTGCGACGTTAATTAGGTCGGGGGGAAAATCCGCGCCTCCTCCCAGAAAAAATCCGGCGGCAGACAAAATTGTCCAAGAAAATGAAGCCATCCGCGAGACGGAATATAAATTGCGAAAGGCCAAGCTTGATCTCGAATTGAAGGGGATTGCTGAAAAACTTGAACCAATAAAGGTAAAGTCTAAAAGAGAACGTATGCGAACCGGACTCTTAAACCGGACAGAAATTGATGATGAAGTTAAGCGAATGAAAGCTGACGCGGACAAAGAATTCGCAAATGACGAACCAGGACGCCTACAGCGATATAAAGATATAGAAGATTTAGCCCGAGAAGAATTATAAAAAGCCCCGTCCTTGCGAACGGGGCTTGTGCGTGATTTTCTGTCACGCAGGAGTGGCGACGAATTGCGGGTCGCACGTTTCCGGTTGGATGCATTTTTCGGCAAGCTCCAGATACATTTCCATCCGTTCATTGAGGTCGCGGTATGCGATGTAACGGAACGCGTCACCTTGGAACTTCGGCAATTTAGCAGCCGTTTTTTCTATGAGCCGCAAGGTGTGTCTTGCCTGAAGGCAGCCGCGATTGTGCAACCTTACCATTTCGTCTTTGGAACGGAACGAATAACCGTAGTCGCCTTCATTACGAAGGTGCGGGGAAATCTTACTAAAGATTTCCCGATTGATGCGCCAGTTGAAATACATCCGGCGAATGTTTGCGAA
>PLHK01000009.1 GCA_003139955.1 Limisphaerales bacterium
GTCACGAATCCAGTCGAGGTGATGCCATTTCTTAATATTGTTGTCAGTGGAACCACCAACACCATCTGCACCGCCAACAGTAATAATGTGGCGATCGTAGGACAGCAAATCAATTTATCAGCGCAAACATTTGGCGGAACTTTTTCGAACTTTCAATGGACAGTGTCGGGCACGACCGAGACTAATTTTTACGTTTCTTCGGATTCTCTATGGACAAATGGCTATCCACAGCCTTTAACAGTTACCACGAACACCAGCGTCTCCTTCTTCTGGGTGGATGCCGGAAGCAAGTCGGTTTCCTGTTCGGCGGTATGCGCAGGCATCTCTTGTTTAAGCAATGCTACTTTTACTGTTGTCAGACCAACGAATTCTGTTTTCTGCCAAACAGGAAATGTAACCATCGGAAGTGGGCCTAAAATTTATTTTGGATTTCCGATTCCTACACAAGTTGGAATAAACTTTTCTAATTCTATTTTAATGCCGGTAAATAGTGCCAGTAGTTATTACAATAATGGCAATACTAATTATTCTACAAAATGGGTTCAGTTAATCACTTACAATCCCTCAACAATAACAATTTCCAACAGTGCTAGTAACGTCATTGTGCATTCATGTCAAACGGTAGGCACGGTATTAGATACTGAATATCCATACCAAAATGACACCGCGACAACCGCTTCTGATTCGCCAAGTATTACATTGTCTCTTACCAATGAAATTGCAGCTTCAGACTATCAGAATTCCGAGATGTGGCTTATGTTTCAGCCAGCAAATGGAAATTTGGTGCCGTTATGGAAAGTTACTTGGAACTGCACTGGCGCAGCGACTGGCTTTGGTGGAAATGTTGCAAATTGGTCATTTAGCGGAACTCCAAGCATATCCGTGTCAGCAAGCGCCGATTCCGGGGTAATTTATCCGGTATGGACGAACAATGCATCCGTTTTTCCATGGAATCCAACATTTTAATTAATCAATAAAGAAAATCTATGCTTAAAATAATGCTTGGAACTATATGTTTAATGGTTTGTTGGATTTCTGCCTGTGTAGGACAAACCAATTCCACCGAGACTATCTCTAACTGGGGCGAGGATGTCCAAGGCGTTCAATTGTCAATCACGATGACAAATACAATTATTGAGATTGGATCAACAATTACACTCGTCACTGTAATTAAAAATACGTCTACGAATTCAATTCAACTTGCCCAAATATGGCAACCGGCAGATTATGATGTTTTGCTAAAAAGCGGCGCAGATAAAGTATACCATCTTATACAGCAACCTCTTGTTATCCGTATGAAGACGATGCTCACTATGAGTCCGGGAGAACAAAATGTTCGGATTATACCGGCGACCATCGGAAAGAACATTGAACCCGGAGATTATACGGTTCAGGCAACTCGAAGTTTTAGTATGAATGGCACTAGCTTTCGGCTTGAATCCAATCTGTTAAAAGTGCAGGTAAAATGACGGTTTAAACTCAAAAACCTCTGCCTATATGCATTGCTGATTTTAAAATTAATATCTGAAGTGAAGGTTCAATATTTATAAGTGGCACGTTGCAAAACTAAACAAGTCAACCCATGAAACTTACGAAGCCATTATTCGCCATTATTGCCGGGCTAATCGTCTCGCTGACCGGCCTGCTCCAAGCGCAAGTCACACCCGGATCTGTAAGCATATCCGGCGGCCCGCCAAGTTCACCGCAGAATTTTGGCAAGACCAATTCGGTTGGGTATACTGCCACCTTTGGCAAATTGAGCGACAATGGCTGTGAGGCGTTAACCCCTTCGAGCACGAATGTGGTTTGGGGTGCTACTTGTGGATCGTTTATTTCGACCACCAACAATCCAGCCACTTGGACAAATGTATTTATTTCCGCCGGTTGGTATACCAACGTCATAACTTGCACGGCAACATTTAAAGGCACCGACTGCAATGGAACTAATTATAGTGTCAGCACGAATGCCTGCGTTACGAATGTTATAAATGTGATACAATTGACCAACCAATGTGTAGCAACTACCCCTACTAATCAATCGAGAACAAATATCGGAGTTGGAGAGCAGGTATTTATATGGATTCTTGGGTCGCCGACGGGAGCCATAACGTGGAGCACTTCTGCTGGCAGCGTGGGTCCGACAAGCGGAACTTCCACAACTCTAACTGCGCCTGGCAATGCGGCTACGGCCACGGTCAAAGCTAGCTATAGCGGTGGCTCTCTTTCTGCAGTTTTTTCAGTTATTGAACCTACTGGCGTTAATATGGTTGTATATGCAAAGCGGCATAGTGCAAACCGACCTGATATAGGTATCAACAACCTAATTTATCTTGCACCTGATTCTGTGAATTTTGGTGCTGTTTGGTGTCAGGAAGAGATGGTTAATGAAGTTGCAACTGGTGTTTATTCATTTATGAATGGCCAGCCTCATGAGTCTGCACCTACTCCATTTCCATTTACTGCCACAGTAGTTCCAGGGCTCGGAACATCAGCCGGATCTGTAAACGACCATGTTTATTCTGGAGATCCTGGCACAGCGGCTCCTTTTGCGCCAGGCACTGAAACCGTTATAATTCCTTGGGATTTCCAAGAAGGTATCAATCCTTGGAAAAATTTTACTACATTGACACACCTTTGTGTTTTGGGAGCGGGTGGAGCATTGTCAGCATCAAAAGGCGGTGCAAGTTGGTCATGCAATGTAACTAATGCGACTGTTCCATGATAAACCGGCCATAAGGAATTTACATCATGAATAATATATTTAAAAAGTTTAAAATCTTCGGATTAGTCGGTTCATTTTACGCAATGACGTTAAATTGCTTGTTGGCTCAAACCAATAATACGGATAATTTGGCCTCAAAATTTGAGCAGCCAATAATGAACCAACTGCTGGAATTTGAGACAAATAAATCACTCGATCATATCAAAGTGGCGATAGCAGTTGATCACCTAAATACTGCAATAGAAAATCTTAACAACGACCAATCCATCTTAAATCGAAAGCAACAAACAATTTTATGGTTTAAGATTCTGGCTACCATCGATAAACATTTAGACCCCAATTTTAATGAAACGAATGCCAATTTTTCTTTAAACGTAATTCCCCCGCCTGATGGAGGAGTCCAATATTCGTCTGGAGTTGACCCTTCTGTCATAAAAGATCCGATTGCTCGTGCTAAATATCAAGCCATGTTAAAGACAAACAGAGAAAATGCTGAAAGTTATGGCTTTCAATCTTCCTTGCAGCGCATAAACAAGCAAGCCAATTTTGGCGTCGAAATCTTTTTGAAGTCTTTCTATACCTCTTCTGAATCAGATAAAAGAGAATTAAATGAGATACTCGATCAATCAAAACTTTCATCGCTGAGAAAGCAAACAATCAAAAATATATCCCTGCCATAACCGATTAAAAGTAAAAGCGTGGCCTTGCCTCGAATTGGCGGACTATTTTATCGGCTTTACAATGGTTGAATAATTGTCACCTTTTTTGGTGATGAACATTAAATCAATAGGCGTAGCGCTTAAATTTAGTGTTTTGGCCTCGTTGCTATTTTCATTTCTATCTTCCGATAAAATCTGGCCGGCATCGCTTGAGTTTTGGGGCTCAATTATCAGAAAAACTGCCGCGATTTTCCATGACCCGGCAACTCAATGGTTGGCTGTGGCCTGTCTAGCCTTTTACATCGTTATTTTTTTGTTTGTGGAACAGCGCGCAGGGTTTCTCCCATCCATGGCAACCGGCGTTTGCCGGTTTAATGCTCCGGAAATGACTGGCGGGTCGCGATGGATATATGCCCGCTGCCGCAATTTTTTTTTGAATCCGAATCTTTGGCTAGCCGCTTTGGTTGCATTGGTGTTTTTACTCTACGCATTCGCGTATCAAGCCGCTTCAAGTTCTACGCGGGTTTCCGTTCTTTTGGCTGGCATCGTCTTTGGCAAAGCCACTTCAGTTTGGATTCGCGGGCAAAACAACCATGTTGAGCAATACACGCTTTGGCTGGCCGGTTTGCTGACCTTTTTTTTGGCTTACGCCGCATTGTGGCAGTTAAAACCATACATGACATATCAATATCACGGTGTCATCCGCTGGAGCGGTGTATGGGATAATCCCAATTTTTACGGTTTGCTAATGGGAACGGGCGTGATTTTGGCGTTGGGAATTGGAATTCGCGAATGGCAGATGGCAGATGGCGGAAGTCGGAAAGCCCTTTGTTTCATTTTCTGCCTCATTGCGGCGATGCTTACGGGTTATGGCTTGTCCAAAAGCTACAGTCGTGGAGCATGGTTGGGAACATTGTTGGGACTGTTTCATCTGACAGTTCAAGCGGTAAAGTCCTCGCGGTTTTCTGTTTATTTTTGTCGTAACCGGTTTCTGCTGGGGATACTCATTGCGTCATTGACGACATTGATGTTCTGGCAGTTTCACTTTTCGGAATCGCTTCTGTCGCAACGGGCATTTTCTGTGGCCAACGCCAATGATTTTTCGTGGCGCAATCGTGTGGCGGCATGGAAGGGATCAATACATATGATGGTTGATCGGCCATTGGTTGGGGTCGGCTGGGCATCAGCAACATCATTGTATCAAAATAATTATCTCCCGCCTCAATTGAATGACCCGGGCGCCATTCAAACGAATGATTTTTTCATGCTCGGTGTTTCTGCTGGGATGCCAGTTCTGTTTTGTTTAGCCGCTTATCTGGCGCTTTCATTTCGCAGAAGGCCAGCCGGATTAAGTCCTCCACTTTCAATTTTTACAGTCTGCCGCAGCGGTTCAATTGTTCTGCTGGTGGGCTCTTGGTTCGATGGCGGACTGTTCAAACTAGCCACAGCGACCGTATTCTGGACGCTCATGGAGTTATCCCGGCTTGAATTAGTTATACCGTTGCCCATAGCACCAGTTCAGCCAACAACGGGGGATGATGATACGAAAAGTATTGTGACTGTCTTTTCAAAATATGGCAGGTGGGAAAGGCGGCTGCGTTGGGTGGCGACAATTCTGGCAGTGCTGGCCACTGCACAAACCATAGTGTATTTGGGAACGCCACTGCTTCCGGTTGGTGATGAAACTCTGGCCGTGGCTAGAAAATGTCTTATCTCGCAGCATGAAATCAAAGACTTTGATTTTCTTTCAACAAACGAGATCTGGCGCGGCCAAAAAATTAAAGTTCTGCTTGAACATGTTCAACTGGCAAACTATGACCGCCAACTTATCAATTGGACGCTGGATAATGAAATATATCAGCACTTTGTCCTGTCACCCGTAATTACCGGTAGATCGGATGAGCAATTGGACTGGCGACGCCCCTTTTGGGAAGAATTTTATCCACGCATTCGTCATGCAGCCTCGCTGGAGGAAGCGGCCAAGATTGTCTTTGCGCATCTACATGAACGGGTGACCATCGCCACCTTGCCCAATTCACCGCGCGAAGTGCCAGAAATCTGGTCAAAACAAATCACTGACGAAGCTGGCTTTGAAATCATTTTCATTGCCGCCCTGCGTTCTGTTGGCGTCCCCGCGCATTTGGATTCAAACAGCCATGCCGAGTTTTGGAACGGCAATAACTGGCAAACCACGCCCGTGCCCTCTGTCGTCAGTTGGTAATCTCTGCTGGGAAAAAGCTGTGCTAAGATTGCCAAGGCGATTGGTTCGCGAAACTGGCTCGGTTTTGATCACCGGGGAGTTGGCAAATTTATCTGCAACTGAAATCCGTTCACGGAAGTGAAGGCAGACCCGTTGGGGCTGGCGGTCAAGGTCAGTGTGCCGTTGGTAAGAATGCCAGTGAACTCATTGTAGGCTACTCCCAGACCGGCGTAAATCTGCCGCGAGGCGGCGGTGGTGGTCAGGGTGCTGGTCGAGTTTCCGCCCGTCGCACCTGCCAGCGTCAGCAAAGCTCCCTGACCGCTCGTGTCCCCCGCAGCATAGACCACCAAGCTAAAATTATCATTCAGATATTTCGTCAACCCGGTGAGATGCAGCGTGACAGTGGCCGGGCTGGTGTTGCCATAGGCATAATCTTCCATCAGTGGCGTGGTGACGGCATCCATGGCGGTTCCATTGGTGTCAATAAAGAGACCTTGATCCACCAAGGTAAATCCGACCCCATTCAAGGTGTTGCTGGCGGAATCAACCAAAGTGCCAGACCCGGTAGCAATCGCATTCCAGACATCTCTCGGGGAACCCAAGACCGCCGCACCAGTTTGAGTGGCACCGGAGCCGAGGTCGCCATTGACGAGCAGGGTGGGACCAAAGGTCAGGTTGACTTGAGTGGAATCGCCGCTCTCGCCCCATGCGCCAACCGCTGACACAACATAAAAATACGTTGTCCCCACGACGATGTTAGTATCCATGTAGCTGGGCGTTGGCGAGTTGGCGACGGTGGTGTAGGGGCCGCCGCTTACAGTCGCGCGTTTCACGCGGTAGCTCGTCGCCTCGGATACCGCCGCCCAATTCAGGCTCGCCTCATGGGTTTCCCCCGTGGCAACTAACCCTGTCGGTGGCAGAGGCATTTGGTCATAAACCCGCACATAATCCACCTGCACCTCGCTCGGAAACGGCGTGGTGGCGTCGGGCAGACCGCCGTAATCGCTGGCACTACCGACGGCCAGTTGTAACAGGAAGAAAAAAGGCTGGTTGAAAGGCTCCGGATAGGCAAATGATCCGCTGGCTAACCCCCAGTTGGTCCACGTTTGCACGTTCACACCATCCACCTGCCAGATTATCGAATTGGTCGTCCACTCTATCCCGTAGTTGTGAAAGTCGGTGGTGAATCCCCCTGAAGGCAACGTGTATTTCGAAGTCTGAAACGTGTCATTGCCGCTGACGTCGGCGTAATGAATTGTGCCTTGGACCATATTGGTCAAGCCCCCGTGACTCTCCGGCACATCGATCTCGCCGCAATATGGCCAATGGATGCCGGGGTCGTAGTTTCTCCCCAGCATCCAAAACGCCGGCCAGAAGCCCTGACCGGCTGGCATGCGCATCCGTGCCATTATCAGCCCATACTTCTTCCAATACTTGAATTCGGTTCGCACCTGGCCGGAGGTGTAGGAGAAGCCGCCGAGAGATTCCTTTTGGGCCACGAGGTGCAGCAGTCCGTTGGCGACGTAAACATTGTTGGTGCGATCGGTATAATACACATTACCGCCGGTGTCGTTGCCAACGTAAGGAGTCCACTTCGTGGCATCCAAAGTCGTGCCATTAAACTCGTCGTTCCAGACCAGATGCCAGCCAGTCGGCACGGTGAGGGTGGCCACGGTGCTGGTGACGGCACCATAATGATTGGTCAGGATCACCTGATAGGCCAGTGACCCGTTGGCCGTCACGTTGGTGATGGTCAGGACATTGCTTGTCGCACCCGAGATGTTGCCGCCATTCAACAGGTTTGTGAAGCCGCCGGTGACGGGGTTCGTCGCCTGCCATTGGTAGCTTATCGTGGACGCCCCGATTGCGGCTACAATGAAGGACGCTGGGTTACCGGCAACCTGCATTTGCGATGCGGGTTGACTGGTGATGACCGGGATGGTCAGCACCTTTAGGATGGCCGGTGGCGAACTGGTGACCGAGCCGCTGGCATTGGAAACAATTACCCGGTAAGCATCCGCCCAATTGGTCGTCACACTGGTGATGGTCAAGACATTGCTCGTCGCACCGGAAATCGGGCCGCCATCCGTNNGCCTGCCATTGATAGCTGAACGGTGCCGTCCCTAACGCAGACACATTGAATGAAACCGTGTCACCGATGTAAGCGATTTGAGAATCGGGCGAAGCTAAAATTCCCGGATTGGGTGGCGGCCTCAACTGAAGCTGAAAACCGTTCACGATGGCATATTGCGTCCGTCCCGTGGCGGTAAACGTAATCGTGCCCGCATCGATGATTCCCGTGTAGGTCTGGTAGGCAACGCCAATTCCCTCCGAGATTTTCCTGTCCGGACTGGCGCTGGTGGCCAGACTGCTGCCGGAGTTTCCTCCCTTGGCACCCGCCGTTATGTTAAGAGTGTCGCCCTGGCCGCTCGTATCTCCGGCACCATAAATAACCAGAGTAAAAGCATCGTTTTTGTATGACGCCAATCCGGTGAGGCTTACCGTGACCGTCGAACCATTGCCAAAAATGCAGTCCTCCATTAAAGCGGTGGTGGCGGCATCCATGGCGGTTCCGCCAGCGTCAAGAAAGTCGCCTGAGTCGTTCAGGGCAAGTCCGACCCCGCCCACAATGTTGCCGGTTGAATCAACCAGCGTATTGGTCGGGCCGGTAATCGAGTTCCACCTGTCCCCTGAGTCGCCCAAAACCGCCGCGCCGGTTTGAGTGGCACCTCCGGCAGCGCAGAAGTTGACATCAATGAGGAGTGTTGCCGATCTGGCGTTGGCCGCCAGCAGCAGTGCCGCGCCGAGCGTGAAGGTTGAGATGGAAAGTTTCATTAAACATTCCGGCGCGTCTGGATTCAAACAGCCGCGCCGAGTTTTGGGATGGCAATCAGNNTTAGGTTCAACGGTGAACGCCGCCGCCCAACGCTGGCCAATCTTTATGATTTGATCAGCCGTATAATGGACGGTATCGGCGAAACCGTAATTGATGTCTGCGGTCGTAACGAATTTCACATTCGGATCGGTATTGGTGAGACTTGTCATCGCTTGGTTGACTTGTGC
>PLHK01000166.1 GCA_003139955.1 Limisphaerales bacterium
TACCCGATCTATGGCCCGACCGAACCGGACGGGTCGAAACCCGAGGGTCTTGATGAATGCGGCGGTCACTACACGGCGGCACTGGGTTACCACTATAACGCCACGACCAATTATCCTTATGTAATCGCCGGTTTTCATGGCGAAGTGGTTGAATTGAACGGCCAGGTTGACCCGCAGCCACACGCGCAGCCGGTTCGTCCGGCGCAACCGCCTTTGCGTGGCGCGAAAATTATCGGGTTCACCAACTCGCCGGACGACAAACATTTTTCCCTGCGATACATCGTGGATGGCCAGTCGGCGGCAGTCAATTATGACAACGCCGGCAACGGTGCGTGGAATTTTCAATTCGTAAACGCCGACGGAACAGAGAGCACGGCCACTTACCGCGCAGGCGGACGAAACAATGGTCCACCCCCGCGCGACAATCCGCCGCCGGAAAATCAACGCGGACCGCGCCCCGACAACTCGCGCGGCGGCGTGGTTGCTCCAGTGACCATCAACCCGAAGCGCAGTGGAAATTTTATTTTGAGCAGCAGTGTGGTCACCAACGGTGGCGCGCTGCCCGTGGAATTCACCGGCGACGGAGCCAGCAGCTCGCCGCCACTGGAATGGAGTGGCGCACCCGCCGGGACAAAATGTTTCGCGGTCATCATGGATCATTTTCCAGGACCGGGCGACGTGAAGTGGTATTGGACGCTTTACAATATTCCGGCGGACGTTCACGGCCTGCCGAAGAATGCGACCGGTATCGGCATTGCGGGCAACAACAGCGTGAATCGCAGCCTCGGCTATTCGCCACCGCACTCAAAGGGGCCAGGAGCGAAAACCTATTTCATCACCGTGGATGCGTTGTCTGCGCCCGTGCAAATTTCCTTGCCGCCGTCTGCGGTCAATCGCAATGTCTTGCTAAACACCATGAAAGACCTCGTGCTCGACAGCGCCGAATTGAAGTTCACTTACGACCGGACCCGTTTCATTCAACAAAACGGCGACGACCAACCACCGGGCAGAAATGATCGTGACCGGCCAAATCCCTGAATTGAATTTCCCACTTATGAAACTCTACACCACTCGTAGAAAATTTATTGCCTTGCTCTCGGCAACCTTCGGCTGGCTCATGACGCCCGCCATCGCGCAGCAGAATCCCGATCAGAACCGCCCTCGCCGTCACGGTCCAGGTNNAGACGAGGACACGGTGCGGGGGATTATGTGCTACCGCCGGAACTCGCGGCGTTCAGTTGGTTGTCGCTGGTGCTGGGTAGGGTCAGCGATCAATCGGTGACGGTAAACTCGTTTGCCAAAGAAACGATAGAAGGTTTTTTTGAATATGGAACTGCGGCGGGCAGCTACTCGAACAAAACTGGCTTGCTCAATTTTTTAGCCGGCAAACCTGTCGAGACGGTTTTCGACAAGCTGCAACCAAACACGCAGTATTATTATCGGCTGAATTATCGCAAACCCGGGGAAACCAATTTTGTCGCGCGACCAGAGTGCCGCTTTCACACGCAACGTCCCATGGGCAGCACATTCACATTTGCGATTCAGGGCGACTCGCATCCCGAACGCCCGCAGATGAGCGAGCCAAATTTGTATGCGCGCACGTTGCTCAATGCCGCTGCTGACAAGCCGGATTTTTACATCTGCATGGGCGACGATTTCAGCGTCGCGCCGGTGCAGGAAGTTAATTTTGATTCCGTGGCCGCGCGCTACACCTTACAACGTCCGTTCCTCGGGCTCGTCGCTCAGTCCGCGCCGGTTTTTTTGCTCAATGGAAATCACGAGCAAGCCTCGCTGTTTAATTTCAATCAAACCGACGAACGTCATGCAGTCGCCGTTCACGCACAGAACGCGCGTAACCAGTTTTATCCCACCCCTGCGCCGGATCGGTTTTATTCCGGCGACACCGAAACTTTGCCGTCTGTCGGGCTGCGGAAAGATTACTGCGCGTGGACCTGGGGCGATGCGCTTTTTGTGATTTTGGACAACTACTGGCATTCACCCGCGCAGGTGGACAGCGGCTTTCACGAGGACGACATGGGCGGCGGCAAGGGCGGACGGGGGCAACGCGATTGGTGGGCGCTGACGCTCGGAGACGCGCAGTATCAATGGTTCAAACGCACGCTCGAAACCAGTAAAGCGAAATACAAATTCGTTTTTGCCCATCACGTTCTGGGTTCAGGCCGTGGCGGCGTTGATGAGTGCAACTTGTATGAATGGGGCGGCCAGAACAAGCGCGGTGACTGGGAGTTCGCCGAAAGGCGGCCGGGTTGGGAGATGCCTGTGCATCAACTCATGGTCAAACATGGGGTCACAGTTTTCTTTCAGGGACACGACCACCTCTACGCGCTTCAGCAGCGCGACGGCGTCGTTTATCAGGAAGTGCCCATGCCCGCCGACCAGGGCTACTTTGCCTACAATGAGGATCGCTACCAGTCCGGCTTAAAGCTACCGAACTCCGGTCATTTGCGCGTCACCGTTTCACCTGAACAGGTGAAGGTGGATTATGTGCGTTGTTATCTGTCGCAGGATGAAACCGCCCAGCAAAAGACCGGCGACATCGCCCACAGCTACACGATCAAAGCGAAAACCAGCCATGCCTAAAACAATTTCAAGCTGTCTTGCGATTGCAACTGCATTGGCAATCGTAGCGTCCGATGTTTCGGCGCAAGATGCCAAACCGGAAAATGGCCATGGCCATCGCGGTCAAGGCGTGACTAATTATTTCAACGTCGCCGTGCCGGCTCATGCGTATGACTTGATTCTAGCCCGACCGGAAAAGAATTCCGTCACGTTGAGCGCATTGGCGTATCAACCCATGGATGGTTTTGTGACTTACGGGATGCAGTCCGGTGTTTGCACCAATCAGACAACGATCCGTCAATTTAAGGCCGGAATGCCCGTTGGATTTGTAATCACACCGCTGCAAGCCAACTCAAAGTATTTCTACCAATTCTATTCGCGGCCCGCTGGAACAACACAATTCACCACGAGCCCGGAGTATAATTTCCAAACCGCGAGGCCTCCAGGCGGCACCTTCACATTCACCATGACGGCGGACGTGCATCTTGACGAGCACACCAGCCCGGAAGTGTATGAACAATCGCTTGCGAATATTCGTGCCGAACAACCCGACTTCCACATTGACCTCGGCAATCTTTTTATGACGGACAAGCACGCCACACGCGACGAGGCGGCACGGCAGTATCTGGCGCAACGCTTTTATCTTGGACAGATAAGTTCTTCCGTTCCGCTCTTTCTAGCTCTCGGCGTGCATGATGGCGAGAGCAGTCGCTACGATGACGGTTCACCGGACAGCCTGGCTGTATGGTCGAATCTGTTGCGCAAACGCTATTTCCCCAATCCAATTCCTGACACTTTTTACACAGGCGATGCCATTCCCAAACCCCAGAGTGGCCTGTTGGAAAATTATTACGCGTGGACATGGGGCGATGCGCTGTTCGTGGTGCTTGACCCATATAGGTATTCGCTTCGTCAGCGCGGCGGTGGCGGTGATGGCTGGGCATGGTCGCTGGGTCGCGAACAATACGACTGGCTCGCCAGCACGCTGGCCGACAGCCCCGCGAAATACAAATTCGTCTTCGTGCACAATCTCCTGTGTGGCGATCAAGCCTCGCGCGGCGGGGTGGAGATCGCTGGCTTCAACGAATGGGGCGGCAAGAATCTGGATGGCACCGAAGGTTTTGCACAACATCGCCCTGGTTGGCCGCTGCCAATTCACCAACTTCTCCTGCGCAATCACGTCACGGCGGTCTTCAAGGCGCATGACAACTTCTATGCTCGGCAGGAACTTGATGGTATTCCTTACATCATGGTTCCGCAGCCAAGTTTCGCTGGCGACGGTCGCATTCGCGATTTGGAAAACTATGGTTATAAAAACGGCACATTTCTGGGCAATTCGGGGCACACGCGCGTTACTGTTTTCCCGGAGCATGTGAACGTTGATTACGTGAAGTCATCACCTGGCGGTCCGGTCGCCGATCACTACACTATTACCACAAAGTAAAACAACTTCCCCTCACTGCTTTGTTGAGAGCACGATGTTGGAATTGCTCAACCGGGGAAGAAATGTCCAAATCCAAAGATTTTTTTGTTCGGTTTTTGGCGGGTTGATTTACTTGCACTTCACTTGCACTTCTTCGTAAGTCGTTGATTATAAATGGAGCGGGTGAAGGGAATCNNCTACCATTGAACCACACCCGCATATTGTCCAGTCCCTTATTACCAAATCATTTCCGGTCTGGCAACAGGTTTGCCAAAGTTTGCGCCGCCTACTTTAGCTGCTTGATCGCCTCGCGCAACCGGGCCTCGATGGCGGCCAGCCGTTCCGGGGCCGTGACCTTGCGGCCGTCCAGCTCGCACACGTAGAAGCTATCGATGGCCGCGCCGCGTTCGGTCACGATGCGCGCGCCGGAGATGTCCAGCGCCAGGTCCGCAAAGGTTCGCGAGATGGCGTACAGCAGGCCGAGCCGGTCTTCGACCTCCACCTCGATCAGGGTGCGGGTGTCCGAGGCGTTGTTGTCGAACTGGATTTCCGTGGCCATGTGCTCCCCGGCATAGGCCTGATAAGTGGTCCGGTTGGGGATTTGCCGGGCGATCAGTGCGGGCAGATCCACCGTCTCATTGTTCAGGATTTGGTCCAGCAGTTTGGCGAATTTTTCATGCTGGTCCGGCTCGGCCAGATTGCCGGTGCGCGCGTCATTGAC
>PLHK01000161.1 GCA_003139955.1 Limisphaerales bacterium
GGGGGTGCGGAGTCCGTTGGATGGGTGGACGCTACCGCAGCGCACGATGAATTTTGCGAACGGGCTTTCCGACCGCACAGACGGCGGCGGACGATGCCCGAAATAAAACGGCGGCATTCCCATTGCCCGCCACGATACGCCCGTCGCCCGGACAACAACTGTCCAACCCAAACACTCTGCGAAAAAAAATTAGTTTATTCACTTTGATAAAACTCACGCACGGAAAGGCGACGGGGGTCGGTAAATAGCATGGGCAACGCAGACTTCAAAAGAATCCTTACTGGCGGGCATCCGGCCATGCCGAGCCGAGCCGGACGCGCTACGTTTGCCGCTGGCGTGTCTTGGACACTGGCAAGTGCAGATTGAAGCCAACATTTTTCCGACAATTTCCGACAGCTAACGTGTCAAAATGCGTCACAATAGGTTTTCAGGCGTGAAAGAGAAAAGCGCGTTTCACCCTTTATTTGCAATGATTATTTGTGTTTTAGAGGATTTTCTGAAAAAGCCGAATCCGTTTTCGATTCCCGGTAGGGTCGCCAAACTTCACGAAGATTCGGATTTTTAGAAATCATCCCAGCGCGCGGCCAATCAGATTTTTTTCACGCTCGCCGTAATTCAGCTTCAACGCCTCGGCACGCGCGGCCTCGGTCATCTTTTCCCACGATTTGCGGAGGGCGTTGACCATTTTCTCGTCATCGCTTTTGGCGGCGAGCGCGGCGAACTGAAATTCCAAAAACACCAGGCAGAGTCCGTCTTCCAGCACGCGGACTTCGGCGTCGGCGGGGAAGTTTTTCTTCAGGTTCAAGTCCTGCACGCGGCGAATAGTCGCATCGCCGTAGCCGACCTCGCGCAGAATTGCGCCGGATTTTTCCGCGTGGAATTTTTTGAGGTCGGCGCGCCACTTCAGGTAGCCGGGGCGCGTCATCGAATAATTTTCGCGCGGGCTTTGCCAGCGGCAGATGTGCTGGCAGCGCGCGGCGAGCAATAAAACCTCGGAAGCGTTCGGAGCAAGTTTCAACACCCAGTCCGTCAAACGTTCGGCGTAAAGCAGTTCGCGCGGACGATTGTTTTCCAGATTCGGGTCGCGGGAATTTTCCGCGTCGAAGCGGGCGAGGGCGAGGGCAAATTGTTCATTCACGCGGCGATTTTTTCCGAAGCGTGCAAAATTGCAAGCGGCATAAAGCAAAAACGCGCCGCCAATTTTTCTGGCGACGCGTGTGGATTGTAGAAAATTTCAGTGGCAGCCGCAGCCTTCGCCGCAGGAACCGCCGCTGTTCAAATCTTCCGCCGTCGGGATGCGGCCCAGTTCAATCGTCTTGGCGACGACCTTCTTGACCGAGCTTTGCAGCTCGTGCATTTCTTCCTGCGCGTCGAGAAAGCCGGAAGCGACGGGATTTTTCAGCAGCGCGTCTCGGTCTTTTTCAAACGCGGCGATCTCCGCCGGCTCCAGCACCTGGCCGTGGTGCTGTTTTTCCTGCAACGCCTGGCCCTTGCTCATCAGCGATTCATACGCGCCGCGCGCGGTGGCGTCAGCGAGAAAAGTGTCAATGCGCCGCTTGATGCCGCCGGTCTGGATTTGTTCGAGGATGGCTTCGCACAGCTCGTTCGTTTTCGTTTCGATTTTTGTAGGCATAAAATGTTTGGGCGCGCAATAAACCACACCGCACTGCAAAAAGCAAACGCCAAGAATGGCGGCCGCTCTATTCTGAACATTTCCGCCCAAAACCCGCAATCACCTTGCGCCCGTTCCAAAATGAACCAAGGCTTGCAAACGCAACTCATTTGGAGGAATCTTGGTGCGAAGCCATGAAGCGGTTACTGCTCATGTCATTGATCTTGATTTGGCTGACCGCCGAGGCGCAAGCCCAATTCAATTTCACGACCAACAATGGCGCCATCACCATCACCGGCTACACGGGTTCCGGCGGCGCGGTTAGCATTACCAATGTCATCAACGGCTGGCCGGTTGCCGGCATCGCAGACGGAGCGTTTGCCAATAATACCAACCTGACGAGCGTGACGATTCCAGACAGTGTCGTCAACTTGGGAACCAACGTTTTTTTTGGTTGCACCGTGCTGACCAATGTGACCATTGGAACCAACGTCACGAGCATCGGAACTTTTGTTTTCAAATACTGCCGCCAGCTCAACAACGTCACGTTCGGTTCCAATCTCGCTGGCATCGGAATTGACGCCTTTAATTTCTGTACCAACCTCACCAGCATCACCATTCCCAACAGCGTGACCAGCATTGGCAACCTAGCATTTTCCGAATGCAACGGCCTGACCAACCTCACCATCGGCACGAACGTGACCAGTATTGGAAACATGGCCTTCGCGTTCTGTAGCGGCCTGACCAGTGTCGCCATCCCCGACAGCGTCACTAACCTTGGAACCGATGTCTTTACTTTCTGCACCAGCCTGACCAACGTCACGCTGGGCGCGGGCGTCACCAGCATCGGAAGTTCTGCGTTCTGGGCTTGCACCAGTTTGCCCGGCGTGACGATTTCAAGCGGTGTGACCAATCTCGGATACGAGGCCTGTTGGTTTTGCACTAACCTGACCAGTATCAACATCCCCGGCAACGTCACCAACATTGACCTCACCGCGTTCGACGGCTGCCTGGGCTTGAACGCAATCACCGTGGATTCCTTAAACCCCGCTTACAGCGCCACGAATGAAGTCCTCTTTGACAAGAGTCAGGCCACGCTCATTCGGACTCTCATTGGCAACGCGGGTAACTACACCGTTCCCGGCAGTGTCACCAGCATTGGCAATACGGCGTTCTCCGGTTGCTGCAATCTGACTGGCGCGACGATTCCAAACAGCGTCACCAACCTCGGCAGCGCCGCCTTTTATTTTTGCTCCAGCCTGACCAATGTCACGCTCAGCACCAACCTCACCAGCATCGGCAACGACACCTTCGCTTTTTGCCCCAGTCTGATCAGCCTTGCCGTTCCGGGCAGTGTCAACAGCATCGGCACGGACGCGTTCTCCCTTTGCGCCAGCTTGAGTGGAATTTATTTCCGCAGCAACGCGCCATCCGCTGCTTCAACATTCATTGGCGATACCAATACGACCGCCTATTACCTGCCGGGAACGACGAACTGGAGTTCAACTTGGGATAGTCTTCCGACCGCGTTGTGGTTGCCGCAGGCGCAGAACTATGGTGTCGGCAACGGCGGATCGGCGAATCAATTTGGCTTCAACATCAGTTGGGCCAGCGGCGAGACCGTGGTGGTGGAAGCCTGCACCAACCTCGTGAATGCCGTTTGGCAGCCGGTTCAAACCAACACACTCTCGAGCGACACCTTGGAGTTCAGCGATCCACAATCGGTGGGCGCTTCCGTCCGCTTCTACCGCCTGCGCTCGCCATGATTGATAAAAATCAACCGCATCTAAAAACCATGAAAGGCCATCCTCAAACCGCAAGCGCCGGGCGGCAAACCGTGACTGCCGACCGCAGCCAAAGCGCATTTACCTTTATCGAGTTGCTCGTGGTCATCGGCACGGTGGCCGTGCTGGCCATCATGTTGTTGCCCGCGCTGGCCGGTGAATCGGAACAGAGCAAAAATATTCAATGCGCCAACAATCTCAAACAATTGGGTTTGTGCCTGACCATGTATACCGATGGATATAACGATTATTATCCGCCAGCAACCGATGCTAATACTCATGATATCTATTGGCCGCCGCTATTGCGGGCTTATACCAAACAAGGAACCAACACGTTCGTTGATACCTGCCCGGAAGCGGCCGCCCAAGGCATCATGTGGGTGGTTCGATTTGGCAGTGGACAGCCGGCTGAAGACGGTTATCTGCAAAATGAAATCCACTTGAATTTTGTTGCTCCCGTGCCGTTGAGTTATGGCTATAATATTTATGGATCATCCTCTGCAAATTTTTACGGCTTGTCATTAGCTCCCGGTATACAAATGACAAAAAAATCCCAAGTGGTGAACCCAGCAGACATGATAGCGATGGGCGATAGCAATTGGAATACTAACCAAGGTGGCGGCTCAGGCTACAGTGGATTCATTGGCGGGTTTAATGGCGGGACAAGTGTCTGGCCGCTGGACGTGCATGGCCAGCGGGCAAATCTGGTTTTTTGCGATGGCCATGTGCAAGCCATGAAACGCATCCAGTTTGTGCCTTCCCTAACCAGCAGCCTGTCTGCCAAAAGGACTGCCATCCGTATGTGGAATTACGCTAATTCCGTTAATGTGCCTTTCTATCCTTAAAAGCAATTCCGCGATCTATCATCCGGTCGGTGACAGAGAGTGATTATTTTTCGACCGCACCGGCTTGGAGACATTCGTCCGCAATTTTACTTTTATGAATCTCCCGGAACTCGCCGCCCACATCGCCGCCGAATTTCAAAAACATTATGGCCGCGCGCCGCGCTGGATCGCCGCCGCGCCCGGACGCGTGAACCTCATCGGCGAACACACCGATTACAACGACGGCTTCGTGCTGCCGCTGGCCATTGAGCGTTACGCCATCATGGCGGCGGACAATTCCGTGGCGGCCGGAAAAATTTCCATTTACGACGCGGCGTTCAAAGAGAACGCGACGATTGATATTTCCGCGCCCGTAACCAAAGGCGAACCGAAATGGTCGAACTACCTTCGCGGCGTGCTGGCTGGATTCCAGCAGCGCGGCGAAATAATTCCCGCACTCGACGTCGCGTTTCTATCCACCGTGCCGCTCGGCGGCGGGTTGAGCAGCAGCGCCGCGCTTGAAGTCTGCACCGTGACCTTGATGGAAGCCGCGACCGGCAAAAAAATTGATCCGATTGAAAAAGCCCTGCTCGCGCAAAAGGCCGAACATGATTTTGCCGGCGTGCCGTGCGGCATCATGGATCAATTCATTTCCGCGCTCGGACGCGAAGGTCATTTGCTCCTGCTCGACTGCCGCACGCGCCAGACCGAACTCGTGCCGATGAGCGATCCGTCCGTCGCACTGCTCGTCATCAACACGAATGTGAAGCACGAATTGAGCGGCGGCGAATACGCTGAACGCCGCGCGCAATGCGCGGAGGCCGCCAGCCATCTCGGCGTGAAATCCTTGCGCGACGCGACCGCTGACCAGCTTGAAAATGCGAAAACCAAAATGAGCGAAGTTGTTTATCGCCGCGCGCGGCACGTCGTCGGCGAAATTGAGCGCACTGTCCACGCCGCTGAAGGCGTTCGCCATGCAAACTGGCCGGGCGTCGGCAATCTCATGTATGCCAGCCACGCCTCGCTCCGCGACGATTACGAAGTGAGCTGCGCCGAACTCGACGCCGTCGTGGAGATCACCGAGGACATCGGCTACCGCGGTGGCGTTTATGGCTGCCGGATGACGGGCGGCGGTTTCGGCGGCTGCTGCGTCGCGCTGGTGAAAACCGATTGCGTGGACGCCATCACAAAAAAAATCGCGGCGGATTATAAAATTAAAACCGGAATTGAAGCCGCCATTTTCAGCTCCCGTCCGGCGGCGGGCGCGATGATTATCAAAGGCTGAAAAATCCGCCAACGACATTTGGCTGCGGTGACTTGCCGGGCAGCATGGTCGTCATTTCTTTAATCTAGGAATAAGCACAATAATTCCAGTCAGCGATGCAATCAACACTAGCTCGGCTATAAGCCGACCGGAATCCACGTCAACCTTGTAACGAATCAACCGACTATCGGGATTGTCTCCTGTTCGAGCGGAACTGCTAAACAAACCAAAATCCTCCGAAAATAGAAAAGCATGAGGAACAACAATCTCCGGTGTTGTGTTTCCACCTTCAATCAGAAATCGAATATCCGACGGATCGGCCAGCTTTCTCGGCGGGCAAAGTGCGCAGAGTGCACAAAGGCAAATGCCAATAATCAAAATAGCTGTTTGATGTTGTGTTTTCATAAAAGCGCCATGCTGACTAACAGATTTTCAGCTGCAATTATTTTTAATCTCCCAAACACGTTCCCACGCGACGCGCGGTCTTGACCCACGAATGGTCAACCGGAACGCATTTGCGTTTGCCCGCGACTTTTTCCAGCGGCACGGCTTCGGTGTCGTCGCCCCGCGCCGCGACCATCACGCCGTAATGTTCCTCGTTGATGAGGTCGGCGCAGGCGCTGCCGAGGCGCGTGGCCAGAATGCGGTCCGCCGCCGAGGGCGTGCCACCGCGCTGGACGTAGCCGAGAATCGTGACGCGGGATTCAAGTTGAGTAAGTTCTTCGAGATGTTTCGCGAGGCGCATGGTGTTGCCAGCGTGGCGGACTTCCAGCGTGGCAAGTTCGATCTTCGCCTCTTTTTTGTCGTGCAAGGTTTTGGCGCGTTCGAGTTTTTTTTCGGCGGCATTCATGGCACGAAAATCGTCCCGGCTCATCGCGCCTTCGGCCACGGCGACGATGCTGAAATTGGTCCCGTGCCGGCTGCGGCGGCGGATGGCGTCAGCAATTTTCACGACGTCGTAGGGAATTTCGGGAATGAGAATCACGTCCGCCCCGCCCGCGATGCCCGCGCCGAGCGCGAGCCAGCCGGAGCGGTGGCCCATGATCTCGGCGACGATGATGCGATGGTGGCTGTGCGCCGTGCTGTGGAGGCGGTCAATCGTTTCGGTCGCGATGTCGAGCGCGGTGGCGAAGCCGAAGGTGGCGTCGGTCATGGCGACGTCATTGTCAATCGTCTTGGGCAGCGTGATGACGTTGAGTCCGGCCTGGTGCAGGCGCAAGGCATTTTTCTGCGTGCCGCCGCCGCCGAGGCAGACAAGGCAGTCGAGTCCCCATTTGTGATAATTGTCCACGATGACCTTGGTCATGTCCTTGGTGCGACCGTCAATCACCATGCGGTGCGGCTTGTCGCGGCTCGTGCCAAGAATCGTGCCGCCGACGGTGAGAATGCCGGCGAGCGTGGACTTGTCGAGCTTGAGGCGTTTGTTTTCCACGAGGCCGCGAAAGCCGTCGCGAAAGCCGATGATTTCCATCCCGTAATAACCGAGCGCCGTCTTGCCGACGCCACGGATAGCGGCGTTGAGTCCGGGGCTGTCGCCGCCCGCGGTGAGGATGCCGATGCGTTTAGGTTTTTTGGCCATGCTGTGGGTTATTTGAAACTGCCCGGAGAATTTGTCGAGCAGAACTTTTGGAAATTTTCAAGGGCGGGGAAAATGGTCGGAGCGACAGGATTCGAACCTGCGACTTCGTGGACCCAAACCACGCGCTCTAGCCAGGCTGAGCTACGCTCCGAACCAAAATCCGGCACTGCCACCGATTCGGAATTCTGCCCGGTTGAGGCCGAAGGGCAAGCGGATTCGCCAATCATCGCCACGGTTTTTGCCAGTGAAGCAGGAATAGGCATTGGCAACCGGCAAAAACCCAACTAATGTTTCCAAAGTCAGATCATGCCGGAATCCGAAAAACCATCCTATCAGATTTTGTTGGTGGACGACGAACCATCCGTCAATTCATCCATCCGCATGCTGCTTGATTTTGACGGCCATTCCGTCCAGACCGCCGACAGCGGCGAATCTGCGCTGACGCTGCTGCAACCGGGTCGCTTCCACCTCGTCATCACCGATTATTATATGCTCGGCATGAAGGGCGACGAACTGGCCGCGCTCATCAAGCTCCGCCATTCCGGCATGCCCATCATCATGATAACAGCTTTTGCCGACGTGCTGCAGGAAAGCGGCAAGGTTAAAGATGTGGTGGATTACCTGCTCCTCAAGCCATTTTCCCTTCCCGATTTGCGCCAGGCGATTGAGATCGTCATGTCTACCCCGCCCGCGCGTTGACAATTTCCCTGCCCTGCGACACTCTTCCGCCGATGTCAAAACCTGCATTAGGACGCGGGCTGGGCGCGCTGCTGGGCGGCAATCCACCGCTCACGCAAACGACCACCGCGCCGACCATTCCCGCCGCCGCGCCGGATCAGCGCGAACGCGTATTGCGCGTGCCGCTGAATCAAGTTCGCCCATCCGCGCTGCAACCACGCAAGGAATTTTCCGACGAAGCCTTGAAGGAACTGGCTGATTCCATCCGCGAACAAGGCATCGTCCAGCCGCTCATTGTGCGCGAGCGCGCAGGAATTTTTGAACTCATCGCCGGCGAACGCCGCTGGCGCGCGGCGCAGCTTTTGAACCTCCCAGAAGTGCCGGTCATCGTCCGGGTGGCTGACGACCGCGCGGTTTTGGAACTCGCGCTCATCGAAAATTTGCAGCGCGAAAATCTGAACGCGCTCGAAGAAGCGCTCGGCTACGCGCAACTCGCGGCACAATTTCAACTGACGCAGGAAGAGATCGCGGTGAAAGTCGGCAAGAGTCGCGCGGCGGTGGCCAATGCGACGCGGCTTTTGAAACTGCCCGCGCCAGTGCAAAGTTTTTTGCGCACCGGCAGAATTTCCGTCGGCCACGCAAAAGTGATTCTCGGTTTGCCGGACGAAAAAAACCAGCAGCTCGCCGCCGAGCGCATCGTCAAGGACGGCTTGAACGTGCGGCAGACGGAAGGCTTGGTCGCCAAGCTGCAAACGCGCGCCACGAAAAATTCCAGCGACACCGCCAAGACGCCGGCCATCGTGCCGATTGATTCCAACCTCGGGCGGCTGGAGGAAAAATTGCGCGAGCGGTTCGGAACGAAGGTGCAGTTAAAATATGCTAAAGGCAAAGGTGCGGTGGAAATCTCCTTCTTTAGCGACGACGAGTTGCAACGCGTCTTGGAAATCCTCGGTATTAATGCGGATTGATCTATTTGCCGCCAAAAGGCGCATAATACAAATTCCAGTTTTGCGAATTTTGTGAATTTTTGCGGCCAAAAATTTTGAGTCCGAATTAAAATGATTTTAGAAATTGTAAAATACGGCCATCCCGCGCTCCGGCAAAAGGGCGCGAAGATTGACGCCATCACGTCCGAGATCAAAAAGCTCATCGCCAATATGTTTGAGACGATGGAGCAAAACCACGGCGTCGGCCTCGCGGCGCAGCAAGTCGGCGTGGCGAAGCAGCTCACGGTGATTGATGTGCGCGCGGTGGCGGCCGACCGTCCATCCACGCTCGAACTCGACGGCCAGCCGGCGGACGTGGCCAGCATCATGCCGCTCGTGCTCATCAATCCCGTCGTCACGCCCGCGGGCGCACCCGCGACCGGTGGCGAGGGCTGCCTAAGCTTCCCGGAAATTTTTGCGGAGATTGCGCGCCCCGAAACCGTGGACGTGCGGGCGCTTGACGCCAAAGGCCAACCCATTGCCTTCCGCTGCGGCGGACTATTGGCGCGCGCGGTGCAGCACGAGACGGATCACTTGAACGGAATCCTCTTCATCGACCGCATGGACAAAAAGACGAAGGCGGAATTGCAGCCGGAACTGGACGAACTACAGGCGGTGACGAAGGCGACGTTGCCAAAAAAATAATCATCGCCAACTTAGCGCCCTTTCAGAACTAAAATCTCGCGACCAACGGATTTTCTTCAGTTCGCCCAAATCGTTCCTACCGAGCTGACGGGCATGAATTGGTTGTTGCCGATATATTGCAGTTCCACTGCTGAGCCTTGGCTGCCGGTGAGGAAACCGTTCGTACTGGTGGTGCTCTGCGTGCCGGCGGTGGAATAATAAATCCCGCCGGAAGTGGCGTTGACGCCGCCGGCCAGCTTGCTGCCGTCTGCCGAGGTGGCGAGCGCCGACCAAACAGTGTTGCTCGAACCAGTGAGCGCCGACCAACTCGCACCAAAATTCGCGGAGATGTAAATGACGCCATTGCTGATGCCTGCCGCCAGCCGCGTGCAGTCCGCCGAGGCGGCGAGGCAGTTCCAGTTGATCCACGGCGCGGTGGAATTGCCCCAGGTCGCGCCGCTGTTAGCGGACGTGTAAATGCCGCCGGGACTGACGCAGGCGACGAGCTTGGTGCCATCCGCCGAGATGACCAAACCGGTGATGGCTTTGTTCGTGACCGACACGCTGCCGCCGGCCTGACTGAAAATGATGCCGCTGGTGTTAGCGGCTGCGAAATTAGCACCGCTGCCCGCATAAGCCACGGTGTCCCAAGTGGCGGCACTCGCCCCGATGCTGCTCCAGACGCCAACCGAATTATTAGTATAAACCAGACCGCTTTTATTGGCGACGATGGCTTTGGTGGCGTCATAAGAGCAGCCGATGGCAATGGCATTGGAAGCGAGGGTGCTCACCAGCGGCGTCCACGTCGTGCCGGCGTCGTAAGAAACTTGGACGGCTTTGGACGGAACACCGGCCAGCACGGTGCTGCCGTTAGCCGAGGTGGCCACGGCATTCCACGAACCCGCCAGCACGGAAACCGGCCCGTTCCAAGTATGGCCGGAATCGGTGGAGGCAAACACGCCGCTGCCACCCGCCGCATACATCCGGGAGCCGTCGGATGAAGCGGCCAGCGAAAGCCATTTGGTGCCGGAGACCCTGGCCGGCAGCCAGAGGGAATTGAGATAACTGGAAAAATTGCCAAGGTAACTTTGGTTGCTGTTCGCCTGCGCACGCCAGCCGCCGATACCCGCGCCGGAAATACGCACGATGTCACCCGTCAGCAACGACGCGGAAGCGGGCAGCGTGACGGTGGTGAACTGCGAGTTCAGCAGCAGATAGCCGGTGTCGCGAACCGCCTGCACGGCGGTGCCGGACACCGGAATCCAGCCGACGAGGCCATTGCCAAAAAAACTGCCGGTAAAACTGTTCGCGTTGTTGGTTAAATTATTCGCGCCGGTGAAGGTCTGATTTTGGTTCAGCAACGCCACGTTCGCCGACAACCGCACGTCTGCGACGGTTCCCGTGGTCAGTTGCGTCGCGTTCAAGTTGGTCAGCGCCGCGCCGCTGCCGGCGAACGCGCCGGAAAAAGTGTTCGTGCTGTTCACAAAATTCACCTGGCCGGAGTAGGTGCCGGAGATTTGCGCGGATGGCAGTGTTCCGACAATTTGCGTCGCCGCAAGCGCGCCGAGCAAATTGCTCGCGCCCGTGGCAAAAATGGCATACGGCACGGGCAGCACCGGCTGGCGCGGCGAAAGCGTGACGAAATTTGTGTCGCCCGTGGCGCGCACCGCGAGGTCGAGCCAGTAATTCGTGCCGGTGAAAAGTCCCGGTCCAAAATCCAGCGTGACATTGAACAGCCCGCCGCTCACGGCGACGGCGGAATTGGTCAGCGGCACGCTGATCTGGTTGCCGTTGGTGACGGCGTCAAAGATGATGAAGCGAAAATCGTAGTTGGTATTGGCGGGCAGACCGGCGACGTTCAACCGGCCCTGATAATTGAACGCTGTTCCCTGCGCGTCAACTTTAAGTGTGACGCTGGCGAGCAGCAGCAGCACGAACTGGATGAGACGATTCACGGCAGTATATTGGCGGGCGAAGTAACTAAATTCAATACTGAACCAAAATCACTTTGTAGCCGGGATTGCCGAAATTTCTGATACCGGCTGAAGCTGACCGAGCGTGTTGGTTTCTGGAGCGCCCGCATCAACCCACCACTTCAAAAGCGCGATTTCGGCGACGGTCAACTGCGGTTTGCCAACTGGCGGCATATGGTCGTCGCTGTCGGCGGGCAGCAACACGCGCTGCACCAGCGGACTTTGCGCGGACTGGCCGGGCTTCAAAACGAATCCATCCTCACTTCCTTTTTGCACGGCTGCAAAAGAATCCAACCGCAAACCGCCCTTGGATTTGGCCGCGCCATGGCAGCTAACGCATTTGCTTTGAAAAATCGGCTCAATGACGCCGGCAAAAATCGGNNGGATCGGCGACCGCCATCGGCGTGGAAGATTTTTTTGCCGTGCTCAACCCCAATAATTTTTTCAGCGGCGTCGGCGCATATTGGGTAAGATAATCGCTCCCGTGAGTTAGCGAGCCGCCCAAATGTCCCGCCACCATCAACAGGCCGACGGCCACAAACAAAGTCGCCCGATAAGCGATGATTTTCCTGCGCTGAAAAAAAACTGCCGCAACCACGGTCATCACCGCCGTGCTGATGCCAAGCCATTTGTGCCAAGCCAGCAGATTTGCGTCATAACCGCCACCGAGCGATAAGAACCAGCCGCAAATCGCCGTCACCACCGCCAGCGGCGCCGCCAACGCGAGGATATAGCCGGCACTGGCGGCGGCAGTTTTGAAACGTGAAAAGCGCACGGCAATCTCCAAAGCAGCCAGCACCGTGATCATGCCGATGGGCAGATGCACGAACAGCACATGAAGGCGTCCGATGAAAAGAAAAATGGCGGGCGGCTGGTGCAAGCGGATAAAAACTACGGTTTAAAATGGTGCCCGAGTGCGGACTTGAACCGCAAATCAATTGATTAAGAGTTACAAAACGCTCTATTTCAGGGTTTTCTTCAACATTCGTTGATTTGCATTCTAACTGGATAGACATTGGGTGCAAGTTGGTTTTTACCTTTTCCAGAATTATGCACTTCACAAATAACAGACCGTTTCCAGCCTGGACGCAGGCAGAATCCGTTTTTGAAACAATCTAGCGGCACGCTTTTTCAAGTTCGCCGCTTTGGAATTTTTCATCGTGGCTTTCCAGTCCGGCGGCGGCTTTATATTCATCGCCCGTCTCAACGCTTCGCGCGGCGGCAATTCGGCTTGGCAGCGTTCATCGAGCGAACCATCGTTCAAAAGTTACTTTGTCAGCAGCTTGCGGATGGAGTTCAATTCCCGTCCGCGTTTTGCGGTGGTCTTGGGTTAGGCCATCTTAAGACAATCGAGCGCATCCATGACGATTTGGGAGACAATCAGGCGGGCATTTTCCTTGTC
>PLHK01000173.1 GCA_003139955.1 Limisphaerales bacterium
TGTTCCTTCCATGGCATACCAGTGCCAGCAGTGGGGCGCGAGTAAGTGCGCCCTTTTCATTGGCAGCGGAACCGGCGACGCAAGCGGCGAATTATGAAAACAAAAATTATGGCGGTTCTTGCGGCGGTCATGGCTTCATTCGGCTGGCACGCCCTCGCGCAGACATACGACACGAACAACGAAGTTGTTCAAACTTTTGCCGGCTCTGGCTTTGCGGGTTATGTGGACGGCGTTGGCCAGTTGACGATGTTCAACAATCCAAATGTCATTGTCGCCGATTCACACAGCAACCTTTTCGTTTGGGATTCTGGCAATTCCAGAATCCGAAAAATTACACCTGACGGAACCGTTTCCACATTTGCTGGCGGCGGAAGCTATGCACAAGGAACTGGAACCAATGTTAGTTTTCCCAATACCATCACCGGTTTAACAATTGATCGCAATGATACGATTTGGGTTTCGGGATATGGCGGGTATTTCAACACCGTTTCGCTTTGGACAATTACCAGTGGCGCGGTTGTCACCATGACCAATTTTAACAATCTGTCTGATAGCGGCACAATCGGCGTGTGCGCTGATTCCATCGGCAACATTTATTTTTCAAACGGTAACGGGAATCAAATTTACCGATACGCTACCAACGGAACTTTAAGCGTCTTTGCTGGTTCTGGAAACAGTGGCAATGCAGACGGAAATGGCATTTTTACTTCGTTCAACAGTCCTAAACCATTGGCTGCTGATTCTGCAAACAACATCTACATTTGGGATTCTGGAAATTATTTAATCCGCCGGATTGACCAAAGCCAAAACGTCACGACGATTGCCGGACACTACGGCTCTCCATATGCAAATGCCGATGGCGTCGGCACAAACGCCTGTTTTCTTGGAACGGGAATTTCTGGAATGTGCGCGGACAATTTCGGCAACATTTATCTCGCTTGCGGTAGTTCAATCAGAAAAATGGACGTAACAACGAACATTGTGACAATGGCAGGCAGCTTCACACAATCCGGCTACACGAATGGTGCAGGCAATCTTGCGCGGTTCAATGGCGGCGCGGGGAATTCGGATGGCGTTTGTATTTCAGGCGGCACAATTTTTGTCGCTGACTCCGGCAATCAGCGCATCCGGCAAATCTCATTCAATCCGCAGCCGCAAGTTGTGACCGGCGCAAATCTTGGCATCGGCACTTTTGCGGGCGTGACAATCACCGGCACGGTCGGGCGAACGTATCAGGTTCAATCGTCACCCGACTTGAACGCTTGGACGACGCGGGCAACGATTCTACTTAATGCCAGCCCTTATCTGTGGATTGACCAAAATCCAATTGCCGGAAATAAATTTTACCGCGCAGTTTTGCTGCCATGAGCAATCCATCTGACGAACCGCCGCGTTTTGTCACCTGCCGTTGCCAGTATTGCAGCGGCAACATTGAATTTGACGCCAGCGGTTTTGGACGAGGCGAAACTCGCACTGTGGATTGTCCGCATTGCAAGATGGAAACAATTATCTTTGTTCCAACTTCACCTGTTCCGCCTACTGCGCCGCCATCGGCAAATCCAGCGTCCACGCCGCCAAAGAGAAGCGAGAATCAGGAAACGAAGAAATGCCCTATGTGCGCTGAATCAGTAAGACAGGAAGCAGTTGTGTGCAGATTCTGCGGATATAATTTTTCCAACCTTCAATCCCCGCCTGTCTTTTTGAAGCCGCCAGAGGCTAAAAAAGGTTCGTTTTCTGAAGCAGTAGCCCTCATTGCTTTAATTGGATTTTTCGGATGGTCAGCACTTATTGTTTGCTGGGGAGCGGCAACTTGTTTTGGGTGGGCTCACGATGGCCTTCTTGCACAATCAAATTCCAATACGGAAAAGTTTGGTGCATTCTTCGGAGTGATTTTCAGTCTGGCAATCTTATTTGGGGTCTGGCTTCTAGGTGCAGTTCCAACATTTTTGGTCTGGTTCATCTTCAAAAAAAAAATGAGTTGAAACCGCATAGTTGGGCGCAATAGGGAGACGCGTTTTCCCGAACTGGAAATTTTTTTGGAACTGTCCTTCGCGTTTCGCTAATAGGCTGGCTGGAATTTTTTTGGCGCGGACTTTTGATTTTTGCCAATAGGCTGGGGCGAAATTCACACGGTCGTTCGCGTATTAAAAAAGGGGCGTGCGGCGCATTAAATTTTTCACCCTGTCCGCGCTCGCCACAATGCCCCGCCGTGCGCCGTATTTGCCCCTAGCGCGACGATTTGCATTGTGTCGGCAAGACGTTGATCCGGTTAAATCAATGCGAAATGGCGGATTCGTCCAGCGAAGTTCACTGATGAAAGCGGGCAAGCCATGTCTTACTCCGTGTCTTACTTTGACATCATTCAACGCCCTTGTTTTCACAAAAGCATTGATTCTATTACATTAAATTGAAGTGGTGGCAGGAGCCGGAATTGAACCGGCGANNCTGCTCTACCAACTGAGCTATCCTGCCGACTGTGGGGCGCGAATGAAATCACACTTGCGATTCGATGACAAGCGGCAAATCCACTTCAAACAATCTGCGGCTGCACCATTTCGGGATCCACGCCCAAATCCTTGATCGCCTGCGCTACGACTTTGCGGTCAATCAATTTTTTCTCCGCCAGCGCATAGAGCGTGCCGATGACGGTGGACTCGACATCCACGCCGAAGAACCGGCGCAAACGCCCGCGCGTGTCGCTACGGCCAAAACCATCCGTGCCGAGCGTGAACAATCCGCCCGGAACCCACGGCGCAATCTGGTCGGGAATTGTGCGGATGTTGTCGGAAACCGCGACGAATGCGCCCTGCTCTTTCGCGAGCAACGTCTCGACATAATTTTTCTTCGCCGGCAAAGTCGGGTGCAGCATGTTCCAGCGCTGGATGCGAATGGCGTCGGTGCGAAGCAGTTTGTAACTCGTCGCGCTCCACACGTCGGCGCTGACGCCGTATTTTTCCGCGAGAATTTGCTGCGCCTTCAACGCGGACTGCATGATCGAACCGCTGCCAAAAATGTGCGCCTTGATCTTTGCACCATCGTAGCCGGGCTTGAATTTGTAAAGGCCTTTCAAAATTCCTTCTTCGCAATCCGCCGGCATCGCGGGCATGGCGTGATTTTCATTATAGACGGCGAGGTAATAAAAAATGTCCTCCTGCTCGACATACATCCGGCGCAAACCGTCAGTGACGATGACCGCGAGTTCGTAACCGAATGCCGGATCGTAAGGCAAACACGTCGGAATCGTGCTCGCGTGCAGCAGACTGTGGCCATCTTGATGTTGCAGACCTTCGCCATTCAGCGAAGTGCGTCCGCTCGTTGCGCCGAGCAAAAATCCTTTTGCGCGAATGTCGCCGGCGAGCCAGAACAAATCGCCGACGCGCTGCGGACCGAACATCGAGTAATAAATGTAAAACGGAACCATCGGCACGCCGTGCGATGCGTAACTCGTGCCCGCCGCGATGAACGACGACATCGCGCCGGTTTCGCTGATGCCTTCCTCAAGAATTTGTCCGTCCTTCGCTTCGTGATAATACGAAAGCGTTTTGCTGTCAACCGGTTCGTAAAGCTGACCTTTCGGCGAATAAATTCCAATTTCGCGGAACAACGTATCCAGACCGAACGTGCGCGCTTCGTCGGGAATAATCGGCACGAGATGTTTGTTCAAACCTTTGTGCTGAAGCATCAGGCTCAACAAACGGCCAAAAGCCATCGTAGTCGAAGCTTCGCGCGCGGAACCGCGCACCATCTCGGCGAAATGATCTAGCTTCGGCACGTCGAGCGTCACCGGCTTGATGATGCGCGCAGGAACAAACCCACCGAGCGCCTTGCGTTTTTCCAAAAGATATTTCGTCTCGACGCTATCGAGCGCGGGACGAAAGAACGGCATGTCGGCGATGACATCGTCGCTGATGGGAATGTTGAAACGCCCACGGAACTCGCGAAGCTCTTTCTCGTTCATTTTTTTCTGCTGGTGCGAAATATTTTTGCCTTCGCCCGCCTCGCCGAGGCCGTAACCTTTGACGGTCTTTGCGAGTACAACCGTCGGCTGGCCTTTGTGTTCCGTTGCGGCTTTGTAAGCCGCATACATTTTGCGCACGTCATGGCCGCCGCGCAGCAGTTTGGAAATCTGCTCGTCGCTCAAATGATTTACCAGTTCGAGCAATTGAGGATACTTGCCAAAGAAATGTTTCCGCGTGTAGCTGCCCGGCTCGACAATGTATTTCTGGTAATCGCCGTCGCAACATTCTTCCATGCGCTTGAGCAACAGGCCGGAATTGTCGCGCTTAATAATATCGTCCCATTCAGTTCCCCAAATGACCTTGATGACATTCCAACCTGCGCCACGGAACAAACCTTCCAATTCCTGAATAATTTTTCCATTGCCGCGCACCGGCCCGTCGAGGCGTTGCAAATTACAATTTACAACCCAAACGATGTTGTCGAGGTTTTCGCGTGCCGCTAAAGTAATTGCGCCGAGCGATTCGGGTTCGTCCGATTCGCCGTCGCCGAGGAACGCCCAGACTTTGGGTTCCGATTTCCAGTTCACCAAACCGCGCGCTTGCA
>PLHK01000114.1 GCA_003139955.1 Limisphaerales bacterium
GGCGCGATGCCGATGACCACGCGACCGACATTTTTCAGCAATACCGGCGTGCCATTGTTCACCGCCAGCACCACGTTGCCAATGTCCTCCAAAGTTTCCAAACGACCGAGACCGCGCACGTAATAAAACTGGCCGCCTTGCGAATAGAAACCGCCGCCGGCATTGCCGTTGTTGGCCGCGAGCGCCGCTTCCACCTGCAACACTGACAGGCCGACGCCGGCAATCTTCGTCGGATCGAGCAGCACCTGATATTGCATCGTGCCGCCGCCGAAGCCCGAATCATCCGCCACGCCGGCGAGGGATTTGTAGGCTGGCTCGATGATCCAATCTTCGAACGTTTTCAGTTCCATCGGCGAGCGGTCGGAACTTTGTAGCACGTAACGATAGATCAAACCCGAAGGCGATGACAACGGCGACACCGAAGGCGTCACGCCGGTCGGCAGGCTAAGGCTGGACAGCCGGTTAAAAACTTCCTGGCGGGCGAAGTTGTTGTCCGTGCCATCGTCATAAGTGAGGATGACATCGGACAATCCGTAGAGCGTGATCGAACGTTGCGTGGTCATCTTCGGAATGCCGTTCATCCCGACTTCGACGGGCACGGTGATGAGGCGTTCCACTTCCTCGGCGGCGTGGCCGGGCCATTGCGTGATGATCTCGACGATCGGCGGCGACAAATCGGGATACGCATCCACCGGCAGGCGTTCGAGCGAGCGCGTGCCCGCGCCGATGAGCACGAGCGTCAACAGCACGACGAGAAAACGCTGCCGCAGCGACGACGCGACGACGCGGTTCATCATCGAAGCCGTTCGTGGCGCGGATTCAATTTGTGGCAATGGCTCGCTCATTGGTTTTGCAGAAATTGAACAAAGATCGCGCCGTCCACGACAATCTGGTCGCCGGCTTGCAGGCCGTCGGGAATGTCATACTGGTCGCCGGTGCGATAACCCAGCGTCACGTGGCGGCGTGCAAAACTGCCGTCGGGCTGGACGACATAAACAAACGGCAGATTCACATCGTCGCGCAAAATCGCCGAGACCGGCACCAGCAGGCCGGAACTTTCCTGATGCGCCTGAATTTTCACGCGGACATACATTTGCTTTTTCAGCAAGTCACCGGGATTTTCGACGACCACGCGCACCATCACCGAACGCGTGGTGGGATCCACCAGCGCGGAAATGTTGTCCACCTTGCCGGAAAAACTATTTGTCGCGATGCCCGTAAAAATTTCCGCTGAATCGCCGACGCTGACCGAAGCCAGATCGGAACCGAAAATCTGCGTCATCACCCAGACGCGCGAAAGGTCGGCCACGGTGAAACACGGCGTGGTGCCCGCCGTCAAAAGTTCTCCGGGCGTGATGAGTTTTTCCACCACGGTGCCCGCAATGGGCGAATTAATTTTGCCACCAGGACGCCAAACGGGCTGGCCCGCCTGAAGGTCTTTGATGACTTGCGGATCAAGATTCAGCGAGACGAGCGTTTGCAACGCGGCGTCGCGGTCGGCCTCGGCGTTGGCGGCGTCGGTTTGCGCCTGCTCNNAGCGTCTGCGCGGTGGCGAGCGCCTTGCGATACGCGCTGATGGCCGCCGCGAAGTCCGGTGAATCCACTTCCGCCAGCGCGTCACCGGCCTTGACCTTGTCGCCGGGATTGACGAGCAGTTTCGACACCGGCCCGCCGAACGGCGCGAGCACACTGGTGGCCTGGTCGTTATCGAAATCCACCGTGCCGGTCGTCTCCGTCGTCTTGTGAAACTTCGATGGCGCGACGGTGTAAAACTGGATTTTCTGTTTTTGCTCCGCCGTCAAAGTCACGTTGCTGGCCGTGACGGATGAAGCTGGTTCGCTGCTGTCACTTTTGGACGAACAGCCGGTGAACGAAAAAAATGTTGCTGCTGCGAGGAACGCAAAGACAAGTGCGCGCGAAAATTTAACCGGAAGTTCCGCCAGCAAAATTTTGCAAAATAATTCATTCTTCATTTTTTATCCTTGGTTAAATCCGCNNCACCAGATTGATGCGCGCCTGCTGATACGCCTGCTCCGCGCTCAAGCGCGCGAGAAAGCTGATGTAGCCGTCCTTCCACTGTCGCTGCGACAACTCCAAAGTTTCTTGCGCGTCATCGGCCGCAGTGGCCGCGGCCTTCAAACCCTCGGCGTCCTGTTCCAGCGCGGCCAACGTGTCGGCGACATTTTGAAACGCGGTCAGCACGGTGCTGCGATATTGTTCGGCCGCTTCGACGTAAGCCGCTTTCGCGGCGCGCTCTTGATGCAAAAGTGTTCCGCCTTGAAAAAGCGGAGCGGTCGCCGCCGCGCCCAAACCCCAGAAGCCGGTGCCGGACGAAAATAATTTATCGAAAGAAAGCGCCGTGCTGCCGGCGTCGGCGGTCAGCGTGATGTTCGGCAGCCGGTTCGCGATGGCGATGCCGATTTGCGCGCTCGCGGCGTGCAAGTTCGCCTCGGCCTGCAAAACGTCAGGGCGCTGCGCCACGAGTTGCGACGGCAGACTCACGGGTATTTCCACCGGCAATTGCAAACTTGAAAGCTCAAATTTTTCTGCGGGCGACTGATTCGGAAAACGCCCGGCCAACACCGCAAGCAAGTCGCGCAGTTGGGCAGCTTGCTTCATCAATGGCGGCAGCGTGGCGACGACTTGCGCGAGCTGCGATTCCTGCGCGACCACGTCCAGCCGCCCGACATAACCTTTCTTGTATTGATAGCGCAGGATTTCCACCATGTTGGAATTGAGGTCAACAAGTTGGCGCGTCGCGTCAATCTGAGCCTGCACCGCCGCCGACTGAATTGCTGTGACGACAACATTCGCCGTCAGCGTGGTGTAAGCGGCGATCATTTGGAAACGGACATTTTGTTCCTGCGCCTGCACCGACTCCACGGTGCGGCGGTTCAGACCGAACACGTCCGGCGAATACGAAACGCTGACCTGCGGCGTGAACAAATTGTATTGAAAAATGTTCGCGTTCGGCGTGGGCGAAATTAATTCGGATTGCTTCTGTCGGCTGGCCGAGAAGCTTGCCGCGACGCTCGGATAATAAACGCCGCGCTGTGCCAGGATATTTTCACGGGCCACTGACAACGCCGCCTGCGCCGCCTTGAGGTCGGGATTGTTGGTGAGAGAGAGTTCGATCAGCTCGTTGAGCGGCTGGGAATGAAACAACGTCCACCAGTCGCCGGCGATGTCGCCGCCCTTGACAAAATGTTGGGCTTCGCCACCAGCAACGTTTGTGCTGGTGACGGTGGTCGCGAGCGGATTGGCGGTATAATCGCCGACCGCCGGAGCTGCCGGTCGCTTAAAGTCCGGTCCCGCCGCGCAGCCGGCCATCAATAAGCCGGCCAGCGTCACGAGGAAAAGCGCAGAACATGATGGCCGCCAATCGGCAATCACCATATCCAATCGTTGTTTGTTTGATTCACTCATGCGGCTGGGGCATTGAGTTTCATCTTCACGATTCTAAAATTTTTCAACTGCACGATTTCACAATTTTCCAAACGACGTATGCCCAAAGGCACAACGTCGAAATAATTCAGGTTGAATTAACTGACGAATGCCGGCCTGCGAAGGCCGGTGAACTTTTCAGGAAGGGAGAAGAGAAACCGGCGGCCCGCGGCCATCAGGGAGAAAGACCGTGGACGGACAAAAAACTGAAATTTCAATGCGGGGAGTGACTTCGATCCAGGCGACCGGCATGGCAACCCGCACGGTGCACACGGCAGTTTCAATGTTCCCGTGGGCGATGGCGACAATTGCGCAATCGTCATTGTCGGGAATCGTTCCACCGTGCAGCCATTCGTGCAGTGGCGTGCAAACTTCCGTCGCCGACATGAATAGCCAGATGGCCAACAACAAAACGCCCGTCGCCAGAAAAAGGCTCTGGCGGTTGCGGCGGCTGATTAAGCACTTTTTAAGTTGCAAATTGTTTGCAATATAGCTTTCAGCGTGCCATCCGCAAGCATTTTTACATCGCCGGAAGTTTTGCCAGCAATTGTTCGTTTCGAACTTACAACATAAAACACTAGAAAATCCAGATACGCTTTCAATGGCCTGTCGGGCGTTGTTGATGACGTTGAGCAATGCACAGCCCGGCCATTGAGGAAATGACCGGGCTGGTGAGAAGACCGCGTAGTTAGTAGATTTTCAGCAGACGAGAGTTAAATTAATTCAGTCAGTGCAAGTTCAATGTTCATTCTTGGCGCGCCGCTATTTCGTTTTCGTTTTTTAATAATTTTGGCGCTTCACCTTTAATCAGCAGAACCCGTCTTTTTATTCAAATTCATGGTCTCTTGTTCGTTATTTTTCAGATGAGTCACAGTCGTGTGACCCTCACAAACAAGTCAAAGAACAAACCAAACACGAGGAACTTTATCCTCGTGCATAGTTAGACACCGGAACCCGGAAAAAGTTGCGAAATATTTTTTAACGCGCGGCGGCTTCGACTAAATACCTTTACCGGCGGCTCGGAAAATAGATATCATGCCGCGCAAATTTTATGAGTGAAACACTGGGGATTATTTATTTGCATCATCATATTGATCCGGTGGTTTTGAATAACTTGCAGAGTGTCCAACGGCATAACCCCGGGGCCACCATTGTCACCGTCAGCGCCGACCAGGCGCTCCCCGGCGGCTATACGCTGAAGGCCACGCCGGAGCTCAAAAGTTTGCATTCGACCCTGCCAACGCGCTCCGGCGACCGACTGCTTTGTTCCTGGTTTCTGCAGCGCAAGGAAAAGTGCGACAAATGGTGGGTCATCGATTGGGATGTATTTTGCAACACCTCGGTCCGGCAATACTATGCGCCGGTCTGGCATTATCCTTTTGTCGCTTCTTCAGTGCGGCTGGCTGATCGCGAACCAGAATGGTTCTGGTTCCAAAGCTTTACCAAGAAACAACGATTCAAACGCCGCGAAAAAATGCCGGAAGATTATGCCCCTTACATGATGGGCGCGGTGCCGTTTCTGTATTTGCTATCCGAAGCCGCACTGAAAGCCACCTGCACCATGCTGCTGGAACATCCCCTGCGGGTGGCAAACTCTGAATTGCGATTCACCACCGCTGCCAACCGGTGCGGCTTTGCCCCATGCGGCTTCAGTGTGCCCAATGACCAGATCGGCTGGATACCATTGAAGACAGTCTCCAAAGAGCCAATCATTTTTCATCCCGTCAAATTTTTGGTAGATTTGTAATCTGCCGCTTTAGAGCGTTTAAAGAAATTCTGTGGCTGTGCGGAGCCTGGATTTTTTTGTGGTTCAAATATATTCATTACTTAATAACCTCACTAAGGACGGACACCAAAACGGGCACCAAAAGAGTTAAACGAGGTTATGATCTCCCCAAATCGTAATTTGATGCGTGGAAGGCTTTGGAAATCCTTTTTTCTGAAATGAAGCCAGAACGATGGCGTTGGAAATTGTCGTTGCGGAAAAAGTCTNNTGAGCGATTGGCATTCCATCAACGCTTCGCTTAAACAAGATTGTGCGATACGGAATATTCGTAATCGTATCATTCCCCGCATAAAACAACGTCATTGCCGGAGCTAAATATTCAATTCTATTGGTTTTGGAATAACCGGCAATGTCCGAAAACTGAATACCAAGGCTGCGTAAAAGATTTGTGGCAATGAAAGGCAACTGGCTCACCTGGGCAACATCAACAGCTAAATTGGTAGGGCCATAGGAATCACGCTCGGAGTCTGTATGTCTGGTTTTGAAACTTTAGCTTCGGTCGCCAGCGTCATGTTGCGGGGAATTCCAGCGGAAAAATTCTCTGCCTTTCAATCAAACTCACAACCGTTTTCAGCGCGTATTCGGCTTCATCAAAAGAAACATTCCGCAGACTCGCATCCGTCTCGTAGCGTTCGCGCGCCTG
>PLHK01000032.1 GCA_003139955.1 Limisphaerales bacterium
CGAGCGACAATCAAAGTTCAAATAACTTTGCGATTTACCCGATGACGCCGCCCAATCCGCAACTGCTCCGCTCGCTCGGCAAACTCGCGCGCGGATTGTCCGCGCTGTTCTGGGGCCTGCCCGCCGCCTTGCTCATTTGCGCCGAGACCGCGCGCGCGGATTGGCTCAAGCCGCTGGGATTTTTGCCCGCGCTTGCCGTCAACGCGCTGCCCATCTACGGCCTGTGGCAGATGTCGGATTTTCAAAAACAGGAACGTCCGTGGCGGCACGCGCTCGACCGCGCGCTGNNTTTTCTTTGCCGACGCGGTTTTGGTGCTGGAACTCGCCGCCGTGCTGTTCCTGTTCAATTTGAACCTCGTGCTCAAGCGGCTCGGCGCGATGCTGCCGGACGAAACGTTGCGCCACGAAACGCGCCAGTTCACCGCCTTCAACCGCTGGCTGCTGGTCGGCCTGATTTTTTTCGCCATTGTCGTTGCCGCGCTCGTGCAACTGCCGCATCCGTCGCCGCCCGTCGGCAAAATTTTGATCTGGATCGGTCGCGCGAGCAATTTGCTGCTGATCTTTTTCATCCTGCTGCCGCTGGCGATGACGATGGCGTTAATCTGGAAAACGAAGGAAGTGATTCTCGACGCCGTTTTCGGCGCGCGGAACTGAAAAATTTGCCGGCGAAAATTTTTATTTCTCTGGCGGCGTGGCCTCAAGTTCCAGCTTCAACGCGTGCAAGGACAGGTTGATGTCGCCCATGAACGCCACGAGCGAGGCGCAGAGCGAAAGGAGGCAGCCCACAAAAATCACGCCGAGCGGCCAGCCCTGATGCCATTGCAGCCAGACCGAAACAAACACCGAAACTACCAGCACCGCCGCCAGCAGCGCGCTCGTCACGGAAAATAAAATCGCCAGCCGGATGATTTTGGCGCGGCGGAAAATGATTTCCACTTGCGCCTGCGTCTGCGTGCGTTCGCGACCGGTTTGCGTGGCGAGCTCGTGGGTCATCGTCCGCGCGCGGTCAATCGCGCGGCCCAGGCGGTTGGTCATCGTCAATAGCAGCAAGCCGACGCCAGAAATCAAAATGACGGGGCCGACGGCATCCCGAAGCAGCGGGATGATTTGTTCAAGCGTGGTCAAAGGCATAATTTACAAATGCAGTTTACCCGCGCCCAACCAACAATCAATAGTCGCCAGTTGGCGACCATTCACCGGAAATTGCGCCGGGATTTTCGCGCTAGAAAACTTCCGGCCCAAGAAACTTGGGATTGAACAGATTCCGTCCGGCTTTATAGTGAGCCGGATAAATCAAGTCCATGACACTGAACACTGCTGAAATCGCAAAATTGCTCGCCGGTGAAGTTCTGGGCGATGCGCACGCCGCGCTCACCGGTTTTGCCACCGCCGACAACGCCAAACCCGGCGACCTGACGTTTGCGGAAACGGAGGAGTTTTTCACCGCCGCCGAAAACAGCGCGGCCACCGCTATCATCGCCGGGAAAAATTCTGTCTCGGCCAAAAAAATTCTCATCCGCGTGGACAACCCGCGCATCGCGTTTGCCAAGGCGCTTGCGGTATTTTTCCCCGAACCGAAATTTCCGGCGGGAATTCATCCGTCCGCCGTCATCGCCCAATCCGCGCAGATTGATCCGACCGCGCACATCGGCCCGCATTGCACGATTGGCGAGCGCGTGAAGATCGGCGCGAACGTGATTTTGCAATCCGGCAATTTTGTTGGCAATGATTCGACCATTGGTGACGAAACCAATTTATTTCCGAACGTCACGATTTATTCGCGCACACAAATTGGCAAACGCGTGCGCATCCATTCCAACACGGTGATCGGATCGGATGGATTCGGTTACGTTTTTGATGCCAGTTTTCACCGCAAAGTTCCGCAGATTGGCAACGTCGTCATCGGCGACAACGTGGAAATCGGCTCAAACGTGTCCGTGGATCGCGGCGCGCTCGGTTCAACAATCATCGGTAAGGGAACGAAAATTGACAATCTCGTGCAAGTCGCGCACAACGTGGAGATCGGCGAGCATTGCATTTTGTGCGCGCAGGTCGGCATCGCGGGCAGCGCGAAGCTGGGCAATTATTGCGTGCTCGCCGGGCAGGTTGGCATCGCCGGACATCTGAAAATCGGCCACCGCGTGACCATCGGCTCAAAGGCCGGCGTGATGCACAATATTCCCGACGGCGAACAATGGCTGGGCATTCCCGCGCAGCCGGACAAGCAGGCCAAGCGCATCATGATCGCGATGCAGCGGCTGCCCGACCTGTTCAAAAAAATCGCCGCGTGGGAAAAAAAACTGGGCGCGAACGAATAATTTTACTCCGCCACCGAATTTGAATTCCGCCGCTTCAGCCGAAAATTCCCGTCGCCACGCGCCGTTCACGGAGGCGGAGGCGTGGCGCGATGTGGGCAAGGGCTGGCAGCCGCTCTTCGGCAGCTTTCACGGCGCGGGCTACAGCATCGAGTGGCACGATTTTTTTGCGAAGCGCGAATTCGACTGGGCGGCGAGTTTTCATCCGGGCTGCGTGGAACTTTGCCTGAACCTCGAAGGCCACGGTTTTGTGGCAGGCCGTGGCGGACGCGCGGAATTCGCGCCGAACACGGTGGGGTTTTATCATCGGCAGGACGAGCCGCTGGCGGCGAAACGGGCGAAGAACGAGCAGCACCAGTTTCTCACGGTGGAATTTTCCAGCCCGTTTCTCGCGAAGCATCTCGCCGGCATGGAACCGATGCTGCATCCCGTGGTCCGCGCGGCCATCGGAAATTCCCCGGCCGCGCCCGCCGCCAACGCGACCGTGCGGCTCACGGCGGCGCAGCAACAGCTCATCGCCACGCTGCGGCAGCCGCCGGTTTATGCGAGCGCGCAGCCGCTCTGGTATCAATGCAAGGCGCTGGAACTGGCCTTGACCTTTCTGCTCCAGCCGCCGCCGGAAAAAGAAATGTTTTGTTCGCGCCAGCAGCGTCTCGCGCAGGAACGCGTCGAACACGTCGTTTTTTTGTTGAAACAAAACCTGGCCGCGCCGCCGACGCTGGAGGAGCTGGGGAAAAAAATCGGCTGCAGTCATTTTTATCTGAGCCGGATTTTTTCCGCGCAGACCGGCCACACGATCACGCAGCATCTCCGCCAGTTGCGCATGGAACGCGCGGCGGAACTACTCAAGTCCGGCGACTACAATGTCACCGAGGCCGCGCTGGAAGTTGGGTACAACAGCTTGAGCCATTTCAGCGCCGCGTTCCATGAGACGTTCAATTGCTGTCCGGGTTTGTATCCGCTAAAAATGCCGGCGCAAAAACGGCATTGAGTTTTCCCATCCTGGTGCGGAAAAATTAATTTGCATAACTCACGCGGCTGGCGGCTGGCCTTCCGTCGTCGGCACGATGGGCGGTTTGGGCATGACCGGAGCTGGTTCCGATTTTTGATCCATTTTCAATTTCAATCCCGCCGAGGAGTGCGCGGCCTGCCGGCGCTTGTCAATGTGGTCAATGCGCTGGTGCATGGCGGACTTGTTGATGCAGTAGAGCAGCGCGGTTTCCTCGGTGATCAAATCCGCCTCGTAGGCTTTGACCAGGGATTGTTCAAAACTGTGCCAGCCGGAGGTGATGCCGGCCTCGATGATGTCGGCGAGGCGGCGGTTTTCATTTTCACCCAGCGCGATGGCTTCACGGATTCGCATACTGCTGCCCATTAGTTCCGTGGCCAGCAGGCGACCGCCGCTTTTTTTGGGCACAAGCCGCTGGCTGACGATGTAACGCAGTGAACCGACCAGTCGCTCGCGCACCTGTTGTTCCTCGTCTTTGGTGAACAGGCCTAAAATGCGGTTGATGGTCTGGCCGGCGCTGATGGTGTGCAGTGTGCTGTAAACGACGTGGCCGGTTTCGCCGGCGGTCAGCGCAATCTCCATTGTCTCGCGGTCGCGGATCTCGCCGACAAAAATAATCTTCGGCGCCTGTCGCAGCGCGGCGCGCAGGCCGTCGGGGAAATTATAAAAGTCCCGGCCCAATTCACGCTGGCTGAAGGTGGCCTTGAGATGCGGATGCAAAAATTCAATCGGGTCTTCCAGCGTGACGATATGGGATTCGTCATGCTGGTTGATTTCATTCAACATCGCCGCCAACGTGGTGGTCTTGCCGCTGCCCGTGCCGCCGGTCACGAAGATCAGGCCGTTTTTTTCCTTGATGATTTCGCGGAACACCGGCGGCAACTGGAGCGAGTCCATCGTCGGAATCCGTGACTGCAACCGGCGCAGCACCATGGCGTAGTTGCCGTTCTGCCGGTAAATGTTGACGCGAAAACGGCAGCCGTCTGGCAGGGAATAACTGCAATCGCAGGAACCATGGCCGGCCAAATCTTCCAGCAGCCGCGCGTTGTTATTGATGATCGCCTTCGCCAGTCCCTCGATGCGCGCGCTGGTGAGCACGGATTCAGGCGATTCCGGCGCGGTCGGCTTGAGCCGGCCATGCACCTCCACTTGGGGCGTCCGATTAGTCACGAACAGCAGATCCGAAATTCCCTCGGCGCTTTGAATCATCGCCGCCAGCAATTCGTCGATTTTGGTTGTTGAGATGGTTTCCATTTCAGGACTGATTCTTATCGGAAAACCTTCTTCGCGCAATTATTTCCCCTATTGCTTAAATCAACGGGCCCGTCGGATTTTAAAATCATTTCAATTCCCGTTCGCGCAGCCAGAGGAAAATCACCGGCGTCACGATCAAAATGTGGACGAGGCTGCTCAACATCCCGCCCACCACCGGCGCGGCCAGCGGCTTCATCACTTCCGCGCCGGTGCGCGTGCTCCACAAGATCGGCAGCAGACTGGCGACGATGGTTGCGACGGTCATCACCTTCGGCCGCAGCCGCAATTTGGCGCCGTCCTTCACCGCTTGAATCAAATCCGCGCGGGAAAAATTTTCGCCGAGTTCGGCCATTTTCTTTTTCACCGCTTCGTCGAGATAAACAACCATCACGACGCCGGTTTGAATCGCCGTTCCAAACAGCGCGATGTAGCCGACCCACACGGCCACGTTGAAATTGTAGCCGAGCCACCATTGCAGAAACACGCCGCCGGTCAGCGCGAACGGCACCGCGAGAATCACGTGCGCCGCCTCCTTCGCGCTGTGATAAACGACGTAGAGCAAAATAAAAATCATGAACAGCGCCGCCGGCACGATCAGCCGCAAGGTGTTTTGCGCGCGGATTTGATTTTCATATTGGCCGCTCCATTCGATGGTCATGCCCGGCGGCAAAGAAATTTCCTTCGCCAGCCGCGCCTGCGTTTCCTGCACGAAGCCGCCGAGGTCGCGTCCCTCGACATTCGCCTGCACGAACACGCGCAAACGACCGTTTTCACTAGCGATTTCGCTCGGCCCGATTTCGCGGCGGATGGTTGCCACGGAACCGAGCGGTAGAAATTTTCCGGCGGGCGTCGGCACCAGCACGTCGCCGAGCCGCTCGATGTCGTCGCGTTCGCTGCGTTGCAATCGCACCTGGATCGGAATGCGCTCGCGTCCCGCAATTGCGGTGGAAACATTTTCGCCGCCCAGACCTGATTGCACCACGTCGAGCACATCTTCGGCACGCAAGCCATAGTGCGCCATCGCCGTGCGATCCACTTCGATGTCGAGATACGGCTTGCCTTGCGCGCGCGACGCGGCGACGCCGACCGCGCCGGGAATTTTTCGCACGACGCGTTCGACCTCAAACGCCTTTTGCTGCAACGCGTCCAAATTGTCGCCGAGAATTTTTATCCCGACCTGCGCGCGGATGCCGGTGCTGATCATCAAAATGCGGTTCTCGATCGGCTGCAAAAATCCGGGAATGTAGCCGGGCACCTGCGATAATTTTTCTTCCATTTCCGCGATAAGTTTTTCCTTCGTCATACCCGCGCGCCACTGCGCTTCCGGCTTGAGCATGATGGTGGTCTCGATCATCTCGACTGGCGCGGGATCGGTCGCGGTTTCCGAGCGACCCAGTTTGCCCGCGACCGAGACGACTTCCGGTGTCTGCTTAATGACTTGATCCTGCCACGCCATCACGCGCTTCACTTCCGCGAGCGAAGTGCTCGGCAGCAACACCGGCATGAAGAGCAAACTGCCTTCGTTCAGCGTCGGCATGAATTCGCTGCCTAGGCCACGCGGCAGCTTTGATGCGAGTTGAGAGTTGAGAGTTGAAAGTTTATTGATGATCGGTTCGGGCACACCAAACGCCAATGTTAATGCGGTCAAAACCAGCAGCAGCGCGATGCCGACAACTGTTTTCCTCCAGCACAACGCCCAGTCCAAAACGGGATTATAAATGGCATGCAACAGTTTCATCAGCGGATTGGAATCTTCGGAACTAAACGGCCCGCGAATCAACGTCGCGCACAAAACCGGCACGAGCGTGATCGCGAGAATGGTCGAACCGATCATCGCGAACGTCTTCGTAAACGCGAGCGGATGAAATAATTTTCCCTCCTGGCCGGTCAGCGCGAACACCGGCAAGAACGCCAAAATGATGATGACCATCGCAAAAAAAATCGGCCGCCCGACTTGTTGCGCCGCCGCGAGCGTGACGGCGAGCGACTCGGTTTGGTTCAGCCGCGCGCCTTTCTTTTTCTCTGCAAGTTCACAATGACGGATCGCATTTTCGGCCATGACGATACCGGCGTCCACCAGCACGCCGATGGCGATGGCGAGGCCGCAGAGCGACATGATGTTCGACGTGATGCCGGTCTGCTGCATCAGGATGAACGAAAATAAAAACGACAGCGGCAACGGCAATACGACGATGAGGATGCTGCGAAAATGAAACAGAAAAATGACGATGACGAGCGCGACCAAAATAATTTCTTCGGTTAGCGCGTGCTTGAGCGTGCCGAGGGTGCGGTCAATCAATTCGCTGCGGTCGTAAAATGATTTGATGCTTACGCCTGGTGGCAGGCTTGGCGCGATTTGCGCGATCTTCGCCTTCACGTCGCGGATGACTTGTATCGCATTTTCGCCGGTGCGCATCACCACCACGCCGCCGACAGCTTCGTGTCCGTCCACGTCCAGCGCGCCGCGCCGGAAATCGCCGCCGATTTGCGCCGTCGCCACATCTTTCAAATAAATCGGCGTGCCGTTGCTTGATGGCAAAACGATATTTTCCAAATCTTCATTTGAATTCACCAGGCCGAGACCGCGCACGACAAATTCCATTCCATTTTCTTCGATGACTTTGCCGCCGACATTCAAGTTGCTCTGGCGCACGGCATCCATGATTTGCGTGAGCGTCACGTTGCGGTCGCGCATTTTCAGCGAGGAAACTTCAATCTGATATTGCCGCGCAAAGCCGCCGATGCTCGCGACTTCGGCGACGCCGGAAACAGAATTTAATTGATAGCGCACGAACCAATCCTGAATCGCGCGCAACTGCCCAAGGTCGTAGCCGCCGTTCGGCGAAATTTTTGGATCAACGTCGAGATAATATTCGTAAACCCAGCCGAGGCCGGTTGCGTCGGGACCGAGCTTCGGCTCGACGCCGGCGGGCAGCGCGCTGCCGAGATAATTCAGCCGCTCCAGCACGCGGGACCGCGCGAAGTAGTTGTCAATTTTGTCGTCGAAAATAATCGTGACGAGCGCGAAGCCGAACATGGAATTGGCGCGGACGCTTTTCACGCCGGCGAGGCCTTGCAAATTCACCGAGAGCGGATAAGTGACTTGGTCTTCGACTTCCTGCGGGCTGCGGCCGGGCCAATCCGCAAACACCACGACCTGATTTTCGCTTAAGTCGGGAATCGCATCCACCGGCGTGTGTTCCAACGCGCGCCAGCCAAAACCCGCGAGCAGCACCGCGCCGCAAATTACGAGAAAACAATTCCGCAGCGACCACGCAATGAGATTGTTGATCATAACGTCAGTTGCCGCTTTGGGAAATTTGCGTCTCGGCATCCAGCAGCAGGTTGCCAGTCGTCACCACCTTTTCGCCTTCGTTCAAACCGTCGAGGATTTCGACTAGTTCATCGCCGACACGACCAGTTTTAATTTTGCGCGGTTCGTAATGGCCGCCGCCCGCGTCCACATAAACCACGGCTTGTGCGCCGGGCGACAGCACCGCGCTGCGCGGCACGGCCAGCACGTCCGGCAAATTCACAAGTACGCGACCTTCGGCGTAAAGGTTGTTGAACAATTTTTTGGTGCCGAGATCACCGCCAGTCACCGGCGGCTCGGAAAATTCCGCGCGCACTTTCATGCTATCCGTGGCCGCATCGAAATCGCTGTCCGCACCCGCGCGGGTGCCATGCACGGTGATTTGCGCCAGAAATATTTTTCCCGCCGCGGACGGCAAGTTGACTTCAACCGTCTGGCCGATTTTCAACCACACCAGATCGCGTTCGTAAACGGTAAATTCAAACCACGCCGCCGCCCGCGAACTCGCGACGATGCTGCCCGCGACGTGCAGCGTCCGCGCCAGCGGTTGTCGCGCGGCGGTCGCGGTCTGGACGTTCAGCGCGGTGATGCTGTTCGATTTCAGTGTGACGCCGCCGTCCATGTTCATGCCGGCGTCGCCCTCGTAAACCGGCACTAGATCCATGCCGCAAATCGGACATTTGCCCGGCTTGTCGGACTTGATCCATGGGTGCATCGCGCTTTGGTAATAAAGAATTTTGCGTCCGCTGCCGGCGGCATTTTGCATCGGCGAATGTGGCTGCGAATATAACCATATTGCGCCCGCGACCCCGACGGTCGAGAGCACAACGAGCAGGAGAACCTTGGTTTTCATACGCAATTACGGCTTGGTGGCGAGCGCATTCGTATAAACCGGCACGAGCGTCATGCCGCAGATCGGGCAGGTGTAATACGAGGTGGGCGGGCTGCTCGCGGACGCAGATTTTTCCGGCGAATGGCTGCAAGCCGCACCGACCATTGCGAGCGTCACGGCGACGACGGCCACAGCGATAATCATTTTCAATTTCATAAATTTTCTTTCAGCTAATTTTTTTGTGTTTCATTGGCCGCCGTTTGTGCATGGCGGAAAAATTAAAAGCCAATTCACGGGCACAAAAATTCCGTGGAGTAAAAAGGAAATCCGCAGCGCGCCAACTCAAGGCACACCATGGGCTTTAACCGGGTGAAATCAGATTAGCCAGACGCAGTTGCGCGCGAAGATCGGCGCCGCGCCGATGGACAAGGAAGGAAAAGCGGTCGGGGAAATTTGAGTGGTTCCAGTGTTGGCCAAAAACCAAACCACCATTGCCGGAACGGGGGATAAAATTTGATTTTGCGAACCGGCGGGCGCAGTCGCCGAAACCGGTTGCGGAACAGAAGCGTGCTGGCAACAACTCATTTTGCCACCGCAGCCACAGTCATGCTTGGTAACGCTCGCGCTGGCATTCGCACCACACACCATCGTCGCCTGTCCCAAGATCAGGAACAGGCTGCAAGCGATGACCAGTGCAATTTTCACAATTTAATTATCGTCCAGCGGCGGAATTTACGCCGGACATATTTTGCTTTTTAGTCGTCATTTTTTGTCCGCATTGTCAGCAGCGCGGATCGCAGCGATAAATTTCTCGGGATTTTTGTCGAACTTGGCTTTGCACATCGAGCAGCACAGTTTCACTTCCTGACCTTTGTAAACAAACACATACGGCTGTCCCATGTCGCCGCTGAGTTTCTCACCGGAAACCGGACAGGTCGCGAGTTGGTCGGGCGTAGGTTTGGCGTCTTCGGCGCGCGCACCCAGACCGGTGGCCAACGCAATTCCAACGATGATGGCTAATTTTTTCATAATTTAATTCTGACTGCACATTCCCACACCGCATTCAAAATGCAAATCGAAGACTTATTCCGCTGCGGCTGCCGCTTCGAACTGCGCTAACTCTGCGACCGCCTTTTCCCATTCGGCGTTGGCCGCTTCCAAACGATCCGTCAAATGAGCCAGTTCGCGGTTGATCTGTGTCGCGCGGCCGCCGGAGTGATACGTCTCCGGCTTTTCCAGTTCCGCTGCGTAATCGCGTTCCTTCGCTTCGAGGTCGGCAATTTCATTTTCCAAAGTGGCGATGCGTTTTGGAATTTCGTTTTTTTTGTCCGAGCGCGCCTGTCGTTGCGCGGCTTCCAAACGCTTCTGTTCTTTGCGATCCACTTTCGGCGCGGTCGGTCGGCTGACCACGCTGCCAAAACTCGAACTCGTCAGCGCCGCGCGCGCGGACTGCGCCGTCTTGTCCAAATAATATTGGTAGCCGCCGCCAAAATGTTTCAGCGTGCCGGCCTCGACGCGGACGACGTGCGTGGACAGCGCGCGGATGAAATGCACATCGTGGCTGATGAAAACCAGTGTGCCTTGGTATTGCTTGAGGGTAACAATCAGCGCGTCAACACTGGCCAAATCCAGATGCGTCGTCGGTTCGTCCATCAGCAAAAGATTGGGCGGATTAAGCAACAACTTTACCAACGCGAGCCGGCTTTTTTCGCCGCCGCTTAAAACGCTCACGGGTTTGTAAATGTCATCGCCGCGAAAAAGAAAACTGCCGAGCACCGTGCGGATGGCCTGTTCGGTGATGCGCTGCGGCGTGTCCATCGCCTCCTGAAAAACGGTATGCTTGGGATTCAACATCGCCGCGCGATGCTGCGCGAAGTAGCCATACTTAGTGTTGTGGCCAAGTTTGTGAACGCCCGAAATCGGCTTGAGCACTTCCGCGAGCAGTTTTAATAACGTGGATTTGCCCGCGCCGTTCGGCCCGACGAGCACGATGCGCTGATCGCGTTCCACTTCGAAATCCAGATTTTCGTAAAGCAGCTTCACCGGCGGATGGTCTGGCGTCGGCTGCGCCGCTTCGTCCTCCAAAACGTGCGCCGCCGGCGTTGCCGCCTTGCAGTAACCGAAGGAAATTTTCTCCAGCGTGATCACGCGCTGGCCGCTGCGCTGCGGCTGCGGAAAACGAAAACCCATCGTGGATTCCGGGCCGTCGGGAATCTGCACCATGTCTTCCTTGATGCGCTCGATCTGCTTGCGCTTGCTCTGCGCCTGCGAGGCCTTGCTGGCTTTCGCGCCAAAACGGTCGGCAAAAAGTTGCAGCCGGTCAATGTCGCGTTGCTGCGCTTTCGCCGTGGCGATCAATGTCGCTTCCATCGCCGCGCGCTGCACCAGATACTCGTCGTAATTGCCCGTGTAGCGCATGATCTTTGACGCGCGCAGTTCCGCGATGTGCGTGCAGAGATTGTTCAAAAATTCGCGATCGTGCGAAATCATCAGGATCGCGCCCGGATAATATTTCAGGTAATCCTGAAACCAGATGAGCGTTTCGAGATCGAGATGGTTCGTCGGCTCGTCGAGCATCAGCANNAGGTGCGCGCGCATGATCCAGCCGCCGGACATTTCCCGCGCCGGACGGTCGTGATCCGTCTGCTTGAAACCGAGGCTGGCGAGAATCTGTTTTACCTTCGCGATAAACTGACCGTCGTGCTCGTGCTCGTGCGGCACGGCGACTTCCATCACCGTTTCATTGCCGGCCGGCTCGCTTTCCTGCGGCAGATAGCCGACGCGCGTGCCGCGGATGAACGACACGCTGCCACCATCCGGCTCCTCTTTGCCGAGGATGATTTTGATGAGCGTGGATTTGCCCGCGCCGTTCGGCCCGGTGATGGCAATGCGGTCGCCCGCCATGATGTTCAACGAAACATCGTCAAACAATTCGCGGCCACCAAATGATTTAGAAAGTCCGGCTACGGTTAACATGATTAAAATTTTTCTACCAACGGGCCTCGTCCAATCGTTGCTTCAATTCTATTTTTCAAAGCTTTTGAAAGTTCGGTCAATTTGTCTTCCTCCCAGAAAATGGTGCTCAATTGTCGAATATCGAAATGACGGCCTTTTTCATCGCTCTTGCGACAAAGCCAGACAACTTCAAGGCCAAGTCCTTTGGCAAATCCGGCCTCATAATAAACTCCATTTCGGTGGTTAGTTAAATCAGCGACCAAAAATTTGCTGCCGCGAATTCTAGCAACAATTTCATCGGTGATGTCGTTGTTATGTTCTTTTTGGTCAACACGAAAGGGTTTGTATCCAGCATTACGAATTCCAGATTCAATTGCCAGATGAGCTTGATTCATAGTTCCGTCGAACCACATTGCAACAAAACCAATTTGACTGTTTGGGTTTCCACGCTTCGCTGATTCAATGTATTCCCAGCCTTTTGGGCTAATCTTGTAGTTTCTCTCGATTCCAAAGGTCACTTGAGTTTCATTAACGATTAAATAACGCAACTCGCTATACAAATATTCACGCAATAAATATTCAAGTTCGTGAAAATCCGCAGCTCGCCCAATTCCTAGAAACTCCTGATAATTACCTCCTGTTAAATCCAGCCATTCCCCAGGTTTCGGAAATTTTTGAGCAAGTCGTAAAAGAATTTTCTCTCCTTTCTCTCCTACTGAAAGGTTTGGCAACAGAGACAAAGGATTCAAGTTTGAACTCAAAATCTTAAATCCCTGATTCTCTCTAATCCAACCACAAAGGTTTATTCGTTGTTGCGGGGTCCAACTGGAAATCTCCGAAACAGCAATAGTTCCAATTTCATATTCACCGCACTTCACGCAGCGTAGCTTCGTGCTCCCACCTTGGAATATCCCAACCGGAGTTACATCATATCCGCAGATAGAACATTTGTTCTGCTCAGACATAAACTCACTTCGGTTTCAACTGCGGGAACAAAATCACGTCGCGGATGCTTTCCTGGCCGAGGAGCATCATGCACAGGCGGTCAATGCC
>PLHK01000088.1 GCA_003139955.1 Limisphaerales bacterium
TTGCAAAAATTGCATCGCGTCATCGGCAAGCAGCTCGCGGGCGCGCCGCACGAAGTGTTGCTCGTGCTCGACGGCAGCACCGGCATGAACGCGCTGAATCAGGCGCGCGAATTTCACAAGGCTGTGCCGCTGACCGGCCTCATCGTGACCAAGCTCGACGGCACAAGCAAAGGCGGCATGGTCGTGGCGATTCAAAAAGAGCTCGGCCTGCCCATCAAATTCATCGGCCTTGGCGAGCAGCCGGATGATTTGCAGCCGTTCGATGCGAAGCAATTCGCACAGGCGCTATTCGAGGAATGATTTCACCCGCGACAGCTTTCGCCTTTTCTTTCAACGGCCAGCAATTACGCTTTTGCCATGAGTCATCTGTCACGCGCCATTGAAGATTCCATCGTCACGTTGCGCAGTTTGTCCGCGCTCGAAGAACCGCTGGATCGTGCCGCGCAACTGATTTTGCGCAGCCTGACTTCCGGCAAAAAACTTTTGGTCTGCGGCAACGGCGGCAGCGCGTCGGACGCCACGCACCTCGCCACGGAATTTCTCTGCCGCTTCAAGGATGACCGTCGGCCGTATCCCGCGATCTCGCTCACGGCCAACGGCGAATTCATGACCGCTGTCTGCAACGATTATCACGCGGACGAAATTTTTGCGCGGCAAGTCTGGGGACTCGCGGAAAAGGGCGACGTGCTCATCGGCATCACGACGAGCGGCAAATCAAAAAACATTTTGCGCGCACTGGAAGAAGCCAAACGCAAAGGCGTCGAGAGCATCGCGATTCTTGGCCGCGACGGCGGTTTCACGAAAGGCGCGGCGACGATTGATTTGATTGTGCCCGGCACGGTGACGGCGCGGATTCAGGAAGCGCAAAAGGTTTTGTTCCACGCGCTCTGCGAAATGGTGGAAGAAAAACTGCCCAAATAGTGATTAAAAATAATCTGGTTCGTTGCCAGCTTTCCACTTGATGTTGCAGCCGATGCTGGCGACTTGAAATTCCGAAGTTGATTTTCCAGCGAGCACGGCGTCGAGCGCGGCACGCAAATCTTTTCCCGTGACAGGAATCCCATTGCCCGGACGGCTCGCGTCAAACTGGCCGCGATAAACTAATCGGCGACCGCGATTAAAAAGGAAAATGTCCGGCGTGCAGGCGGCGCGATAACTTTTGGCAACGGCCTGCGTCTCGTCGTAAAGATACGGAAAAATGTAGCTGGCGGCTTTCACTTCGTCCTTCATTTTGGCCGGACTGTCGGCGGGATAATTTTTCGCGTCGTTGGCATTGATGCCGACGATGCCGACATTTTTGGGCGCGTAGTCGCGCGCGAGTTGGGCGAGTCCGGCGCGAATATGGACAACATTCGGACAATGGTTGCACATGAAGATCACGGCGAGCGAGGCCTTGTCCTTGAAGTCGGCGAGCGAAATAATTTTGCCGGCGGTGTCCGGCAGTTTGAAATCCGGCGCGGTTGTGCCGAGCGGCAGCATGGTGGAAGGTGTCAAAGCCATGCGGGAAATATAAGTCCAATGTCCAAAGTCTAAAGTCCAAAGTTGTTTCAGTTTGCGCGCCAACGTGAATTGTGAAAAAGCTCGTAAATCGTAAATCGTAAATCGTAAATTGAGGCAGATGGCCAAGAACATTGTTTATTTCGATCTGGAAACGCAGAAGTCCGCCGATGAAGTCGGGGGCTGGGGCAATATTTCCAAGATGGGCATGAGCGTCGGCGTGACTTACAGCACCGCGCGCGGCGAATATAAAATCTACGGTGAGCCGCAAGTCAACGACCTCATCAACGAACTGCAACGCGCCGATCTTGTCGTCGGTTTCAACAATCTGCGGTTCGATTACGAAGTGCTGCACGGCTATTCCGCGCTCGACCTGACGCAGATTCCGACGCTCGATATGCTCGTCGTGCTGAACGAAAAACTTGGCCACCGGCTCTCGCTGGATTCCATCGCGAACGCAACGTTCGGCGTGGAAAAAACGGCGGAAGGTTTACAGGCAATCGAATGGTTCAAGCATGGCAAGCTCGCGGAGATCGCGGAGTATTGCTGTTACGACGTGAAAATCACCAAGCTCGTCCACGAATACGGCGCGCGGCAGAAACAACTGCATTACACCAACCGCTTCGGCAAAAAATTGACCGTGCCAGTGAACTGGTGAAGGCGATTTAGTTTTCCGCTTTCAATTTCAAAACGGCCTTGCGCAACTGCAATGCCAGTTCCTTGCGGTCATCCGTCGTTCGCTGAAATGTCCCGAAGCGCATCGTCGCGCGCACGCGCTTTTTGCCGAGTAGGTTGACCGCGTGCGGAAAAAAAGACTGGTCGCCCCAGTAACAGACTTCATTGCGCGCGTCGCCGCCGTCGAGTTCGTAATGCAGATAGCCAACGGAAATCGGATGATGACCTTTCGTGACCGGTTCAAGCAGCGGCGAGCGGAACGGCAAAACTTCCTCGCTGTTCGTGCTCGTGCCTTCGGGAAAAACCACAATCAACGCGCCCGCATCCATTGTCGCCAAGATTTGATGGTTGATCGGCCCGACCTGTGTGCGGCGTTCGCGCTGGATGAAAATAGTTCCGGCCAGCGACGTGAGCCAGCCAATCACCGGCCATTGGCGCACCTCCGATTTGGAGACGAAAACCGCCGGGGTGATCGAGGCAATGACCAAAATGTCGAGATAGCTCAAATGATTTGAGACAAGCAAGCCAGTTTTTGGAACTGGCCCGCTGAAACTCACGGTGCAGCTGTAAATTTTGATGTGTCGGATGCACGCGCGATGCAGCCACGCGGCGCGCGCGATCGTGCGGTTTTTGGGCGACACAAATGCCGTCGTGAACAGATAATCAACGAGACTGGTGCCGATTTCAAAGCCAAACCAGATCAGTTTGAACGCCGCGCGAAAAGTCATGGGGCGTGATTATTTTGCCGTGCGTGCGGCGAGAAATTTTTCCACATATTTGCCGAGCAGGTCGGCTTCGAGATTTACCGCGTCGCCGACTTTTCGTTTGCGCAGCGCCGTAACTGCAAACGTGTGCGGAATGATCCAAATGCGGAAACTTTTTTTCTGCACGACAGCAACGGTCAGGCTGATGCCATCCACCGTGATCGAACCTTTGTGAACGACGTAACGCAGCACGTCCGGCGGCGCGGCGATGTCGAGCACATGATCCTTGCCCGCGCGCTCCCAGCAGATAATTTTGCCGAGGCCGTCCACATGGCCGGTCACGAAATGGCCGCCCAGTTCGCCGTTCGCGCGTAAGGAGCGTTCGAGATTCACGAGCGAACCGACTTGGGCGAATTGAAAATTCGTCCGTTGCCAGCTTTCCTGCAGCAGGTCGAACTGAATCAGCTTGGATTTTCCGCGTGCCGAAATTTTCACCGTCGTCAGGCAGCAGCCATTGACCGCCACGCTCGCGCCAAGTTTTAATCCGCGCCCGCAAACATTCGCGCGCACGGTCAACGCGATGGAATTTTTCGTGGGCGTGATTTTTTCTATGACGCCCGTCTCCTCAACAATGCCGGTGAACATACAAAAACACAGTAGGGCAAAGCTGCCGTTTTGCCCATTTTTTTGTGAATCAAACACGGCTTCTATAATTGGGCAAAGTAGCAGCTTTGCCCTACTATTCAAACTTTCGCCGTCAGCAACAAATCTTCGCCCAGCTTGCGCCACTCGACCTCGTGAAGCTGGACAATTTCGCTCAAACTTTTCGCGCCGTCACCCGCCACGCCTTTGCGCGCGTCGCGACCGCCCAGAATTTTTGGCGCGTAAAAAAACGCCACGCGCTGCGCCAAACCGCCGAGCAAAAAAGACGCATTCACTTCGCCGCCGCCTTCGACCAACAGGCTCGTCACGTTTTCCGTGCCAAGTTTTTTTAGCAGCCAATTTAAGTCTAGTTTTGAATTTTTAATTTTTAATTTTGAATTGGCTGGCGGCGCAATAATGACCGTCACTTTTTTCGACAAAGCCGCCACGTGCTTTTGGGGCGCGTGTTTGCTGACAGCAATCGTCGTCATCGCCGCAAATTCGTCGCTCACGATTTTTGCATCCAACGGCGTCCGCGCGAATGAATCCAGAACAATCCGCCGCAAATTTTTGTTCTGACTTTTGACTTCTGACTTCTGACTTCTGCAAGTCAGACTCGGATTGTCCGCCAAAATCGTATTGATGCCGACGAGAATGGCATCTGAATTTTGGCGCAATTTCATTCCCTGCGCGCGCGCTTTTTCGCCAGTGATCCATTTCGATTCACCGCTCACCGTCGCAATTTTCCCGTCCAAAGTCATCGCCGCTTTCACGGTGACGAACGGCGTGCGCCCGACAATCCAGTGGTTGAAGGCCTCGTTCAACTCGGCGCATTCTTTGGCCAAAATTCCGTGAACGACTTCAATTCCCGCGCGCCGCAAAATTTTGAAACCTTTGCCCGCGTGTTTTGGGTTCGGGTCGGTCGCGCCGACGACAACTTTTTTTATTCCCGCCGCGATGATGGCGTTCGTGCAAGGCGGCGTGCGTCCATGTGTGCTACAAGGTTCGAGCGTGACATAAAGCGTCGCGTTGCGCGGAGATTGGCCGCGTTTTTGCGCATCGTGGAGTACCTCGATTTCTGCGTGCGGCAAACCGGCGCGCTGATGCCAGCCGCATCCGATAATCTTGCCACCTTTCACCAAGACCGCGCCGACCATCGGGTTCGGCGAAGTCCTGCCGCGTCCGCGCCGGGCGAGGCGAAGGGCGAGACGCATAAATTGGATGTCAGACATCGTCAAGCATCTTAACTGCTACTAAAGAAAATGCCAAAAGGATTGGAAAACCCAGAATCAATTGCCGTGCAGGTGCGGACGGTTCAAGAACAACAAAATGACCACCACCAGCAACACCATTACTCCACCAAAAAAAATGGTAAAAAAACGAATTTGTCTTTGATGCATCGATGGAGATCGTTTTCGCCTCACGACTCAAGTTATTGCAAGGGAACGCGTCTGGCAAATTTTTTCAGACAAAGAGTCGCGCCAAGAGCGGCGCGATCACCAGTGCCGGCAGGTAATTCGCCAGCTCCACGCGCCGCACTTCCAGCACCACCAGCGTCATCGCACAAATCACGATTCCGGCGGCGGCGTTGACGGCGGGCAGCGCGTGGTATGCCTCCAGCCACGGCAGCGCGAACGCGTGGACGGCGAACTCGATGTCATTGAGAAAAAAGAAAACCGGCAGCGCGGCCAGCGCCACCGGCCAGCGGAATGTTTTTACAAAACTAACCGTCGCCAGTCCGTCCATCACGGCTTTGAGCGCGAGCGGAAAAAAATAATCCGACAGTCCGTCCGTGACCGCGCCGAGGATTCCCAGCGGCGCGGCGCAAAACAAAATCGTGCCCGCAATGAACCCGCCGGCTGGCCGTGCCGTTGTAGCTCCGGCGGCGGCAAGCAATGTTGTCGCGTGGCGGCCAAGACGGTTGGAAATTTTTTGCAAACCAAGAATTTTACCCAACAGGCTGCCCAGCACGACCGCGAGCGCGGCGAGAAAAAGTTGTTTCACGACGGAGGTGAAATGGCCGCCGACATTCAGCCAGACCAGTTGCAAGCCGCAAAACGCGGTGAACGCGCCGAGCGCGGACTTGATCCAGTTCTGCGTGCGAGCCGAAAACCCGCCGCGCCCCGTCAGGCCAAGTAGCGCGCCGAGCAAAATGCCAAGGGCGTTGAGAAATGCGCCGATCACGCGCCGATTGTGCCGCGCGCGCGCGGCGATGGAAACGAAGAAAAGTTTCCTTTCGCCGGTTTGCACCTTAAAATTTGCGCCGAAAAATGTCTGGCCCAAAAAAAACTTCGCCGTGGTCATGGATTCCGACGCTTTATGTCGCGGAAGGCTTGCCCTACGCGCTGGCGATGTCGGTGTCCGTCGTACTCTACAAAAACCTCGGCGTCTCGAACGCGGCCATCGCTTTTTATACGAGCTGGCTGGGCTTGCCGTGGGTCATCAAGCCGCTGTGGAGTCCGCTGGTGGACATCCTTAAAACCCGGCGGCAATGGATCTGGGTGATGCAATTTTTTCTAGGCGTGCTGCTCGCGGGCGTGGCGCTGACGATTCCCGCGCCGCATTTTTTCCAATGGACGATGGTGTTTTTCTGGCTGCTCGCGTTCAACTCAGCGACGCACGACATCGCGGCGGACGGCTTCTATATGCTGGCGACGACGGAACGTGAACAGTCTTTTTTCAGCGGCGTCCGCAGCACATTTTATCGCGTGGCGACCATTCTCGCGCAGGGCGAATTTGTCAGCCTCGCCGGACAAATCCATTCGCGCACGGGAAATTATGCCTTTGCGTGGACAATGATTTTTGCGCTGGCCGCCGGAATTTTCCTATGCCTCGGTCTTTATCATTTTTTTATTTTGCCAAAACCCGAATCCGACCGGCCAAAAAAATTCAGTTCTGCCGACAATTTCCCCGCCGAATTTTCCCGGACGTTCGCCAGTTTTTTTGAAAAGCCCAAAATCATCACGCTGCTTTTATTTCTGCTGCTTTACCGGCTGGGCGAGGCGCAGCTCGTCAAGATGGTCCAGCCGTTTCTGCTCGACCCGCGCGCGGCGGGCGGACTGGGTCTGACGGATGATCAGCTCGGTTTGGTTTACGGCAAATTCGGCATCGGCGCGTTGATGCTTGGCGGTCTGCTTGGCGGATTTCTGGTTTCGCGATCCGGCCTAAAATTCTGGCTGTGGCCGATGCTGCTGGCGATTCATCTGCCGGACGCAGTCTTCATCTGGCTCGCGCAGGCGCAGCCGGAAAATCTTTTCGCCATCGGCGCGGGCGTCGCCGTCGAGCAATTCGGTTACGGCTTCGGGTTCACGGCGTTCATGCTTTATATGATCCGCATCGCGCGCGGCCCGCACGCGACGGCGCACTACGCGCTTTGCACCGGTTTCATGGCGCTCGGCATGATGCTGCCGGGAATGTGGAGCGGCTGGTTGCAGGAACAGCTCGGCTATAAATTGTTTTTTGTGTGGGTGATTCTCGCGACGATCCCCAGTTTTTTGGTCGCAGCGAAAATTCCTCTGGAGCCGGAGTTTGGCCGCAAATCATCCGATGACTGAAAACACAAAATCAAAAAACTGTTTTCCCGCGTGGGCGCACGGGCTGCTGGCCGGCCTCTGCTTGCTGCCGCCCGTGATGTTGGCGATTTTGCTGTGCCGCAATGCGGTCAATGTTCCTTACTGGGACGAATGGGACGACGATCTCGCCGGAATTTTTTTGAAGGCGCACGCCGGTGGTTTGAGCCTCGACGATTTTTGGACGCAACACAACGAAAGCCGCCTCGTCCTGCCGCGCGCGATTTTTCTGCTGCTCGGTGGGTTTTCCCACTGGAATCTGCTGCGCGAAGTTGCCTTTACTTTTTCCCTCGCGTGTGCCGCCGCCGCCATGATTTTCTGGCTCGGACGAAAAACTTTGGCTGGCCGTCCCGCAACCGCATGGTTGGTATTTTTTATCGCGAGCCTCCTGATTTTTTCGCCGACACAATACCAAGCGTGGCTGTGGGGCATGGAACTGATTTTGTATCTTCCGCTCGTCTGTATTCTCGTGAGCCTGCTGGTACTACAAACAAATTTGTCGGGACGGACAAAACTATTTATCTGCGCCGCGCTCGCCACGGCCAGCACCTATAGTTTCAGCAACGGCCTACTCGCATGGGTCGCGCTGTTCCCAATTCTGTTTCTGTCCGAAGGCTGGAGCGGGTTGCAGAAAAAAAAACGCGCTGCGCTGCTCTGGCTGTTCGCCTTGTTCGCCAACGTGGCCCTGTATTTCCAAGACTATCAATTTCCGCCGTCGTCGGGATTTTGGCGCGTGTTATGCCTCGATCCGCTGCGCGTGGTGGAATATTTATTAGTTTTTCTCGGCAACCCGCTGGTAAACCAAAATAGCGACAACGAAGTCACCGCCGGCATCATCATCGGCGGCGTGCAACTCATTTTGTTCATCGCCATTTGTATTTTAATTTTCCACTGGCGAAGAAATTTTGCCTTGATGAACCGCGTCTGGTCGTGGCTGACGCTTGGCGGCTATGGCATCTTGAGCGCATTGCTGGCCACGACCGGTCGCGCGGCGTTCGGCGCGGAACAGGCATTGTCACCGCGCTACGGAATTTTCGGCGTTTGCCTCACAGTGGCGTTGGTTTTTCTAGTGCCAATAATTTTATTTCACCGGGCCACGCCGAAAAATACGGCGCGTTTCGCAATTAATAAAAATAAAATCCGCGTCGCATTGGCCATACTCGGCGCAACCGTCGTCGTCCTGCACGCGCTGGCGTTTCCGGCAGCGGTCGTGAATCTGACCGTGTTCGGACTGGATTTGCGGCTGGCGAAAAGCAGCCTGAAATTTTTGGACGTGCTCCCGCCGCAGCCGGCGACGCTTGCCTTTTTGTGTCCCAATTATCCCAAGGTCAAAAACATGGCGGACGCGCTCGACCGCGCGGGCGTGTGGAATTATTCGCTGCACCAGACGCGGCGGCTCGCCGATTTCAAACAGATTCCGCCGCCCGCCCGCGCAATTGGCGTCATCGAAACTTCCCAGGTCATCGGCACAAATCTTTTCCTGTCCGGCTGGGCGATTGCACCAACGCGCCACGCGGCGGCGGATTGCGTGGTGTTCACCTGCGAGGCCACAAACATCGCACCGCAGATTTTCGCGCTCATGGATCAGCGATCCGTGCGAATGGCCTTGGTGAATAAATTTCACGACCAGATTTTTCTAGTCGCGGGCTGGCAAAAAAATTGTCCGCTCGCCGAACTCCCCAAGGGCGCGCTCACGGTGAAAGCGTGGAGCTACGATGTGGAAACGGACGCGCTCGCGCCACTGGCCAATGAAGTCCATCTCGACAACCGCTAAAAATAAATTGCTTTGAACGCGCCGCGCCGGACAGAATCCAAGTATCACAGATGAAACTGAACCGCCTGCTACTTTTGCTCGTCGCCATGTTCTCCGGCCTGACCGCTCGTGCCGAGCTTGCGTCGCTCTTCACCAATGTCACGGCCGCCGTCGCGCTGGCGGACCGGCCCAGCATCATTGTCATCCAATGCCACGGCCTCGCGCGCGGCGATTTGAGCTGCTACGGCCAGACGAATTTTCAGACGCCCAACCTCGACCGGCTCGCGGCGGACGGCATCCGCTTCACGCATTACACCGGTGGCGCGGACAGCGCGGCGACCACGGCGGCGCTGCTCGCGGAAAAAAATGCGGCGACCGGCGAACCCAACCTCGCGCAACGTCTCCAGCAAGAAGGTTATCACACCGGCCTCATCGGCGAATGGAGCCTGGGTGGACAGCCGTGGACGCGCGGCTTTGACGAGTTCGTCGGTTTTCTTGATGATGCGGAAGCGCAAAATTATTTTCCCGCGACGCTCTGGCGTTACGCGCCCGACAGCATCATTGATCCGGTGAGCAACCGCCTGTCCGCCTTCGTCGGCCGGGAAATGCTTTACCCGAACAGCGGCGGCAAAAAAGGCCAGTATCTGCCGGAATTGTTCGTCAGCGCGATGAACAACTTCGTGCGCGTCAACCAGCCAGACGCGGCGAACCATTACCGTCCGTTTTTTCTGCTCGTGAATCTGCCCGCGCCGCGCACCGCCACGACCGGCGCGGATGATTTTCCCGTGCCGAGCGACGCGCCGTTTTCCGACCAACCGTGGCCGCAGGCCGCCAAGAACCGCGCCGCGCTCATCACGCGTCTCGACGGCGGCATCGGCAGATTGTTTGAGCAGTTGGCGAAACTGCGGCTGACCAATAACGTCGCCGTGTTTTTCACGAGCAGTTCCGCGCCGGAAAAGTTCTCGGACACGAACCTCAATTTTCTTTTGCCCGCCGGTGATTTCCGCGATGAAAAAAATTCCGCACCGCTGCCGATGATTGTGGACTGGCCGGGAAAAATTCCCGCCGGACGCGCCAGCCGGTTGCCGTGGAGCGCGGCTGATTTTGCGCCGACGGCGCTGGCGATCGCGTTTGCGAAGCCGACGGACAGCTTCGCGGGAATTTCCATTTTACCAAACTTAATCGGTGCGCCGGAGAAAATCGCACCGGATTCGCCAAGCCTTCAGAATTTGCCGCCATAATCAGCGTGTCGGCGCGCTCGACGGCAGCGGCGTGAAATCGCGCTGCTGCTCAATTTTTTTCGCGGCCATGGCTACCCAAAAAACCGCCAGCACGATGAACAATACGATCGCCGCCGCCGCAAACCACGGCCATTTGAGTTTACGCTTTTGAGAATTGTCGTCCGGCTCGCTCATTTGAATTTTCACTTTAAACTTAATCCGTTCCAAACGCGATCAAGATTCCGGCTTGCAGCAACAAAACTAGACCGCGCGATTTTTTGGGTTAGATTGCCCGCCACGTTTCATGCACGAGACCGCGACGCCAGACAATCCGCCACCGCCGCCCGCGCCGGACAAGCCGGCTTACGGCGTTTTTCGCAACGCCGATTTTGTGCGCTATCTCGTCGCGCGCTTCATCGCGGCGCTGGGGATGCAGATGCTCGTCACCGCGCTCGACTGGGAACTTTACAAACGCGCGCACTCCGGCCTCGCGCTCGGCTTCGTCGGCTTGTCGCTCATGGTGCCGATGATTCTTTGCACGCTGCCGGCGGGACAAGTCGCCGACCGCTTCAACCGGAAAAAAATTATTCTCGGATCCACCCTCGCGCTGGTCGTCGCCAGTCTCGGCCTCACGCTCACGTCAGCTTTTATTGACCTGAACCAAAGTGTCGCGACGTTCCAGATGTTCGCCTACGCGCTGCTCGTCGTCATCGGCGTGGCGCGGACTTTTCTGTGGCCGGCCAGCGCGGCGTTCGTGACCGCGCTCGTCACGCGCGAGGAACTGCCGCGCGCCATCACCTTCAACAGCGGCGCGTTTCAGCTTTCGTGCGTGCTCGGCCCGTCCGTCGCGGGCGTCATCATTTGGCTCACACACGGCGCATGGCTGGTCTATGCCGCGAATGTTATTTTTGGCCTGACCGCCTTTGCGCTGGTCGCGGGCGTCCGGCACGAACACAAAATCCCGCCGCGCGAACCGGTTTCACTCAAGACCCTCGTCACCGGATTCAAATTTGTTTATCAGAACAAAATCATTTTAGGCACGATCACGCTCGATATGTTTGCCGTGCTGCTCGGCGGCGCGGTGACGCTGCTGCCGATCTTTGCCGAGGACATTATTCCGCTGCACGGCGGCGCGGAAGGCGTCGGCCTCGGCTTGCTGCGCGCGGCGATTCCCATTGGCGCGATCATCTGCGTGTTTTTCATCGCGCACCGGCCGCCGCTGCAAAAGGCCGGACGCGCCATGCTGCTGTGCGTCGCGATTTTCGGCGTGGCGACGATTCTGTTCGGCCTCGCGAACCGCCAGTGTCTTGGCAGATTTTTTCCGGCGGCGGACGGCGCGTGGTTTTGGGTCGCGTTCGGCTTGATGGCCTTGTGCGGCGCGGTGGACAACGTCAGCGTCGTCGTGCGCCAGACGCTTGTGCAGATTTTGACGCCGGACGAGAAACGCGGGCGCGTCTCGGCGGTGAACAGCCTTTTCATCGGCACGTCCAACGAACTGGGCGGCGCGGAATCCGGTTTCACTGCGCAACTTTTCGGCCCCGTGCTGCACCACGTCCACGAAACCGCTGGGCCGATTTATGCGCAAGCCATGGCGACCGGCGCGATTTTATCTGTGGTGGTCGGCGGGTTTGGGACGCTGGTCGTCGTGCTGGCGGTCGCGTGGATTTGGCCGGAAATCCGTCGCTACGGAAAATTGTCGTGAAGCGATAGACACGAATTTCACGAATGAACACGAATTCAATTCGTGAAAATTAGTGCAATTCGTGCCCGCGGAATTTTCCGGCTTGAATGGCAAATTCGGCTCGACACGCAGGCGGGGCGGAAATAGCGTTTGGACTGGAAAACAAATTGGCCACAATTCTAATGACCGGCCTTAACTTTCGACTCAGCAAGTCCATATTCCTGCATCCAACATTTTGGATAGCGGTGGCGGGTGGATTTCTACTCGTTATGTGGTCACTACCAGACACGAACAGCGTCCCACGTGATCAGGGATTGCGAACCTTGCATACAATCAGATATTGCGAATGGTTACAGTCGGGTTCATACCCAAACTCGACGAACATGATTTCTTACATCCGTTCAAATGAAATGACCGGTCTTTCGCTAGGACAAATATTCAATGTCTTCCAAGCATATCCTTCATTTGAGCCAGATGAGGGAAACATTATTAATAATACAAATATTCCCACGATGGCAAAGAAATCGGTGATAAATGATGCCTGGGGACGACCTCTAAATTTTATGTGGCATGAAGATGCCGTTAAGAGCAATGCCAGCCACGCCTTATTGAAGAAGAGTTGTTCAATTCTTATTTGGTCATCCGGTCCTAATGGCACTAATGAGTTTGGCGGAGGTGACGACGTATTTGTTGGAAAATAAAAACGCCCCGCAATTTCTCGCGGGGCGTTTTCTGATTTGGTAGGGCGGGCGCTGCCGCGCCGCCCATTTTAGTTTGGGCTGTCCCGCAGGTCAGCCCTACCGTTTTATTTTCACGCGCCGACGCTGGCGAGTTCTTCGTTCGTCTCCACGTTCACGATCTTAAACTGTTCGGCGTGCATGCCCGTGTCCGCGCGGAACGACAGTTTGCCGAAGTAACGTTTCTCCATCTCGATGAGATGTTTTTCGTCCTCGGTGCGCAGCCGTTCCAGCACGGTCGGATGCACGACGATGCGCAATTGGAAATCCGTTTCGTCACGCGTGCGCTTCTTGAGCAGTTCCTGCAGCTTGCGCTGGATCTCGACGCTCATGGTGATGGAACTTTTCACCTTGCCGCGGCCTTTGCAATACGGACAGTCGTCATAAACGGCGGCGCGGACGCTTTCGCTGTGGCGCTGGCGCGTCATCTCCATCAGGCCGAGCTGCGAGATGGGCAGGATGTGCGTCTTGGCCTTGTCGCGGCGCAAACCGTCGCGCATCTTGCTGTGGACGAGCTGGCGGTCACGCCCGGATTTCATGTCAATGAAATCGAGCACGATGAGTCCGCCCATGTTGCGCAGGCGAAGCTGCCGCGTGATTTCTTCGGCGGCTTCCAGGTTCACTTTCAAGATGAGTGCGTCCTGATCTTTGCCTCCTTTATGGCGTCCGGTGTTCACGTCAATCGCGACGAGCGCTTCGGTTTCATCAATGACGATGGCCCCGCCGCTCTTCAAATTCACCTGCCGCGAGAAGGTGTTCTCCAACTGTTTGCTGACGTTGAAGCGGTCGAAAACCGGCTGCGCTTCGGTGTATAATTTGATTTTGTTCGCCGAACGCTTGGAGATTTTCTGGATGATGTCGCGCATCCGGTCGTGCGCCTTCTGGTTGTCCACGACAATGCGTTCGACGTCTTCGGTGAGAAAATCGCGCACGGTGCGTTCAATCAAATCCGGCTCCTGAAACACGCAGGTCGCCATCGGCTGCTTCTTGATGCGGTCCTGAATCTGATTCCATTCCTCGACGAGAAACGCGAGGTCGCGCACGAAGTAACGGAGCTGTTGGCCTTCGCCGGCGGTGCGCATGATGACGCCCATGCCGTCGGGAATGTGCAACTCGCGCAGAATTTTTTTCAGGCGCTTGCGTTCTTCAGGATTCTCAATCTTGCGCGAAATGCCGCTTTGATCCGAGTTCGGCAACAGCACGAGAAAACGTCCGGGCAAAACCAGATTCGTCGTGACGCGCGGGCCTTTCGTGCCAATCGGACCTTTCGTGACCTGCACAATGATGTCCGCGCCGGGCGAATAGAGACGCGGAATGTCGCGCTGCGTGATTTTCGGACGGTCGCGGCGTTTCGCGCCTTCGCGCTCGACGATTTCGACGCCGGAATCAAATTGATTCGGCACGATGTCCCAGTAATGCAGAAACGCATTTTTCTCAAAACCGATGTCCACGAACGCGGCTTTCAAACCATCTTCGAGATTGCGGACTTTGCCCTTGAAGATGCTGCCGACCAGGCGCTCTTCCGTCGTGCGCTCGATGTTGAATTCCTCCAGCTTGCCATCTTCCGTGACCGCGACGCGCGTTTCGAGCGTCTCGGCGTTGATGATGACTTCCTTGTGCATTTTCTTTTCGGGACGAATCAAGCGCTGAACTTTTTTAACAATGTTCTGCGCGGCGTCCTTGATGGTTTCGATTAAACCCTTCGGCTGCTCGGGAATTTTCACCGGCGCAAACGTCTCCTCCGCAGCCGGCGCAATAGGCACGGCTTCGGCCTTGGGTTCATGCGTGTGCGTGTGTTCGGCGGGCGCGGCAATTTCGGGTTTACCTTCGGGCGGCAGACCGGCGGCGACATTTTCCGCGCGCTCAATTTCGTTGAGATGACGTTTTTCAAACAAGCGTTCCTGTCCGCCCTGTTCGGTGACCACGTCTTGACGCGCCTCCACGGCATCGCGGTCGGTTTTTTGTTGCGCGGGATTCAAGCCGCCTTTGGGCTTGAACCGCATTCCACGACGGCGTCGGGAAAAGTTATTGCTCATAATTAATTAGTATCCCCTTCTATGGATGTGGATGTTTTGCATCAAGCCCACGGCGATCAACGAGCACAGCACTGAAGACCCGCCATACGATAGCAGCGGCAGTGGCACACCTGTCACGGGCATGATGCGAATGTTCATTCCGATGTTGATAAAAACGTGGCTGAAGATGAGCGTCACTACGCCCACCGCCACGAGCTTGCCCAGGCGGTCGCGCGCCGAGCCGGCGATTCTCAATCCGGTGAAGAGAACCACCGCGTAAAGCGTGATCACAATCACGCTGCCAACGAAACCTTCCTCCTCGGCGATCACCGAGAAGATAAAGTCGTTGTGCGCCACCGCGCGCGGCAGATAGCCCAGAGCATTCTGGGTTCCCTGCCGCCAACCTTTTCCGAACAGCCCACCGGAGCCGACGGAAATCAACGCCTGCCGGACGTTATAAGCATCATCCAGTTCTTTTTGCCGCAGGCGTTGCAACTCCGCCGGTGTGGCGTTCGGCGGAGCAAAATGGGTGTAATCACAGCCAAAATAGATGGCCAGCCGGTCCCGTTGATACGGCTGCATGGGGATCTGCCACCAACCCGTGGGCAGAAAAAAGACATCGACCACAAACAGTGTGGCCAGCAGACCGACGATGCCGACCAAGCGGATCAGGAAGCGTTTGGGCGTGCCCGCCACCAGCATCATCACCAATCCCGTGGGCAGCAGCACCAGCGCGGAACCGAGGTCCGGCTCCTTTAAAATCAATACAAAAGGCAACAGGGTGAATCCCAGCACCGCAAAAAACACCCGTGGCCGGCGCAATTCCTTCGCGGGACAACTGAGGACATTGGCCAGCAGCAGGATGAAGGCGATTTTGGCAAATTCGGAAGGTTGCACCCCCAGGATCCATCGCTTGGCCCCGTTGACGGTGGAGCCCACCAGAAATACAGCCCCGAGCAGAAGTATCGCCAGCCAGTAGAACAATCCGGCCCAGCGCGCCAGGCGGCCGTACTCAATGGCCAGCATCGCCACGGCCGCACCCAGGCCGAAGACGTACCAAAGAATTTGGTGCGCGTACATTTGTTTGTACCACGGCAGCGCCGATTGGTGGCCGGCCAGCGCGCTGTAAATAAAAGCCGTGCCGATGCACATCAACCCGCCGGCGGACAGAAGCAGCGGCCAGTCGAACTCGCCTTTTCTTTCATTGAGTTGCGGGTCGTACATGGTTAATTCCTCGCCAGCGCCGCGGGCGGCGCATGGGCTTGTTCCTGTTTGACAATGGCCTCGTAAATCTTTCGCGCCACGGGCGCGCAGGTCGGGCCTCCGAACTGGCCGTCTTCCACCATCACCACCACCGCGTAACGCGGGCTTTCATAAGGACCATAAGAGGCAAACCAGGTGATGTGCTTTGGGGAGTTGGGCGAGGTGGACTTCACCTCGGCCGTGCCAGTCTTGCCGGCGACGCGGAAATTCGGGAGCGACGTTTTCCCGTCGTGATGAAATTCCGTGTAAGCCGTGCCTCCAAGGCCCGCGGCATCGGGCGCGCGTTCGGTGTCGTCCAGCATGGCCTGCCGGATGAGTTCCAAGTGACGCGGATCAAGCGAGACGACGTCGCGCAAGCGCCCTGGCGCAAAGAGCTGTTCCTGCTGGCCGGTCTCGGGCAAACTGGAATGACTGACCAGACGCGGCCAAAAAATCTTTCCGCCGTTGGCCAGCGCCCCGATCATGCCGGCCATCTGCAATGGCGTAATCGTAATCTCCTGGCCGATGCAAACATCCGCCGTGCTGGACAGGTGCATCGAGGCGCCGGCTTCATCCGGCTCCGGGACATCACCCGCCACTTCCGGGCCGATGGGGAACCGGGTCTTTTCACCCAGATGAAAGCGCCGGGCCACTTCGAGGATTTTCCGCAGGCCCGCCTTCATGCCGTAGTTGATGAAATAGGTGTTGCTCGACCGGTAAAATGCCCGTTCAAAATTGAACTTGCCCGTCCCGGCCAGGTCCTTGATCGGGCGGGCCCGGGGCGAAGCCTGGTAGAATCCGGGACTGTCAAACAATTCGTTCGGATCCAGCCCGGTTTCGAGGCAGGCGATGCCGGTGATGATTTTAAAAACCGAACCCGGCGGATACGCGCCGGAAATCGCGCGGTTGAGTTGCGGAGTGTATTTGGGGTCGTTCAAAGCCTCCGCTTCTCCCGGCGTCAACCCCGCCACGTAGCTGTTGGGGTCGAAGGCCGGCGCGGAGGCCATGGCCAGAATGTCGCCGTTGCGGACATCCAGGACCACCACCGCCCCCCGCACCCGGGCCTGGGCCTCGGCCAGCGCCTGCTCCGCCGCGCGCTGCAGGGCCAGATCAATTGTCAAATAAATGTCGCCGCCCTGTTCGTTGGCCGTTTCAACGTCCTCGCGCTGGCGGTAATTCTGACTGTTGACCAGGACGAGCTTGACCCCCGGCCGTCCGCGCAAGCGTTTGTCAAACGCACGCTCAATCCCGGTTCTGCCCTCGTAATCGGGCAGGGTGTAGGAAATCTGCTCCTCATCCGGTCCTCCCCGTTGCACGTAGCCGAGAACATGGGCGGCCAGCGGGCCGTTGGGGTAGGACCGCACCGGCTGCGTTTCCAATTCCAGCTCGTGTTGCCCGGACAATTGTTCGGCAAACTCGGCCAGTTGGCTGGGAGCCAGGTTGGGGACGATTTCGAAAGGGACGTAGGGATAGTTGGCGTAGTGGCGGAGGAAGGCGTTGGTGTTGAGATTCCGGCGCTCCTGCAGGACGCCGCCCACTTCAAAAGTAATGTTGCTGACGACCTGGCAATCCGCCGCCAATTGCAGCTCGCGGCTCGTGGCCGGGGTCAATCGAACGCGGCCGTTTTTTTGCACCACCTGCGGATGCTGCTGCCCGTAGGCCTTGCTCAGGCGCGTGTAGGTCTCGCCAAACTGGGCCTGCAAATCCTCCAGATAAAGTATCGCGTTGTACTTCGGACGGTTGCCCGCCAGGACTTTTTCATTCCGGTCCAAAATTTTTCCACGAATGGCGGGAATGCCCACCCTTTTCAGGGACTGCACCTGTGAATTGTGCTCGAACCGGCTGGCGCAAACAATTTGCACGACCCACAACCCCGCCAGCAGGGCAAACAGCCCCGCGCCCACGATGCCGAGAATGACGCGCAAGCGCTGGTCACTGCCTTTGAGTATGGGGAAGAAAAACATTTTAGAGGCGCCCCCGTTTGATTTGCCGGTCCGGCCGGAATGACGTTTGCGGGGCGGGTTGGTACTCGAAGGTCAGGCGGACGCGGTTAAACAGCGTGAACAGCACTGGCGTAAAAAGGCCGCCGCCCAGGGTCATGACCACCCATTGCCAGAGTGATTTCAAGCCCAGCAGCGGGGGTGCGCCGATGTTCAACAATATGAAAAGCGTTGCCAGCGGTTGGAGGGCGCTGGCCGCCGCGCCCAGGGCAAACTGGGCGGCGGCGTGCTCGCGGGCCAGCACTTCGCGGCCCCGGTAAACCAGCAACCCGATCAAAAACAAGGGCAGCACGCTCACACCCAGCGGGTTGGCTGAAAGGGAATCGAACCAGAGGCCGCCGCAAATGGCTGTCAAAGCAACGGTGCCAAGACCTTTGTGCAGCCCTGCATAAACCATCAGGGCCGGCAGAAGATCAATTTGCGCCCCCAGCACATCGCGGAACCCGTCGAACCAGGCCTCAAAAAACACGGCGACAAAGGCGGCGGCCAAAATTAAAATGGAATGAAGTTCGCTCATGGCGCCATCACCCACACTTCCTGCAACGCCCCCATGTCCGCAGCCAGTTGGACCCGGGCCTGCGTCGCCATCCCGAAATCCTTGACACGCAAATCAACGATTTTGCCGATGGGGATGTGGGCCGGGAAAACACCGCCTTCACCCCATGTCTCCACGATCTGCCCCGGCCGGACCTTGCTGGTCCCGGAAAGGTAGTCCAGGTCAATCATGTTGTTTTCCTGCGGGCTGGAGGAACTGGCGTTGATGATGCCGGTTTCTCCATCGGGCTGGACGACCGCCGCCACGCGCAGATCTGGATTGCCCAAAAGAATGACTTGGGACCGGGTTTGGCCCACGGCCTGGATGCGGCCGACCAATCCATCAGAGGTCAAAACGGGATAATTGGGCTTGAGCCCGTCGCGCGCGCCGAGGTCGATTTGCGCGCTGCGCCACCAGTTGGCCGGGTCGCGGGCGATGACGCGGGCCAGGCGGACGTTCCAGATCTTCTGCCCCGGCCACCCCACCATTCCCCGCAGGCGCGCATTTTCACTCACCGTGGCCGCCTCCTGCTGCAAGCGTATTTTTAATTCCTCATTTTGCCGGCGGAGTTCCTCGTTTTGGCGGGCCAGTTGCTCCTTGGTCACGAGGTTTTCCCCGGCCCGGCCTGTCAGCTCGTGGACGGAGCCCGCCAGGCCGAACAGGGGAAGGAAAAGCCCGCTGATGGCCAGCTTTACCCTGCCCATGGCTTCGCTGGGCAGTTTCAACAGCACGATCACCAGCAAAACAACCAGGACCAAAATTATATAATGCCGCTTCTTAAGCATCTCGCCCCGGCCGCGTCCTCACCGGACGCCGCCGCATTTAAATGTTCAGGGCGAACTGGAATCAACTTTTTGAGGAAGCCACTCGTTTGAGAAGTTCAAGCTGCTGCAGAACCCGTCCCGTCCCCTCGGCCACCGCGCTCAATGGATCGTCCGCGACATGCACCGGCAGGCCCGTTTCCTTGGCCACCAACCGGTCGATGCCGCGCAACAGCGCCCCGCCGCCGGCCATGACAATGCCGCGCTCAATCAGGTCGGCTGACAGTTCCGGCGGGCAGGGCTCCAGCGTGATGCGGATGCTTTCCAAAATGCTTGAGAGAGGTTCCTTCAAGGCTTCACGAACTTCTTCTGAACGAATGGACACGGTCCTCGGCAGACCGGCGCTTAAATCGCGCCCTTTGACTTCCATCGTTAATTCCTGCTCCAGCGAAAAGGCCGATCCGATCCGGATCTTGATCTCCTCCGCCGTGCGTTCGCCAATCATAAGATTATAGGCCCGTTTCATGTGCGCGACAATGGTCTCGTCGAACTCGTCGCCTCCCACGCGCAAGCTGCGGCTGAAAACGATTCCAGCCAGGGAAATGATCGCGATTTCACAGGTGCCTCCACCAATATCAACAATCATGTTTCCCGCCGGTTCATGGACCGGAAGACCGACCCCGATGGCCGAAGCCATGGGCTGCTCGATCAGGTAAACTTCGCGCGCGCCGGCATGGGTTGCCGAATCCTTCACCGCCCGTTTTTCCACTTCAGTAATGCCGGAAGGAACCGCCACCACCACCCGGGGCATGACAAACTTGCGGTGATGAACCCGCTTGATGAAATGCCGCAGCATGGCTTCGGTGATTTCGAAATCGGCAATGACGCCGTCTTTCATTGGCCGGATGGCCACGATGTTTCCCGGGGTGCGTCCCAGCATGCGTTTGGCTTCCTCGCCCACCGCCAGCACATTCGTTGTGCCGGCCTCGATGGCCACGACGGAGGGTTCCCGCAACACGATGCCCTGGTCCCGCACATAAACGAGACAATTGGCTGTGCCCAAGTCTATTCCGATATCGTTGGAGAACAAGCTCTTAAATTGCGCAAACATGAACGATGCCTAATAATTCTCACAACGTTATGGAGCGCCCCGGGCAAGGTCAAGTCTATAAGCATTCTTTATCCAGCAGTTCCCGCACTTTGCTGGAGAGCATGTGGGGGGTGTAGGGCTTGGGCAGGAACTCGGCGCCCGCCCCAAGCACACCGTGCCGCCCAATGACTCTTTCGGTGTAGCCTGATGTAAAGAGGATTTTCAGGTCGGGCAGGGTTGTTCTCAGCCACTCCGACATCACCTTGCCCCCCATCAGTGGCATGACGACATCGGTAAACACCAGGCGAATCCGTTCGCCCTTGTGCTCATGCACCACATGGAGCGCATCCTGGCCGTTCAAGGCTGTCAACACCTCATAACCCTGGCAATTCAGCACGTGGTGGGCCAGATCCCTCACGGACGGATCATCTTCCACCACCAGCACGGTTTCCGTTCCGCGCGGCCACGGCGCGAAGCGGTTGGGCCTGGCCACAGGGTAAACTTTGACCACGGCGTTAAGGTCAGGCAAGGCAGATTCCGAAGGTTGTTCTAAGTCGAAGCCGAGCAGTTGCTGGGTCAACCCGGCGGCGCGCTCCGAGGCGCAGCGGATTTCCTCGGCATATTTCCGCTGTGGAATCTCCGGGGAAAGACTGGACATGATCAACTCGTTGTAGCCCATGATTACGGCAAGGATATTGTTAAAATCATGCGCCACGCCACCAGCAAGCTGGCCGATCATTTCCATTTTTTGCGCTTCGATGAACCGCTCCTCCGCCTGTTCCTTTTGCAGCAATGTTTCCAGGCAGAGCAGGCGGATTTCAAGCAAATGGTGGACCCGCATCAGCAAATCCGTGCGATCATATGGCTTGCTCACGAAATCCTTCGCCCCGGCTTTGAGGGCGCGCAATTTTTGGCCCGGTTGGCTGACGATGGCGAGCACTGGAAGATGGCAGTCGGCTTCCAGCGCCTTCAGGCCGTCCATCACCAGAACGGCGTCCATGCCGGGCATCTGCAAGTCGAGCAGCACCAGGGAATAACGGTTGTCCCTGTGCAGTTCGCAAACCTCCTGGGGATTCGGGGTGGACGAGACAGCCGTGTAACCGGCGTCATGCATCATTGCCTCCAGCTCGGTAATGCCTTCCGGCTGGGTGTCCACAATCAAAATGCGGGCCTTGAGAATGTCCTTTAAGGTGATCATCTCCCGGATCCTTGACAAATCATATTCGCCTTGGTTCGCCAGAGGGTCTTCCTCCCGCGAACAAATCAAATTTGAACATAAAATCCAGGCGGGCGCCATGGGGTGTTCACCCCTTGTCACTTAAAGCAGACTTCGCTTGTGCCCGACTGGACGGTGTTGCACCCAACCCACAAATCGCTGTGCAACAAACCCCAGTCGAAGGTCCGGCGTTCCCGCAATTGGAACCCGCACCGCGACAGCATGGCGTCAGGGGCGGTCAATTCCGAAGCGGGCAGGGCTGCGGCCCAGCGGAAAAACAAATACATCATTTCCAGTATCGCCCGCGCGCGCCACCTGGCCAACCCGGAAGCCGGCTCCCGAAAATCTGCCAGCAACCAGCGGGATTCCGGTGTCGCTGCCTCGGCCAGCAGCGGAAGCACCCGGGCCAGTTGCTCCGGACGAAAACAGTCCAGCACGAATTGCGTGACAACCAGATCATAGGCCGCGCGGGGCGGCGTCCAGAGCAGAACATCGGTGTGGATGAATTCCACCCGTCCGTCATCAAGCCCCAGCGCGGCCAGACGGCGGCGGGTGACCTCGATCATGCGCCGGCTGGAATCCAGGCAGGTGCATTGGACGCCCGGATGCCGCTGCAGCAATTCCACCAGGAAACGCCCGTGGCCCTGGCCGACAA
>PLHK01000157.1 GCA_003139955.1 Limisphaerales bacterium
ACATCCAGCCCGGCGTGAACCAGTTCAGGCTCATCGTCGTTTGCATCCCGTGGCATTCGTCATACGACGCGCCGAGATAAACCAGCGCCCTGTGAATCTGCGCGTAAAGCTCCGTCAGCACTTCCGCGAAACCGGCGTCCAAACCGCGCGCAGAATTTTGAAATGCGCGCGGCAGCAGGGTGGTGATCTTGTCCACGGCGATNNGCGCCGCCCATGCCGTCGCACACGGCGAAGGTGAAATCATGTTTTTCTGTCGCCGCCGCGCCGAATTTTCCGAGCCGGTGAACCTCGTGCGCATCGAACCGCAGGCCGAGAAACGCATCTTCGTTGTTCTTTCGCACCTTGCCGATGTCGGAGCAGCCAGACCATTTCAGCGCGGAAGTTTTTTTGGACGCGGGCGCAGTCATGCCGGTTTGACCTCAGGTAGAATCGTGGCGAACTCGAAATCAATCAGGCAAAAGCGCCCGTCGGAAAACCGATACGTCACGTTGCGCACGTCCGGGTCGTCGTGGCGCACGCCGAATTTTTCCAACTCTGAAAAAATTTCCCGCGTGCGTTCTTCATCCAGACGCTCCACGCGTCCGCCGCAGTTGGTGGTGATGATGCGGAGTTTTTCCCGGTCGGCTTCCAGCAGGCGCGGCACGAAATTGCAGCCGCGCGCTGCGAGATGCCGGAGCACGCGCACTTCGTTGTCGAAGCGTTCGCAAGCGTTCGCGCCGTGGTAAGCCTTGACCACCCGGCCATCAAAACTTAAATGAACGGTCGCACGCAATGTGTCTTTGACCTTCAGCATCCGGGTAGTGAATATGACCCATCCCGGGGGCGAAGCAAAGCGGCTTTGCTTCAAAAAAAGAATTTTTTTATTCAGGCTGATTAAATTCGAGCAGGAATTCGGCCCGGCGAAGGCATGGCGGGCGGGCGCTGAAAATTATTTTGCGCGGCCAAACACATTGGCAGGCTTTGATGAATTGGTTTTTTTAGTATGATTGCATAAAATTCTTGCCGGCTGGCATCGTCCCTGCTCAAACTTTTCCACCGTTGATTGACTGATGCTCCCGCATGAGTTGAATCACAAAACTAAATCAAAATACACACCACGCACATGGCAAAATATAAATTAGAATACCTCTGGCTGGACGGTTATGAACCCGTCGCCAACCTTCGCGGCAAAACGCAGATCAAAGAATTCAAGGCTTTCCCCAAGCTCGAAGAACTTCCGATGTGGGGTTTTGACGGCAGCTCGACCCGGCAGGCCGAAGGCCGCACCTCGGATTGCATGCTCAAGCCCGTGGCCGTTTATCCCGACACCACCCGCAAAAACGGCGTGCTCGTCATGTGCGAAGTCATGATGCCCGACGGCAAGACGCCGCATCCGAGCAACGGCCGCGCGACCATTCTTGACGACCCCGGCGCGTGGTTCGGTTTCGAGCAGGAATACTTTCTCTACAAAGACGGCAAGCCGCTCGGTTTCCCGAAAGAAGGTTATCCATATCCGCAAGGACTTTACTACACCGGGGTCGGCTATGATTCTGTGGGTGACATTGCGCGCGAAATAACCGAGAAGCACCTCGACCTCTGCCTCGACGCCGGTATCAACCACGAAGGCATCAACGCCGAAGTGGCGAAAGGCCAGTGGGAGTTCCAGATTTTCGGCAAAGGCTCAAAAAGTGCCGCCGACCAGATGTGGGTTGCCCGCTACCTGCTTATGCGCCTCTGCGAAAAATACGGCGTGGATGTAAACTTCCATTGCAAACCACTTGGCAAGGACGTGGATTGGAACGGCTCCGGCATGCACTCCAACTTCTCCACCGAATATATGCGCACGGTCGGCGGCAAGGAATACTTCGAAGCGCTCATGGCCGCGTTCGACAAATACAAGAACGAACACATCGCCGTCTATGGTCCGGACAATCATCTGCGCCTCACCGGCCTGCATGAGACCCAGTCCATTGACAAGTTCAACTACGGCGTGGCCAACCGTGGCGCGTCCATCCGCGTCCCGCACAGTTTTGTCAACAACGGTTACAAGGGCTACCTTGAAGACCGCCGTCCGAACTCCCAGGGCGACCCCTACAAGATCGCCAGCCGCATCCTCCAGACAATTGCGACTGTGCCGACCAAGAAGCCATCCAAGAAGTAATTCTCAAAGAACCGCCAGTTGGAGGAACTGCGGAACGGCGCGAACCAAAAGTTCGCGCCGTTTTTCTTATTGAAATTCCGACATCAAAAGCCCAGATATAAACCGTTTGAACGTCAAGTCTTCATCCGAACCGTGCCGGATCAGGTGCATTAACTTCACTGCTGTTGCCGTCGGTGTTTTTTTGCTTTCGCTTGTGTTCGCCGTGGTCACCGCCCGCAGTCTTTATGACGATGGCACTCACTATTTTATGCGCGTGCTCCAGGCCGGCGGCTTCACCGAGATGTTATTCAGCCGCGGTCATGCGGCGTATTTGTATCAGTTGCCTGTCGTTATTGCGCTCAAACTGGGGGTCACTAACCTGGGGAAACTTCAGCTCGCCTTTGGCGTTGGCTGCTTCTGCACTTGGCCGCTGGCGATGTGGTTGTGCCACCGGCTCGCGCCGCCACATTTCTGGCTCGTCGTCCTCGCCTGTAGCTCAGGATATCTCAACGCTGCCTTTGTCGCTGTCGGCGAACATGTTGTCACCCACGCTTTTTTCTGGCCGGTGGTGTTTGTGCTTTTGTTTGTTCGGCCGTTGACGCTTTTCGCCGCAGTTGTCTTGCTCATTTCGTCCGCGATCTTATTGCGCACTTATGAATCCATGTTGTTTCTTGGCCCAGTGCTGGCGTGGCTTGCGTTCCGCCGCGCCCAAAGCGAGGCGGCAACCGGGCCGCGCGTGGTTTGTCTGGTCGCGGCGGTAATTTTATTGTTGTCCGTGCCCATCGCCATGGACGGCATCCTGCATCCCTGCACCGGCAGCAACGCCAACAGTTTCAAGACGGGCTTTTTCAGCGTGCTCCTCTCGCCCGGCTGGACGATTTCATGGACAGCCGGGTGGCTGGGGTTGATGCTGGCGGGTGTCTGGCAGCCGAAACTGCGCGCATGGATCACCTCGCGCGTTGGAATTTTTCTGCTGGGTGCCGGCATTTTGTTCTGGGGCGCGTGGCCGCTGCTTGCGCCGGCGCAACTTGATCCCTACAAACAATATGAAGCGCGCTTTCTTGATCTGCTCGTGCCGCTCGCGTTGCTAGCAGTGGCTATGTTTATGAACCGGTTTCCTAGCTGGCTTGTGACGAGGAAAAACTACCTTGTGAACATGAGTGCCGCGCTGTTGCTGGCGCAATCGCTCTGGCAACTGGCCGCCACCGAGCAATGGCGCGGCTTCCTGCACGTTTTGCAGGATCTGATGGCGTCGCGCTCGGGCATCGTCATGCTCATGGACACTCCTTACGGTCGGCAACCGGCGGTGGGTGGACAGGCTACCCGTTTTGTCTGGGTCATGGATTTACGCAACCTCTGCGTGGAAATCAGTCCGCGTCGGGTGCAAGCACTCGTCCTTGGCGATCCGTTCATTGACCAGGATACGGTCAACCGCATTATGCTTGACGGCTATCTTCCGAAATATCTGCCGGAACTAGATCGCTATGGGGTGGATTATCACGAATATCTGCGGGCATTTAATCCAGAGGAACTAAAGATCGTCGCGCCAGCGCCAAAATGATTCGACTATTTAGCGCCTCCGCTTTCTGCTCGCCCAGCGCCGCGGCCTCGGCAATGCGACGTTTGCCTTCGCCGCGCCCCTCGCCACGCGCGAGTTTTGAAGTGGATTTTTAATACTGCACGGTGCAGCGAAAAAATTCCGCCAGACCGGCCAGGTTGAAAGTGGCGATTTTAGTCGCCCCGTCACCGGCGACCGGCGCGCCGTCATTGATCCAGGAGGATTCCAAGTTTGTCGTCGTCTGCACCTGATAAGTGAAGTTGGTAAATGTTCCAAAACTGACTACAACTTGGTTTTGCGTTTGCAGGCTGATCTGCAACTGCGGCAACTCCGGCGGGCCGATCATCATGAATTGCCAGACCAGCTGATATGCGGGCGTGCCATCCGCCGCCAGCGGCGTGGCCGAGTCCGCCACGGTCGCGCCGTGGTAATTGGTGCCGTCCTGCGGCGTCAGGCCGGTCGTAAATTCATGCGAACCGACGTACGGCGCGGAGTTGCTTTCGACCAGCAACGGGCTGCCAAACTGCGGCAGTCCGTAGCCGTCCCAAGCGGCAATTTCATCGGGGTAAAGGATCAACGGATCGTTGGTGTGAACGAAGCCAAAAAAATATTCGGGAGCGGTCACGCCCGGATTGGTGATCCAGTTCGCCGGCTGGCCGGGCAGTTGGCCGTTGGGTGTCCACCAGTCCGTGTCGGCAAACATCAGCGACCGCGCGACGGGCTGGGTTTTGCCGATCAACCCGGCGTGGCCCGCACCCTGCGAGTGGCCGGCGATGATGATTTGCGGCCAGTTCAAACCGGCGGATACGGAGAGATACTGGCTCCAGTTTTGCGACGGATTGTTGGTCGCCAGATAGAGCAGTAATTTCACCAGCCGGTTGGTGATGGAATCCGTGCTGGTGATGCTGATGGAAGTTGCGGTGCCGCCGTCGTTGAAAGCATTCGTGCCGCCGTTGATCACCGCCAGCCGGGCCAGTTCGTAGGCGTTCGCGTTGGTGGCGTCGCCGCACAGGCTGTTCATGGTCACCGGATCATCATACATCAGCCCGATGGCGCGAAATCCCAAGTTGGCGGCGGTCTTCAACACGTCTTGATAGCCGGACGGCGCACCGCCGGTGCCGGGCAGAAAGACGAACAACTGCGGTCGCGCCGTCACATTCGTGTTGAGATAAATGTAATGGTAGTTGTCGAACTGGGTGATATTCGGGTCCGTCTGGCTGGGCCGCACCAATTGAAGAGTTTGCCCGGAGGCGGTGGCATAAAAGGCCAGACCAAACAGGCACGCCAGCCAGAGGGTTTTCCCTCCCGTCAAAGTGGCTTTCGTATCCGGTTGTTTTTCTGGCGTCACAGTATGGCGCCGGGCCATCTTTCGCCGCTACATCCGGCTATTCACGGTCATCAGGCTGCGCCAATATTTCAACGGCGCTGAAAAACATCACGGCCTCATCCCGGCCTGAGGCCCGCCTTGGCTCCTTATGCCCGGTCTAGGCGTGGATGGCTTTTTTAGTGGACTTGATCGCTTCAGAGATGTGTCTCAATGACCGGTCTTTCAGTCCGTCGGCAAAAACATTGTCTTCCTCCTGGTTCACATCTTTGCGGGCCTTTTTTAGAAAATCCACCGCCGCGTGCAGCCGCCCTATATGATCGGGTATTTCATCCACTTTCGGATGGTCGTTGAGGTCTTTTCCGTCATCAATGGAGGCTTTTTTTATCTCATTGATGGCCGCATCAATCTCTTTGACCGCGGCAACCTCATCATCCGTCTTTTGCCAGTCGCCGGGACGATGCTCGATCATCCACCGGGCCGCGCGCAGGTCGGACAGGGCATGCAGATAATAAGGATGATCCGCCGCACTCGCGCTGCACTGCATGAGCAGCAATAATAAACCTGAAACTATGGTTGCTAAAATGGTTTTCGATTTCATGGTTTTATGCTGTTTTAAATGTCAAAAATTGTCAAGAGTCGGAAACGGGTTATTTTTTGTGATTCTCCTAGTTCGCTTGGGTCGTCCTGGCCACTGCGTTCATCCGTGCCCATCCGTGGTTGAAAATTGATTTGCCGCCAGCAGCGCCGCCACTTTCTCCGCGATGATTTTTTCGCAGCGCGCGATTTCCTCTTTCCGCAGCTTCAGATAATCGTCGGCGATGCTTTGCAGGTCGTCCACGTTGTAGAGATAGACGTTGTCGAGCGCGTTGACGGCGGGGTCGATGTCGCGCGGCACGGCGATGTCGATCAGCAACAGCGGACGGTTCCTGCGCCGCTTCATCAACGGTTCCAGCTTCGCGCGATCCAAAATATGCTGCGGCGCGGCGGTGCTGCTGATGGCGATGTCCACGCGCTCGAATTCTTCCGGCCAGTTCTCAAACGGCACGGCGCGGCCGCCGAGGGCGGCGGCGAGCGCGGCGGCGCGTTCCGGCGAGCGGTTCGTGACCGTGATTTTTTTGACGCCGCGCGATTGCAGCGCGCGCGCGGTCTTCTCGCTCGTCTCGCCCGCGCCGATGACCAGGACTTCGTGCTCGGCGAGCGAGCTGAAGATCTTCTCCGCGAGTTCCACGGCGGCGGACATCACGGACACGCTGCCGCGCTGGATGTTCGTCGCGGTGCGGATGTGCTTGGCCGTGTTGAACGCGCGCTGGAACGCCTTGTTCAGCCGCGCGCCGGTGTGCTGGTGCGCGCGCGCGAGTTCGTAGGCGTCCTTGAGCTGGCCGAAGATTTCCGTTTCGCCGATGACCATCGAATCGAGTCCGCTGGCGACCTTGAAAAGGTGCTGCAGGCTGTGCGGCTCGGCGAGGGCATAAAGTTCGGCCCCGAGCGCGCCCTCAAAGGCGTGCTGCGCGACCAGAAATTTTTTTAATTCCGCGAACGCGGTTTCCGGTGCCAGCGGGGTTGCGGTATAAATTTCCACGCGGTTGCAGGTCGAAAGGATGGCGGCTTCGCTGGCAATCCCGGATTCGCGCAAGGCCGCGAGCGCACCGGGGATTTTTTCGTCGGCAAAGGCGAAGCGTTCGCGCAGTTCGACGGGTGACGAGCGGTGGCTCAGACCGATGACGACGACGTTCATGGATTGTGCAGGCCGGAAAAATGATTGGTGATGCCGAACGTCAGCAGCAAAAACACGAACGTGATGGCGACGCCGAGGGTGAACCGCCGCGTGGAGCGGCCAAAAAACAGCCGCGCCACGATCAGTTCCAGATAGACGAGCCACAGCAGCGCCGACCAAAGGACTTTCGGATCGGCCAGATAGGCGTCGCCGGCGGGTCGCGGCAGTTGCGCGCCGGTTACCAGGCCGGTGGTGAATAACACGAATCCCACCAGCGTGAGCCGCAGCGTGATGAGTTCGAGCCGCTGGATGGACGGCAGCAGCGAGAGCAGCGCGCGGAGCTTGTGGAATTTTAAGTCATGCTGCTGCATCAAAAACATTCCCGCCGCGACCGCCGCGAGGCCGAACGCGCCGTAGGATTGCAGGATCGTCGCCGCGTGCAGGCTGCGCAGCCAGTTGGAAAAATCCGGCTTCGGCCCGTGCGGCGGGTCGAGCGACGGCATCAGCGCAAAAATCCCGACCGTGAACAGGACCGGCGCCGTGAAGGCCGCCAGAAATTTGAAACGCGGCAGCAGCGAATAGATCAGGCACGCGAGGCCGAGCGCCCAGAGCAGAAATGTCGTCGCTTCGTAGAGATTGTTGACCGGGCAGCTGTGCAGCGTGAGGCCGCGTTCGGTCATGGCCAGCGTGTGCAGCGCGACACCGGCGGCGAGCAGAAAATAGTTCACCCATTCGTCCCGGCGAAAACCTTTGCGCCAGAGAAAGACGGAGTAAAGCGTGCTCAAGCCGTAGAACGCGACGGCGAGCAGGAAGAAATGTCGGTCAGTGAACCAAGCCATGCGGACAGGTTAGGACAAATCAGGCGCGTTGCAAACGTCCGTGTGCGTCCATCCGCGCCACCAGATTGCAGACATCGCGCTGCGCGCAGAATGCCACGTCCTCGCGCAGTTCGGGAATCGCGAGCAGCCGTCGGCCGTTTTCGGACGCGCCGAGACTTTTTTCCAGATGCGTCAACATGGCTTGCACATAAGCCGTGCGGGCGGCCGTTGAGGTGCTGGATTTGTGGACGTGCGTGGCCTTGCCGGAGGCAAGCAAATCCACCAGCGCGCCCGCTGCGAGGATGTCTTCCGCCGCCGGGTTCTCGCCCGTGCCGGCGCACACGAGGAGGACGGCCTTTTCCCCGCGCAGAAAATCCGCCGTGGCGGTGAGGTTCAGGAACGACGCGGCCAGAACCGTTTTGGCCGGGGCGCACGCCCGCAGCGCGCGCGTGCCGTTGGTCGTGGTGCTGACGATGATTTGTCCGCGCACGCGTTCCGGCGTGAACTCGCGCGGGGAATTGCCGAAATCAAAATCAATGCCGCCCGCCTGCGCCGCGCGGATCTTCACGCCGTCGCGTTCGCCGGCGAGCAAAACTTCCGGCTGCGCGGTGCGGCGGGCGACGGCCTCGGCGATTTCGCTGACGGGGATGATTTCCTTGGCGCCGTGGTGTAGCGCGGTGACGAAGGTGCTGGTCGCGCGCAGAATGTCGAACACCACGCACGCCGTGCCGCGCAAATCGCGCCGGGCGAGCGCGGGCAGATCGGACGGCGTGAGCAGGGTTTCAATGGTCATTTGATTTTTGTTGCGAAATGCGGCAACGGCGGTTGGTGCCGGCGACAAATCAGTATCATCATAAAAGACGCGAAGCCAAAAATAGCACAATGGGCACGACAACGAAAAGAAATGAACTGAAGGCATACTCCCAACCGCTGACTATCAACTGAATCAGTGAACCGATTAAAAGCGCCAACAAACAAAATGCGAATGGCACGACGATATCATCAAAAGTGGCATCTGTGCCATGCGGATAAAGTGCCCGAAACACAAAGTAGAATGGAAAAGCAAGAACCACATACGCCTTAAATGGAAACAAAACCAAATTAAACCATTCGTGTCTTGTGGATGGGATAATTCTCATGGCGTTTTATTAAGCTGGTTGTTTGACATTGAGCAAATAAGATTTATGCAAAGATTATTTCACAAGGGGCATGCTTCCAAGTGGCCAGCGTGTGTGTGACACGAGCAGATTTAAAATCCATTGCACTCTTGCCTTCTTTTTTTCATCTGTCTGGGATTCCATCGCTTTCCTCAATCGCAATTGAACAATGTCATCATCGCCTTCGATTTTAAGGAGCGCACTCATTGAAAAATTGACTACCAAATCATCGTTACTCTCGAGTATGTTTTTTATCAAATACGGAATCGCCGGTTCGCCGATTTCAATTAGGGCATCCATCGCAGATTGAGGCCCATTCGGGTCATCATGAAACCCGTCTACTTTACTTCTGATCGAAATATGATCCGCCAGACTTCCAGCCGCTTCTGTGGCCCGCAGTTTCCCCAAATAAGCAGCCGCGCAGCATTTTTGATCATAATTAGAAATTCGGTCGGGGGCGTCCAATATCTTGATTAAAGCCTGAATGACCTGTTGACGCTTGCTCGCTGCATTTTGATCAAGCTCCTCCAAGTCATTATCGGAAATCTCACCACTAATTAAAGCATTCTCTGAAGCGGTAATTTCTTGATCCAAATTAGTATTAGCGCCTTTTAAGTCAATCGGGTCAGGAAACATATTACTGCTGGTCGCTAATTCCTTGTATCGGACATGGATTACATTGGTTTCACTCGGGTCAGCCAGACAATCATTGCTGGTCGCCAAAAAAAGGAGCGGAACGATGCCCAGTAAAACTGGCCGCCACATTATGCCGGGTTTTGGAGAAAACATTCTGGTTTTCATGTGATGATTATTAGCTTGTTCAGCGCCAACGGTGTTTGGCTCCGGCAATTTGTTAATTTTCATCATAAAGGGGCGAACGAGATTGTGTAATTGGTGTAGTCGTTTCCTAACACCCCGTGGAGAGCATTATGACGTGACTTCACTTTTTCGGG
>PLHK01000112.1 GCA_003139955.1 Limisphaerales bacterium
GTGTCCTACCTGTTCAAGAACGCCGACCCGCGCGGCTCGCTCGCCGCCAACGTGGGCAACTCCACCGTCCGCTGCCTGAGCAACATGAAGCTCGCCGACATGCTGCAGAACCGCCATCCCATGAGCCAGACCGTGCGCAACGAAGTTTCGCCGCAATCGCAGGCGTGGGGTTACAGCCTCGGCTCCGTCTATATCCGCAAGGTGCATTTCCGCGACGCCGGCATGATCAAGCAGATCGAGGAAAAAGTTGTGAACCGGCTGCGGCAGGTCACCTCCGCCATCAAGCAGGACGGCACCAACCAGGTGAACATCATCACCAGCACGGCGGAACAACAGGCCGCCATCGAGTTCGCCAAAGCCGCCGCCATGCGCCCGCAGATCGTGGGACTGGCGTTGAAAAAAATCTCGNNGCGAACATCACGCTCATCCCGCGCAACTCCGAACTGCTGGGGCAACTCGTCGCCGCCACGCAGGGTGCGAAGGCGACAAAGTGAATATTTGGAGGCGTCTCTAAAAGTCACTTTTATAAGGCGCTAAACATCCTCGAACAACGATGCTTCAGTTTATGAATAATCCATCATCAATTCGACTTCTTGGTTCTACAAATAACCAACGAGGTGATCTTTTTACAAGGTTGGTAAAAGATCTATTCTTTAGTCTCGGTTATGACAATCTAGAGCTCAATGTCCCTTCATCAGGTAGAGAGATTGACGTTCAAGGACAGCATCGGTGCGAACCTAGGCGCGTCGTTGGTGAATGCAAAGCCCACGCCGATAAAATGGGAGGTTCAGAGCTAAATAAGTTTCTAGGCGTTCTCACACGAGAGCAACAAAAACATTCGCCGCGCCCCGTGGCTGGCTATTTCATTTCCATATCAGGCTTTACCGATACAAGCATTCAGCAAGAAAAGGAGAGTGGCGACGATGCCATTATTCTTTTTGATTCAGAAAAAGTTATTGCAGAACTACAGCGTAGCCATGTAATTGTCTCAGTTACTGAGGCAGCAGAGCTTGCTGGGCAATGTGCTAATTATAACGCTATTAATAATGCGGAATTGGAATATGCGGAGATTCTTGGCCATAATGCAGGTTATATTTGGGTTATTTATTATATGATTGGCAAAGAAAGGACTCACTTTGCTCTAATTCATGCTGACGGGACGCCACTTTCACAATCAATTGCGAAAGAAATTATTGAAGCGGATAAATCATCCGGTGGCTCATTGTATGCTCTCACTTACCTCGCCCCTAGCACTCCCGCTATAGCTGAAAAGATTCGAGCGCTGAATCCTCGCTATAGAGGATTTGATAATATTTTAGGATTGCTTGAAGGACTAGGTGAAGACGGAGCAAAAGTTATTGCCGAGTTGAATAATAAGCCAAAGCCACAGAACCCGGACAGTCACCTTGTTGATAACCCTAGACTTTAGCACCAAGATTCATTGCCCCGCCATTCCCCAGCCCCTTGCGGCGTGCTGGTCTTTGCCGCCGGCCATCCGCCTGCGCTGCGCTACGGCGCGACAAGCCATTTGCCAATCCTGTAGGATTGAAATCATTCAGCCCAGGGTTGGTCCGAGCCGGACGAGCGAGAAGCTACCTTGGGTCAGCCACTTCGTAGCTGGCTAATGTCCATCGTCGCGTTGCGACCAGCCTCTCCCCGGGGAGAGAGGACACAGATGCGTGAATTTCACGCATATTGATCGGTTCGCCGTCGTTTTCCTTACCTGCTTGGTCGTTTTCCTAACATGGAAAGCCGCATTTCAAGTTAGAGATGGAGCATTCCTTACCTGTAAAGGCGCATTACAGGTTTGTAATGGAGCATTCGCGATCTTGATCATCGGCAAGCGCCGCATCCACGGCCTCCGCTTCGTCGAGGAAAAAGACGCCAATATTCTGCCACATTGAACGCCGGCCAAGGATTCAGGAAACAAATTGCCCGCAGGCGAATTGACGAAGATCGTGACGCCCGGCCCGACTGCCGACCGGATCAGGGAAATCATCGCCTGCCGATCACCAGCCGGGCCGTAACCGGAAGCGCATACTCAGGCGCGGCATCTTTGTAGAAACTCAACGATTGGTGATTCCGCCATTGTTGAAACTTGGATTGTTGTTTCCGTTATCATTGAAATTGCCCGAACCATGCCATCCGTTCGTGGGGAGATCCCCCGAACCGTGCCACGAGCCACTGTTATTTTTGTTGTAAAAATCCCCCGAACCATGCCAAGGGATGTTGCCGGGGGCGGTGTTGTTGAGGCTCGCGGCATCAGGCTGGATGTTGTTGGTAGGGGCGGGCGGAATCATGCCGTTATTATTGTTGTAGCCATTATTGGGCGGAGTTCCTTGGATAATGTTGCCATTGCCGTTGCCCGGCGGGATCATGCCGTTGTTATTGTTGTAGCCGTTGTTGGGGGGATTAGCGGGTGCGCCGACTGGTGGATTGGCCGGGGTGCCCGCCGGCGGCCGACCGGCGGCATTTAATGGCGGATTAGCTGGGGTGACCACGGGTGGTCTGCCGCCGGGCTGTATCTGTGTCCAAGCCAGAAGTGGCGCGCTGCAAAGAATGATCAGGATCGTTATTTTTGTTTTCATAATTTTTTGTTTGTCTGCTGGCGACTCTAAATCCCCGGCCCGTTTGCGTCTATGGGGTGAAGTCCGTAACCAGAAGATAATGACTAAAAACCCTGCGAAAAATATCGGCCTTCCTTCAAAGGCTTGCAGTTTGCTGGCTAGGCACTAGGCTTTAGCTTGAGTGAACACCACGGAAGTTGAGACACATTCATCATCTTCGCCTGCGGCGGAAGGGATTGTGCGTCATCCCGCTTTCCTCAGCACGCATTGGTCGGTGGTCTTGTCCGCTGGCCATAGTGATACCACCAGCGCCCGCGATGCTCTGAGCCAGCTCTGTCAAACTTACTGGTATCCGCTTTATGCTTACGTCCGCCACCGCGGCCATTCCACCCACGATGCCCAGGATCTGACCCAGGCATTCTTCACACGATTGATGGAGAAGAACTGGGTGCGCACGGCCGACCGCGAAAAAGGACGGTTCCGTTCGTTTCTGCTCACCGCCATGAAACGGTTTCTTGCGGACGAATGGGACAAAATGCGCAGCCAGAAACGCGGCGGTGGCGAACCATTGTTTTCATTACAATTCGATACTGCGGAGGCGCGCTTGAGCCATGAACCGGCGGATCAAATTACACCCGAACAAAGCTTTGAACGGCGCTGGGTGTTGACTCTGCTGGACGAAGTGCTCAAACGACTTCGGAAGGAATATGACGGTGAAGGGAACGGGGCGTTATTTACCGAACTGAATCCATGCCTTGTCGGTGACCGCACATCGCTCCCTTACGCGAAGCTTGCCGGAAAGCTTTGCCTGAGCGAAAGCGCCTTGAAATCAGCGGTGCACCGGTTGCGTCAGCGTTACCGGAAATTATTGCGGGACGAGATCGCCCAAACGGTTTCTGAACCGGGTGAAATTGACGAAGAGTTGCGGCATCTCTTTGAGGTGCTGGGGAAAAACGGGTGACTTTTAAGCCGTCGCGGGAAATTATTTAATTATTTTGCAACCTTGGGCGATAATTTCCTAAATACAGGGTGGAAGCATAACATGGACACCAAGCCCATCTGCCCCGTTTGCCTAAAAATTCTCGCGCCCGAAACGCCGCTGGGATTGTGTCCAGAGTGTCTTATCCGGGCCGGGTTCAACACCGGCACCGAACCCCATTCGGCCGATGAAAAAAAGCCGCGCTTCATCCCGCCCACGATCACGGAACTGGCAAAACACTTTCCGCAGCTAGAAATCCTGGAACTTATCGGCCAAGGAGGCATGGGGGCGGTCTACAAAGCGCGGCAGAAACAACTCGACCGGGCCGTCGCGTTGAAAATTCTGCCACCCCAGGTTGCCAGCGGTCCGGGCTTCGCCGAGCGGTTCACCCGCGAAGTCCGGGCCTTGGCCAAGCTCAATCACCCGCACATCGTCACGCTCTACGAATTCGGCCAGACCGACGGCTTGTTCTATTTCCTGATGGAATATGTGGATGGCGTCAACCTGCGACAACTGCTCAATCACAGCCGCCTCACGCCGAAGGAGGCGCTGTCCATTGTGCCGCAGATCTGCGACGCCCTCCAATACGCCCACGACCGGGGCATTGTACATCGCGACATCAAGCCCGAGAATATTATTTTGAGCAAGGACGGTGAGGTAAAAATCGCTGACTTCGGGGTGGCAAAAATCGTCGGGCAGGAGCCAGAAGAGACAGCAACCAAGGCGTCCAAGGAACTTGGTGATCTAACCGAGACCGGCAGCGTGCTGGGCACCCCGCAATACATGGCTCCCGAACAGATCAGCTCGCCTAGCGAGGTGGATCATCGCGCGGACATCTATGCGCTGGGGGTAGTATTTTATCAGATGCTTACGGGCGAGTTGCCGGCCGGCAAATTAGCACCGCCGTCCAGCAAGGTGCAGATCGACGTGCGGCTGGATGAAATCGTTTTGCGGGCGCTGGAAAAGAAGCCCGAACTCCGCTACCAGCAGGCCAGCGAGTTGAAAACTCAAGTGGAGACCATCGTGGCGAGCCCGCCCAAACCATCATCACCTGAAGAAGAAAAATCCAAGCTTATGAATAAAAAGACCATCGCCGCCATTGCCGTTATCGCCTTACTGCTCACCGCCGTTGGCTACGCGTCATGGCCCACCATCATCAAATCCGACCAGAAGGGATCGGCTCAAACCAACCCGGAGAACCAAGCCACGGTCACCGCCACGAATGAAAGTAATTACCGCTTAACCATTGAGCTGCGCGACGGATCTCACGTCGTGGGAAAAAGTTTGGA
>PLHK01000167.1 GCA_003139955.1 Limisphaerales bacterium
TTCAAATTCAAAACGATGTCGGTGACGTCTTCGGCAACGCCTTCGATCACGGCAAATTCATGCTGCGCGCCGTCCACTTTTACGGAGGTGATGGCCGCGCCTTCGAGCGAGGAGAGCAACACGCGGCGAAGCGAGTTGCCGATGGTGTGGCCGTAACCGGTTTCAAACGGGTCGGCGACAAACTTGGCGTAGGTTTCGGTGGCAGAGGCTTCATCCTTCTGCAACCGCTTGGGCATTTCGAAACGTCCTAAACGAACTGGCATATTTTCCTTTCGACAATTTTAATCTGGCGAGTCCGGCTCAATTTATTCCCGGCCGGAACCGCCCGTGTAATTGTCTTTTTGGTTTACTGGTTAGCGGGAATAAAATTCGACGACGGCCTGCTCGTTGGCGATCGGTTGGATTTCGTCACGAGTCGGGATGCGCATGACCGTGCCTTTGAAACCTTCTTTGTCCAAAGACAACCAATCCGGCACCGCGCGGCTCGCGGAAACTTCCAAATTCTTCGTCGCGAGCTGGCGCGACACGTTGTGGTTCTTGACCACGATGACGTCGTTCACTTTCAAAGCGAAGGACGCGATGGCCGCCTTGCGACCGTTGACGGTGATGTGACCGTGATTCACCATCTGGCGCGCCGCAGCGCGGGTGTTGCCGAAACCAAGGTGGAACACGACGTTGTCCAAACGGGTTTCGAGAATTTGCAGCATCGTTTCGCCCGTGACGCCACGGCGATTTTTCGCTTTTTCATAGACGCCGCGAAATTGCTTCTCCATCAGGCCGTAGTAATAACGGAGCTTCTGCTTCTCATTGAGACCTTCACCATATTCGGTGGTTTTGCGGCGCGACTTCGGGCCGTGGACGCCGGGACCATAGTTGCGGCGTTCAAGATATTTCGTCGGGCCGAAAATCGGAATACCGAAACGGCGGCTGATGCGGACGCGGGGACCTGTATAACGAGCCATAAAATTAGTTACGAGTGATGAGTGAAAAGTTTTTTTACACGCGGCGTTTCTTGCGCGGGCGGCAACCGTTGTGCGGAACGGGCGTCACGTCTTTGATCGTGGAAATTTCCAAGCCGATGGCTTGCAGCGCGCGGATGGCAGATTCACGACCGGAGCCGGGACCCTTCACGCGAATTTCAACTTCCTTCATGCCGTGCGCCATCGCTTGGCGGGCGGCGTCCTGCGCGACCATCTGCGCGGCGTAAGCCGAGCTTTTGCGCGAGCCTTTGAAGCCAACGCGACCGGCGGCAGACCAGCCGATGAGGTTGCCCTGCATATCGGTGATGGTGACTTGCGTGTTGTTGAACGTTGCGAGAATGTTCGCAATGCCCGTGGAGATGTTCTTCGCATGCTTGGCCTTGACGACCTTCTTGGCGTTCGGATCTTCACCAAGCAAATCGGCAGCCGTCGGCACGGCAATCGCGACCGGTTCAGGGGGTGCAGCCGCAACTTCGGCGGCGGGCGCGGCTTTCTTCGCCGGCTTCGCAGCCGGCGCAGTGGCGTCGGCGGCAGCAACAGGCTTCAATTCTTTTTCCTTCTTCGGCGCGGCTGGTTTTTTCTTTTCTTCGGACATATCAAAATTTAGTTATTAATGGATACCAGCTTTGGCCGTCGGATTGCGTTGAACACCGACCGTCTTGCGCGGACCTTTGCGCGTGCGGGCGTTGGTCTGCGTGCGCTGGCCGCGGACGGGCAGGCTGCGCATGTGGCGGATGCCACGATAGCACTTGATGCCCTGCAGACGTTTGAGGTTCATGCCGAGTTCGCGGCGCAAATCGCCTTCGATGACATATTTGCCCTCTTGGATCGCGTGCACGATCTGCGAGAGCTGCGCCTCGGTCAAATCCTTCGCGCGGATGGACGGGTCAATGTTCGCGCGTTCGAGAATGACCTTCGCGTTGACGGGGCCGATGCCGTAAATGTATCGGAGCGCGATATCAATGCGCTTGCCGGGCGGAATTTCTACACCAATGATGCGTGCCATAAATTTTTAATTAACCTTGACGTTGTTTGTGGCGTTTGTTCGTGCAGATGACGCGGATCACGCCGCGGCGCTTCACGATTTTGCAATGCTCACACAATTTTTTAACTGACGCTCTGACTTTCATGCTTAAATTATTTTTGTTTCAACCATTATCTGCCCCACGCTCAAGTCGTAAGGCGTCAATTTCAACTTCACTTCGTCGCCGGCCTTCAAGCCGGCAAAAATCTTCTCATCGCGCCGGCTCACAAACGCCGTCAGGCGATGGCCGTTTTTCAACTCCGCGCAAAACGTGCCGTTCGGCAGCGCTGCAATCACGCGGGCTTCAACGCGGAACGCATCTTCGCCCATGTCAAAATCTCCGGCTCACCGTCTGTTATCAAAACGGTATGCTCAAAATGGGCAGATAGTGAACCATCTTGCGTCACTACTGTCCAGCCGTCTTTCAGTATTTTTACGTCCGCGCGACCAATGTTCACCATCGGTTCGATTGCGATCGTCATGCCCGGCTTCAACTTCGGCGAGTTTTTCTTACCCTCGTCAAAATTCGGCACCTGCGGCTCTTCGTGCATCGTGCGCCCGACTCCGTGACCGACAAATTCGCGCACCACGCTAAATCCGTTTTGCTCGACATACCGCTGAACCGCCAGCGAAATATCCAGCACGCGATTACCCGGCTTCGCCTGCGCGATGCCCAAGTAGAGCGACTGCTCCGTCACGTCCAGCAACCGTTGCGCCGCGACGCCGCAGCCGCCCACCGCCACCGTCCGCGCCGTGTCCCCGATAAAACCCTTGTGACTCACGCCGACATCAATGCTGACGATGTCGCCAAATTTCAACTCGCGATCCGACGCGATGCCATGCACCACTTCGTCGTTCACCGACAAACAAGTGTGGCACGGAAATTTTCGATAGCCGAGAAACGCGCTTTTCGCATCGTAACTCCGAATCCGTTCCGCCGCAAAATTGTCAATCTGTCGCGTCGTCACGCCGGGCTGGATAAACGCCGCAATCTCGTCCAAAACTTTTCCCGCCACCAGACAAGCCGGACGCATCCATTTCAAATCGTCCGCTGACTTGAGCTTTATTCCGGCCACAAAATTTTAGAAACGGCCGCGAATTTTGCCTTTTTTCAGGAATCCGTCGTAGTGCCGCATCATCAAATGCGATTCCACCTGGCGCATTGTGTCGAGCAAAACGCCGACCGAAATCAAAACACTCGTGCCGCCAAAAAAACTGCTCACATCCGGCGGAATCTGCAATTGCTTGCCCAAAATAATCGGAATGGTGGCGATAATCGTCAGAAAAATTGCGCCCGCCAAAGTGATGCGGCTCATGGCGTGATGCAGATAATCGCTCGTGCCCTGACCCGGACGCACGCCGGGAATGTAGCCGCCGTTTTTCTTCAGGTCGTCGGCGATCTGGATTTCATTGAACTGCGTCGCCACCCAGAAATACGAAAAGAATAAAATCATCACCGCGTAAATCACCATATAAAGCCAGGAGCCGGGATTCAATGACAACGCCAAGGCGCGAAAGTTCTCGGCGATGAAGGGTGTCTTGGTGAATGTGGTGGCAATCCAAGAACAGACCGGCTGTGGAAACATCAAAATGGACGACGCAAAAATAATTGGCATCACCCCCGCGTAGTTTACACGCAGCGGCATAAAGGACGTTCCGCCCGCATACATTTTGCGTCCAACCGCGCGCTGGGCGTATTGCACCGGAATTTTCCGCTGCGCCTGCGTGATGGCGATGACGCCGCCCACCACAAGAATCAACAGAGCCAAAAGCATCACGCCTGTAGTTTCTATATGATAATTAGATTCAACTCCGCCCGCCGGATGAAACATATCAATCAACGCCCGCACCGCGCGCGGCAACCGTGACAAAATACCAATCGTAATTATCAGCGACACACCATTGCCGATGCCACGTTCCGTGATTTGCTCGCCCATCCACATCAATACCATCGTGCCGGCGGTCATGACCGTCACGGCCACGAAGTAATAGGCAAAATGGTTGTCAATCAGCACCAGCTTGTCGCCCAGACCTGAAAACATAGATTCGGGATGCAGCCAACTCTTCGCAAAGTAAATTCCCTGCCCGATGCACAACAACACCGTGAGGTAGCGCCCGTATTTGATAATCTGGGTGCGGCCACCTTCTTCACGCGCCAGCTTGCTCAAGCGCGGCACAACGGCCGTAAGCAACTGGATGATGATGGTCGCGCTGATATAGGGCATGATGCCCAGTGAACCGATGGCACAATTTCCATAGGCACCGCCAGCGAACGTGTTATACATCCCCAACAAACCGCCATCGCCCTTGGTCGCAAAAAAATGAGACAAGGCAGTGCCGTTCAAACCAGGAACGCGCACATAAGCCAGCAGACGGGCGACCGCCAGAATGCCGAGCGTGAAGAAAATCCGGGATTTCAGTTCCGGAATCTTGAAGCAATTCAGGAGTGTATTGTAAATCGAACGGAACATTCGTCAGCCGGATTATTTCTTGGCCGGAGCCGCAGATTTTTTGGCGATGAGTTCCACCGAGCCGCCCTTGGCTTCGATCTTCGTTTTCGCCGAGGCACTGATGGCGCTGACGACCACGACCAGTTTTTTGGTGAGTTCGCCGGAGCCAAGAATTTTCACGCCGAGCTTCGGGCCATTGGCCAGACCAACGGAACGCAAAGCGGTTTCATCCACGCGTGCGCCGTCTTCAAACTGGTTCAAGTCGCCGACATTCACCGGACTGTAAGCCGTCGTGAAGCGGGCGTTGTTGAAACCGCGCTTGGGGATGCGGCGAATGAGCGGCATCTGGCCGCCTTCGAAACCGATACGGATGGAGCTGCCGGAACGCGCGGTCTGGCCTTTGCCACCACGACCGGCCGTTTTGCCGTGGCCGCTAGATTCGCCTTGGCCGAGCCGCTTGGTGCGGTGCTTCGCGCCGGGACGGGGTTTAAGATTGTGCAGTCGCATAAAAATTATTTATCAGGCGGCAATCGCTTCGGGCGCTTTCGGGGTGGAAATTTTTTTGATTTCCAAACCGCGCGAGGTATAAATCTGCTCGCGGGTGCGAAGGCTCAACAGACCATTCAAGGTCGCTTTCACGACGTTTGCGGCGTTTTTCGAGCCAAGTGATTTTGTCAAAATGTCCTTGATGCCGGCAGATTCCAAAACGGAACGAACCGTCTTGCCGGCGATAATGCCAGTTCCGGGCGAGGCCGGGCGCAGCAAAATTTTCGCGCCGCCGTAGCAGGAATAAACTTCGTGCGGAATGGTCACGTCTTTCAACGAGACCGAAACCATTTTGCTACGGGCGAGTTCGCCGCCACGCTTGATGGCGTCCGCGACTTCCGCCGCCTTGCCGAGCGCGATGCCGACTTTGCCCTTCTTGTCGCCAACGACGACAAGCGCGCTGAACTTGAAGCGGCGTCCACCCTTGACAACTTTAGATGAGCGGTTGATGAAAACCACTTTCTCGACCATCTCTTCGCCACCTTTAGCAAAAGCATTTTCACCGACATCTGACGGGCGACGGCCACGGCCACCGCCACGTCCGCCCTGACCGCCACGTCCGCCAAACCCACCGCGTCCAACGCGGGATTCAGAGGGCGGTTTCACCGCTTCGGGAGCGGCGGCGGGAACTTCTGGAATGTTTTCGTTTTCAGCCACAATAAATTCTCCGGTTCAGGTTAAAATTTCAATCCCGCTTCGCGCGCGGCATCGGCCAGCGCCTTGATCTTGCCATGATAACGCGTGCCACCACGGTCGAAAACGACCGCCGAGATGCCCTTGTCAATCGCCGCCTTCGCCGCGATTGTGCCAACTTTTTTCGCGCCGTCCACGTTGGCGGACAATGCTTTCGCCTCGCCCTTGCCCACCGTCGAGGTCGCGGCCAGCGTCTTGCCAGCCACATCGTCAATGAACTGGACGTGGATGTTTTCGTTCGTGAAGCGGACGCTCATGCGCGGACGTTCCGACGTGCCGCTAACCACTTTGCGAATGCGCCAGTGGCGCAGCTGCTTCAACTTTAATTTTTTTTCAGTTCTCATCTCAGTGGGTTCACGGATTAGGCCGTGAACTAAAATTGTTATTGGACTGTCTTGCCTTCCTTGCGCACGACGTGTTCGCCGGCGTAACGGACACCTTTGCCCTTGTAAGGTTCCGGCGGATAGTAAGCGCGGATTTCCGAAGCGACCTTGCCGACAATCATCTTGTCCGGGCCTTCAATCGTGAGCTTCGTATTTTCCTCGACCGTAACTTTGATCTGGTCAGGAATGGTGTAATTGATCGGATGCGAATAGCCGAGCGAGAGGTTGACAACCTTGCCCGTGACGGCAGCCTTGAAACCGACGCCCTGGATTTCCAGTTTTTTGACGAAACCTTCAGCGACGCCTTTGACCATGTTGTTGACGAGAGCGCGGCTCAAACCGTGCAACGCCTTCGCCTGCGCGTCTTCACCGGCGCGGCTGACAACGATTTTATCGCCTTCAACTTTGAGACTCGTGCGCGCGGGAAGTTCCCACGCGAGCTTGCCCTTCGGTCCTTCGACAGAAACTTTTTGCCCTTTCACATCCACCTTGACCTTGGCGGGAATGGCAATCGGTTGTTTTCCAATACGAGACATAAAATTATTACCAGATGTAGCAGAGCAATTCTCCGCCGAGGTTTTTCTTGCGCGCCTGCTGGTCGGTCAACAGACCTTCCGAGGTCGAGACAATCGCCACGCCGAGTCCGCCACGCACGCGCGGAATTTCCAGCGCGCCGACATAGCGGCGCAAACCGGGTTTGCTCACGCGCTTGAGGCCTTCAATGACGCTCTTCTTACCGTTAAATTTCAAGCCAATCGTGATGGTCTTCTTGACATCGCCTTCAACCGAAACGTCGGCGACATAACCCTGCTGTTTCAGCAACTTGGCCACGCTTTCCTTGATGCGGGAATGCGGCAGTTTCACAACGGGCAATTGCGCCGCACCCGCGTTGCGGATGCGCGTCAACATGTCAGAAATCGGATCGCTCATATTTACTTTTTAACTTTCATCCTGCGTTTCGGCTTCCGCTTGATTGCGAAACCGACAGCCAGCACGAACAAATTTTTACCAACTCGCCTTCGTCACGCCGGGAATTAATCCATTCAACGCCGCCTCGCGGAACGTCAAACGCGAAACACCAAACTTGCGCCAATAACCACGGCGACGACCGCTGAACGCGCAGCGATTCACCACGCGCGTCGGGCTGGCGTCGCGCGGCAACTTCGCCAGACCAGCGTAGTCGCGTTTCGCCTTCAATTCGGCGCGCAGCGCGGCGTATTTCTTCACCGTTTCTTTTTTGCGGTTGTTCCGCTCAATCCATGCTTTCTTGGCCATAACAAATTATTTTTCTGCAAACGGAAAACCCATCAGTTTCAACAGGTCGAGTGCCAGATCATTTTTGCCGGCGGTCGTCACAATCGTGATGTCCATGCCTTGCTGGCGTTTGATTTTTTCCAGTTCGATTTCCGGGAAAATGGTCTGGTCCGGCACGCCGAACGTGTAGTTGCCGCGACCGTCAAATTTGCGCGGCGACAAACCACGGAAATCGCGGATGCGCGGCAGCGCGGTCGCAACGAGACGGTCGTAAAATTCATACATCGCGTCGCCGCGAAGCGTCACGCGGCAGCCGATCGCCTGATTTTTACGGAGTTTGAAATTGGCGACGTCCTTTTTGGAACGGCTGATGACGGGCTTGCGACCGGTCAACTGCGTCAAATCTTTTGAAGCATCTTCCAGCGCGCCTTTTTCGAGGGACGCGTTGATGCCCATGTTGACGACGATTTTCACGAACTTCGGAATCTGGTGAACGTTCGCGAAGTTGTGCTTTGTCTTAAGCGCCGGCACCACTTCGTCGGTGTATTTTTTGTAAAGTCTGGCTTTCATTTTTCAACTCACGGATGTTGCCGTGAAAATTTATTTACGCGGTCGCTGCCTCCGCTTTTTTCACATTCGAGATGTGAATCGAACCTTCGCGATCGAGAATCGCGCCGTTCGGATTCTGCTGGCTCTTTTTGACATGCTTCTTGATCATCTGCAAACCTTCCACAATGACCCGTTGCTTGTCGGTCTGCACGTGGATGATCTTGCCGCTCTTGCCTTTTTCTTTGCCGGCGATGACCGTGACTTGGTCGCCTTTTTTGACGTGAAATTTTGACATAATCAAATGACCTCCGGCGCGAGTGAAATGATCTTCATGAACTTTTTTTCGCGCAGTTCGCGGGCGACCGGGCCGAAAATGCGCGTGCCCTTCGGATTCAATTCCTTGTCAATGATGACGCAGGCGTTGCTGTCGAAGCGCAGCACCGAACCGTCGGCGCGCGCAATGATGTGGCGCGTGCGGACGACCACGGCGTCATGCACTTCGCCTTTTTTCACCGAGCCATCGGGCGCGGCTTCCTTGATGTGAACCTTGATGACGTCGCCAATGCCGGCGTAACGCTGGTTGCGACCAAGCACGCCGATGTTCCAAGCAATCTTGGCACCGGTGTTGTCTGCCACATCCAAACTAGATCGAACTTGCAACATAAAATTAAAAATTAAGCCGCGACGGGTGTTACGTTCTCGCCGCGTTCCACCACTTCCACGAGCGTCCAGCGTTTCAACTTGGACAGCGGACGCGATTCCTCAATGCGCACCGTGTCGCCCGGCTTCGCCTCGGACTTTTCATCGTGCGCGTAAAACTTCTTGTAGGACGTCACAATCTTCTTGAATTGCGGGTGCGGGAAACGGCGTTCCACGCGTACCACAATCGTCTTCGTCATCTTGTTCGAGACAACTTCACCGACGCGCTGTTTGCGCTTGCCGGTCGCCGTCACAATGTTCGTTGATTCAGCCATACAAAATTATTTCGCCGCCGGTTTCGCCGCCTGGTTTCGCAATGCCGACATGCGCGTCTCAACGCGGGCGATGTCCTTGCGCAGCGTGCGCAGGCGCGCGGGTTTTTCCAACTGTGCGCTCGCTTGTTGCAGGCGCAGGTTGAAGATTTCGTGCCGGAGGTCGCGACCGAGGGCCGCCAGCTCCACCAGCGTGGCATCTTTGATTTTCGTGTCGGAAAATTTCATAAACTCAACTGACGTGATGATGGCGCGAAATAAACTTGGTTTTAATCGGCAATTTCGTCGCCGCGAGGCGCATGGATTCGCGCGCTTCCGCTTCCGTGATGCCGTCCACTTCAAACAAAATATTCGCCGGACGAATGACCGCCACCCAGCCTTCGAGTGGCGCCTTGCCCTTACCCATTCGGGTTTCGAGCGGCTTTTTCGTATAAGATTTCTGGGGGAACACGCGAATCCACATCTTACCTTTGCGCTTCATGTGGCGGGTGATCGCGACGCGGCAGGATTCAAGCTGCTTGCCGTCCATCCAGCAACGTTCGAGCGCCATCAGGCCGTATTCGCCGAAGGCAACAGTGTTGCCGCTCGTCGCCAGCCCCGTGCGACTGCCACGGTGCATTTTGCGAAACTTTACTTTTGCCGGTTGCATTGCCATAACAAAAAATCTTCTAAAAATTAACTGGCGACAGGCGCTTCGGCCTTCACTTCTTTACGCTGCGGTTTGTTTTCGCCCTTGCAAATCCAGCACTTGATGCCGAGCTTGCCGTAAACCGTCTTCGCTTCCGCGAAGCCGTAATCAATGTTCGCGCGGAGCGTGTGCAGCGGAACGCGACCCCAGTGATACATTTCGACGCGCGCCAATTCAGCACCACCGAGACGACCGCCGGCACGAATCTTGATACCTTCCGCACCGAAATCTTTCGCCGTCTGCAGCGCCTTCTTCATCGCGCGGCGGAACGACACACGGCGTTCGAGCTGCAACGCGATGTTCTCCGCGCACAACTGCGCGTCGAGCTCCGGTTGCTTGACTTCGACGATGTCCACGTAAACTTCCTTGCCGGTCAGCTTGCTCAATTCTTCCTTGAGCTTGTCAATCTCCGAACCTTTGCGGCCGATGACCACACCGGGGCGCGCGGTCAAAATCGTCACGCGGCAGCGGTTCGTCGCACGCTCGATTAAAATCTTCGGAACCGAGGCACCTTCGAGCTTCTTCTTGAGCACGTCGCGGATCAAACGGTCTTCCGTGAGCAGCTTGCTGAATTCTTTCTTGTCGGCATACCACTTCGAGCGCCAGTCTTTGTTGACTGCGACGCGTAAGCCGATTGGATTGGTTTTTTGACCCATATTATTCGTCGGACAAAGTGATTTTGATGTGGCAACGGCGTTTCAGAATCGGGCCGGCGGAACCGCGAGCCTTCGGCTGAAAGCGTTTCAAAGTCGTCGCCGTGCCGGCAACCGCTTCCTTGATGCGCAAGGTTTCGGGGCGCAACTTGTTGTTGTTCTCCGCGTTCGCGATGGCTGAATGCAGCGTCTTGGCGACGAAGCGCGCACCTTTGCGCGGCACGACGGCCAGAATCTGTTCGGCCTGCAAAGCCGGCAATCCTTGGATCTGCCGCACGACTTCGCGCATTTTCTGCGCGGACATCGGGATATTTTTGGTGATTGCGAAAACTTCCATAAAAACTATTTGGCTTCCGCCTTCGCGGTGTGGGCGCCGTGTTTCTTGAACGTGCGCGTGAGTGAAAATTCCCCGAGCTTGTGACCAACCATGTTTTCCGTGATGAAAACCGGGTTGAAAACTTTTCCGTTGTGAACGGTGAACGTCAGGCCGACAAATTCCGGCGTGATCGTCGAGCGGCGTGACCAGGTCTTGATCGGCGTCTTTTGATTGGCCGCTTTCGCCTTCTGGATTTTTTCCAGAAGATGATTTTCTACAAACGGGCCTTTTTTAATCGAGCGTCCCATAAATTATTTATTTTTCATCGGCAGACCATTGCGCTGCACGACAATGAAACGGTTAGATTGTTTATATTTGGCGCGGGTTTTTCCACCTTTGGCCACCTTGCCCCACGGCGACATGAGCTGCTGCCAGCCACCGCCGCCCTTGGATTTACCCTGACCGCCACCGTTCGGATGGTCAACCGGGTTACGCGCCATACCGCGCGTGATACCGCGATGACCGCGATGACGTGTGCGACCAGCTTTACCGAGAATAATATTTTCGTGTTCCGTGTTACCGACCTGACCGATGGTCGCGTAGCACTCTTCGTTGATCTTACGGATTTCGCCGGAAGGCAAACGAATCTGCGCGTAACCTTGATCGCGCGACATCAAAGTCGCTGCGCCACCCGCTGAGCGGACCATCTGGCCGCCGCGACCGGGCTGGAGTTCCAAATTGTGAATCGCCGTGCTGACCGGAATCGCTTTAAGCGGAAGAGAATTTCCCACTTCCGGCGGAGCCGTCGGCCCGCTGGAGATGATGCGACCCACCGTCACACCGACTGGTGCGATGATATAACGCTTCTCGCCGTCTTTGTATTCAAGGAGCGCGAGACGAGCCGAACGCATCGGATCATATTCAATCGCCGCGACCGTCGCCTCGACGCCGTGCTTATTGCGCTTGAAATCTACGAGGCGGATTTTTTGTTTGTGACCGCCGCCGATGCCGCGCGCCGTGACGCGACCATAAGCATTGCGGCCGCCCGTCTTCTTGCGGATTTCCACAAGCGACTTCTCCGGCTTCGTCTTGGTAATGTCACTGAAGTCCGCGATCGTGATGTATCGCGTGGACGGCGTCAGTGGTCTAAATGTTTTAACGGGCATAATAACTAAAGTTTTTTTTCAGCAACTTTTTGAAGTCAGCGAGCCATCAATCCTGTCCCTGCTGGGAATCAGTTATCGGTTCACAAACATGCTGTCCTGCGTTCCTTACGGGCGGCGAGGAGCGGTGAAATTATCAAATGCCGAATTGATTGCAATACTTTTTTGAAATTATTTTAGGTTGGCTGAAAAATAAAAAAATTCGCTTTTGCATATCTGTGTTCATCCGTATCCATTTGCGGTTAAAAAATAATTTCTCCCCGCCTCCAGCATTGCCCGCCGCGCGCATTCCGATAAATTGGGCGCGTGAAATCCAAAGGCACAGTTTATTTGGTGGGCGCGGGACCCGGCGGCGCGGGCTTGCTCACGTTGCGCGGCGCAGAATTACTTCGCCAAGCCGAAGTCGTCATCAGCGATGTGCTGGTGAATCCCGAATTGCTCCGACTCGCGCCGGCGTCCGCCGAAATCATTGCGCGCGGCAACCACAAACGCGACGGCGGTCTTTCGCAGGAACAGCTCACCGAACTCATGCTCGCCCGCGCGCGCGCAGGAAAAATCGTCGTGCGCTTGAAAGGTGGCGATCCGTTTATTTTTGGTCGCGGCGGCGAAGAAGCCGAAGCGCTCGTCGCCGAAAAAATTTCGTTTGAAGTTGTGCCCGGCGTTTCGTCCGTCGTCGCGGCGGCGAACTACGCCGGCATTCCGCTCACGCATCGCGAACATTGCTCCAGCTTCACCGTTTTCACCGGCCACAGCGACACCGCCGACGCACCCACGGCGTTGCGTTACGAACAGATTGCGAAAATTCCCGGCACCAAAGTTGTGTTAATGGGCATGGACAATCTCGCTGACTGGACAAAGTCGCTCATTGCTCACGGCATGAATCCTGAGACGCCCGTCGCCGTCGTGCATCGCGGCACAACGGGACGACAAAAATCTGTTGCTGGCACGCTCGCGACGATTGCAAAGCTTGCAGAGAAAGAAAAACTTTTGCCGCCCGCCATCATCATTGTCGGCGACGTGGTGAAGTTGCGCGGCAAATTAAATTGGTTTGAAAACTTGCCGTTGTTCGGAAAAAGAATCGTCGTCACGCGGCGCCCGGAACAAGCGGGTGCATTCGCACAACGTCTCGCCAATCTCGGCGCGGACGTGCTCGAAGTGCCGACCATCAAAATCACCGAGCCGCTGGAAAAAATGGCCATCGTGGACGCCCTGCTCGAAATTAATTCCTACGATTGGCTCGTCTTCACCAGCGCGAACGGCGTGACCGCGTTCTTCGATTTATTCTTCAAACGCTTTCAAGATTTGCGCGACCTCGGCGGCGCGCGCATCGCGGCGGTCGGCCCGAAGACGGCGGCGAAATTGCGCGAGCTGCACTTACAGGTGGACTTGCAGCCCGAAGAATACGTCGGCAAAAAAATTGTTGCCGAGTTCAAAAAATTTCAGGACATCGAGAACGTTAAGATGTGTCTCTTCCGCGCCGAGGCGGCGAATAAAGATTTGCCCGACGCGCTCATGGAAGAAGGTGCGATTGTGGACGACATCGCGATTTACCGCACGATTGCCGAGACCGAAGATCGCACTGGCGCGGCGGCGCGGCTCGCTGAAGAAGGCGCGAACTGGGTGATATTCACGAGCAGTTCAACGGTGGAACATTTTCACGCCCGTTTTGATTTACCGAAATTGGTGAAACAATTTCCGCAGCTCAAACTCGCGTCCATCGGGCCCGAAACGAGCAAAGCCATTACTGCTTTGGGACTCAAGCCCGCGCTCGAAGCGAAAGAGCATACGACGGATGGTTTGATTGCAGCGTTGTTGAAAACGGCGAAGAGTTAATAAAGTTGCGCCTGCCGCAAAAAGAATTTTCTTTTCCCGCGCCAGCGCTCATCATTTCCGTGTGACGCACGCCGAAGCCAAAAATCGCCACGCGCAACTTGTTAAAGAAATTCGCAAGCACGACGACGCCTATTATGTCGAGGCCGCGCCGAAAATTTCCGACCGCGATTACGACCGGCTTTATCACGAACTGCTCGAACTCGAAAAAGAATTTCCCGGACTCGCCGCGCCCGATTCGCCGAGCCAGCGTGTCGGCGGCTCGCCATTGAGTGCGTTCAAATCCGTCCGGCATTCCGTGCCGATGTTGAGCCTCGATAACACTTACTCCGAGGAACAAATCCGCGACTTCGTCAAACGCCTGGAAAAACTTTTGCCCGGTGAAAAACTGGATTGGATCGTCGAGCCGAAAGTGGACGGCGTCGCCATCAGCCTGCGCTACGAAAACGGTGTGCTCGTCACCGGCGCGACGCGTGGCAACGGCACGGAAGGCGACGATGTCACCGCGAATCTCAAAACCATTCGCAGCGTGCCGTTAAGTTTGAAATTTGGCCACAGAGGTACAGAGGCACAGAGAAAGGAAAAAGATTTATCTGAAGAAAACCCTGTGTCTCTGCGCCTCGGTGGCAAAATTCCTTCTCCTCTGGAAGTTCGCGGCGAAGTGTTCATGCCCATCGCCGGTTTTGAAAAATTGAACGCCGAGCGCAAGGCTGCCGGCGAGGAACTTTACGGCAATCCGCGCAACACCGCCGCCGGTTCGCTCAAGCAGCTCGATCCAAAAATCGTCGCCACGCGCCCGCTCGACGTGGTGATTTACGGAATCGCCGAACTTGGCGCGCAAATCGTAGCTTCCCAATCCGAACTGCTCGCGTGGCTGAAAAAACTTGGTTTCAAGACGCCGGAAAAGATCTGGCACTGCCATTCGACGGAGGAATTGATCGCCGCGATCCACGAGCTGGACCAGATCCGCAAAAAATTTCCCTACGAAACCGACGGCGCGGTCATCAAGTTGAATTCCTTCGCGCAACGCGAACGCGCCGGGTTCACCGCCAAGGCGCCGCGCTGGGCCATCGCCTACAAATACGCGCCGGAGCAGGCGGAGACCAAATTAAATTCGATCACGATTCAGGTCGGGCGCACCGGCGCGCTCACGCCCGTGGCCGAACTCGAGCCGGTTTTTCTCGCGGGCAGCACCATCGGTCGCGCCACGCTGCACAACGAGGATTACATCCGCGAAAAAGACATCCGCCTCGGCGACACCGTGACGATTGAAAAAGCCGGTGAAGTCATCCCCGCCGTCGTCAACGTCGTTTTGAAAAAACGCGGCGGCGGCGAAAAGAAATTTAATTTCCCGAAAACCTGTCCTGAATGCGGCTCGAAAGTCGCCAAGGAAATCGGCGGCGACGAAGAGGAAGGCTCGGTCTGGCGCTGCGTGAATCCCGATTGCCCCGCGCAGATTCGCGGGCGCATCGAGCATTTTTGTTCGCGCGGCGCGATGGACATCGAAGGCGGCGGCGAAGTCCTCGCGGCGCAACTCGTGAAAAACAATCTCGTCCGCGACGTGGCCGATCTCTATTCGCTCAAGCTGGAAGATGTGGCGAATCTCGAACGCATGGCGGAAAAATCCGCGCGCAATTTTCTCGACGCCCTCGCCGCCAGCAAATCGCGCGACCTGTGGCGATTGATTTTCGGCCTCGGAATTTTGCACGTCGGCGCGGGCGTGGCGAAATCGCTCGCGCGGCATTTCCCCACGCTCGACGACATTTTCGCCGCGAACGCGGAGCAACTGGCCGAGGCCGAGGACATCGGCGAAGTCATCGCGCAAAGCCTCGTGAACTGGCACGGCGACGCGCGGAATCAAAAACTCATCGAACGGTTGCGCGCCGCCGGGTTGAATTTTCGCTCCGAACTGTTTCAACCGCGCGCCAAGGCCGGGCCGTTCGCCGGAAAAACCTTTGTCCTCACCGGCACGCTGCCGACGCTGAAGCGCGAGGAAGCGGCGGCGAAGATCGAATCGCTCGGCGGCAAAGTGAGCGGCAGCGTGAGCCAGAAAACGGATTTTGTGGTGGCCGGCGAAGAAGCCGGTTCAAAACTCGACAAGGCGCAAAAACTCGGCGTGAAGATTATTGATGAGCAGGAATTTTTGAAGATGTGCGGTGCTGATTAGTTCGGATTCTTGAGTTGTCGCAGTGAAGTCTGGCCACCTTTGTTAAGGTATTTCAGACTCTGTTTGAAATAATGCCCAACATTCATTGCCATTGAAAAGATTTTTCAATCCATTCTTTCTGCTCTTCGCCGAGTGATAATTTAGGAGTGTCCCAAAACACGTTTGAATTTTTTCACCAAACGCTGGTGTTTTCAACAACAGAAAAGAATCATTTCAACCTTCGCCGAAATTCCGCGCACGCCTTCATCACGTCCGGCGACTTGAATTTATGGCTCAACGTCGCGCACTGGACAAGCCGGCTTGTAACCCAATTGTAACTTGCAGTCATCGGAGCGTAACATATTTTGGCATCCATGAATCCTGCGGATTTATTTTCCCACGAAACCAACCCGGTGCGGCTCGCGCCCGGCGAAGTTCTTTTCAAGGCCGGTGACGCGCCGGACGCCATGTATGTCCTCCTTGAAGGCTCACTGGCCGTCCAGGTCGGCGACAAGTTGGTGGAGAACGCGACGCGCGGTGCGATCATCGGCGAGATGGCGCTCATTGACCATTCACCGCGTGCAGCCACCGTGACGGCCAGCACGGCCGCCAGCCTCGCCAAATTGGACGAACGCCGTTTCCAGCGGCTCATCCAACAGAATCCTTTCTTCGCCACGCATGTGATGAAAACACTCGCCGACCGCATCCGCTTCATGGATCGGTTACTAACAGAAAGCAAAGTTTCCTGACCCAAATCCTTGACGAACTTGCACGCCGACAGATTGCATTTGCGCAGCGCGAAAAATTATTCCAATAGCCGCCGAAATTCCGCGCACGCTTTCGTCACGTCCGACGCGTTGAGAATGGCCGAGACGACGCACACGCGTTTTGCGCCCGCCGCGAGAACTTCGCCGAGATTTTCCACATTAATTCCGCCGATGGCGAACCACGGGACGGTTGCATTCGCCGCCGCCCAGCGGACATAATCCAGCGTCACGGGTTTCGCTGTCGGCTTCGTGCCCGTCGCAAACACCGGGCCGATGGCGATGTAATCCGCGCCAGCGTCGAGCGCGCGTTGCGCCTGCGCAGACGCGTGTGTGGACAAACCAATTTTTAATTTTGAATTTTTAATTTTGAATTCAGAAACGTGCTTGTGTCCCGCGTCGAAAAAATCCTCCTGTCCCAAATGGCAAAATTCCGCGCCGAGTTCGCGCGCGATTTCCAGACGGTCGTTGATGACGAGGCCGACGTCTGCGCGGCGTGTGACTGGCAAAATATTTTCCGCCATGCGCCGAATTTCATCGGGCGAAGAATTTTTGGCGCGCAACTGGATCAAATCGCTGCCGCCATCGCAGAGTTGTTGTGCGACGAGTTCAGGCGCGCGGCCATGCAGATAGGTCGTGTCCACGAAAGTGTAAAGTTTGCAGTCCGCCAGCGGTTTCATTTTTCCAATTCTACAAATTCAGCGCGTGCGCTCAAACGCAAACTGCCAAAACCAATCGCTGCGCGCGGCGAAAATCTTTATTGGGTTCGGCAACGACGATGAAAGTAAAAATTGTTGCAGCCGACTCGCCCAGCGCAGACGGCGTGAAAATTGTTCGTCGCAAGCGCGTGCGATTTTTTCTCGCGCATCATTCCAAGCAATTTCGCCGCGACTGAAAGCGGCCAGCGGTTCCACGGCGAGTTGCGCCGATTCAAACGCAAGCGACATCCCGTTGCCCGTGACCGGCGGGATCATCGTGAGCGCGTCGCCGATGCAAACTTCGGATTTTTCCGACGCGCGATGAGGCTTCAACGACAGTCCGGCGACGGAACAAAAAGATTTTTCATCAAACTCCGCGTGCGCGAGCCGTTCGTGCAAAATAGTTCCCGGATTTCCGCGCAGCAAATCGAATCCATGGGACTGCGATGATTCAGAACCGTTTCGCCGGAACAGGCCGCAGACGTTCACTTCGCCAGCGGCTAGTTTGCAGATGCCGACGTAGCCGTTTTTAAAAACGTGCATCTCCAGATCGGCGACGGGAAAAACATTGCGCGCGTGAGCTTTCAAACCAAACCAGCGCCAACCGTTGGCGACGGGTTGCGATTTTCTTCCGCTCGCGTGCACGATGCCCTCGCCCAATTCATCTTGCCAGCGCGCGCCAGCCCGCAATTCGCCGCCGAGGTTTTGAAATTCGTCCGCAAGCAGTTTATCCATGACGAAACGCGAAAGACAGAGCGCGGGCGACGGCAGTTGGCGCACCGGCAATCCTGGTTTGCCAGAAAAGAAAGTCGAGGAACGCGCCTCAATTGCGCCCGCATCAAGAAATTTGTCCTTAAGGCCAAGCGCGTTGATAATCTCTAGTCCGTGTCCGCTCACAAATTCGCCGCAGACGCGATGGCGCGGGTAATTTCCAGCTTCAAAAATTGTCACGGGAATTTCTCTTTTCCGCAGCGCGATGCCAAGCGTCAATCCGGCGAGTCCGCCGCCGATGATTTGAATTGGTTTTGGTGCGGCCATTTCAGGAAATTTTTCTCGCGATGAAAATATGGCTGAAGAAACCGGCACGACGCTCGATCAGTCGCCAATTTTTTTTGTCCGGCCAGTGCGCGGAAATTTCTTCGCCTAAAAATCCGGCGCGAACGCTGACGGTTGCATCGTGCCGCGTGACATCGTTGCAGCCAATCGCCCAAAGCATCCGGCTGAAAAACAGCGGCAATGGAGCGCGGCGCGGCTCGATGGCGATGAATAATTTTGCGCGTGTAGAAATAATTTGCAGCAGTTCCGTCAGTCGTCCGTTTTCAAAATGATGCAGGAAAAGATTCGCGACGACAACTTCCGCCGGACTTCCCGGCCAGTCAAAAACATCGGCGACGACGGCTTCGGCGCGCCAGCCGTGTTTTGAAAAAGCCGCGAGCGTCTCGGCCGTCACATTTTTTTGACGGTCAAGCAAAGTTGCTTTGACGTCCGGCAAATTTATCTTTTGCGCGACCGACAAAAGAAAATTTCCATCGCCCGCGCCGAGCTCAGTGATTTGTGAAAACGCGAACTCCGACCGCGCTTTGAGAAGCGCGGCTGCGAGAATTTCCGCGTTGACCATCCACGCATTGACGCGACGCAAATCGCGGCGCGAACGCAGCGCGCGCGGATCGTCCGGCGGCAGCGCGTCGAGGATTTCGGGCTGGACGATTCGTTTCACGCGCTGCTCACTTCCAAAATCGCGCCGTGGCAACTGAAGCCCGCGCCGAACGCGGACATCCACCACAAACCATCCGGCACGGAATCGTTGAGCGCGGCTCGCAAAACAAAATAAACGGTCGGGCTGCTGATGTTGCCGAATTCGCGCAGGACGGCGGAACTGTGGCGCACGTCGGCCTCGCTCAACTTAAGATTTTCGCACAAAGAAGAAATCACATCGCGTCCGCCGGTGTGCCAAATCCAGCCGGTGATCTGTTCGCGTTTGATTTTGGCGGCAGCGAGCGAGTCGGAAAACAGTTTCGCGGCGATTTTGCCGGCAACTTGCGGGACTTGCGGCGACAAAATGTTCCGCAGCATCCCGTTTTTGTGGCCGAAACGCAGTGTGTCGCGCTCGGCGGTCACAAGCCGCGAGTCGGTGAATTTCCATTCGACGCGGCGTTTGTTTTTTTGCGTCAGTTCGCTTGACAAAACCGCCGCGCCCGCGCCGTCGGCGAACAAACACGCGCTGATGAGCACGCCCGCATCGTCGTCGAGATAAAAGGCCGCGCTGCAAACCTCGACGCAGATGGACAAAACTTTTTTCGCGCGTCCGGCGGCAAGAATGGATTCGGCGGTCCGCAAATTTGGCAAAGCCGCGCCACAGCCTTGCCCGACCAAATCGAGCGCAAATATATTTTCGCGCAGGCCGAGTTGTTCGCTGACGTAGCTCGTCAATCCGGGACACAAATAGCCGGTGCAAGTGCTGATGAGGACGGCGTCAATTTCCTTCGCGGAACAATCTGCATTTTCCAAGGCGCGTTTTGCGGCCTGGGTCGCCAGCGCGGGCGCGTGCTTGGCAAAGCGGGCTTGCAGCGCGTCAGGCGTCTGGTCAAAAACTTCGGTGAGCGGGTCGAGCGCGAGGTGGCGCGCGTCAATGCCGTTGTCGCCGCAGAGAACTTTTTTGAGAATGGCGCGCGAACGCGGCTTGAATTGCGGAAACTGCGGCCAGTTTTGCAACGCGTCCCAGGAATAGCGCTGGGTGTAGCGTTGCGGCGGAACGGCGGTGCCGAGGCCAATGATGAACATGACGGATTTTAGCGCAACCCGACTGCACGCGCCACTGTGTCCAAGCAAATGAAATATGACATTTTTGCAATTTCAGTTTTCCATAAGAAGTTTCTAGACTGATCACTCTGCCCGTCAAGCGCAATGGGGTAAACACCCTATAAGATTCGATTTCATAAACGAAAAAACGACGGCAGGAAAATTTCCAACCGCCGTTTGCGTAAAATAATTTTTTACTTCAAACCGACCAGATAGCCGAAGCGCGCGCGGAAAAGTTCGGGCGTCATCTTGACGACGGCGGCGAGCTTGCCGAGCTGTTTGGCGTCCTCGAAATCTTCGCGTTCAAGACGGATCATGTAGGCAACGGCGCACTCGTAGGCTTCGCCGTCCACGTTGACTTTGCGGTTTTGCATCCGGCCGGTTTTCGGGTCGAGCATTTCTTCAAACGGTAACGGATTCATCTTGCCGTCCACGAAACTGATGATCGCGCCGTATTTGTCTGATTCGGGCGAGAGCAGAAATTTCACGGCGGCGTAGCCGAGGTCGCGCGTGTATTCGGCGTCGAAGGGAATCGGGTCGGCGCAGCGCAATTCGTAACCAAGATCTTTGTCAATGAACGTCATTTTGATGCCGAGTTTTTCGAGGCGCGTGCTCAATAATTCTTTCATCAGGCGGCCAAATTCGATTTCACCCAGGCGCAAATGGCCGTGGTCGTCGCGAATAATTTTTCCGAAACGTTCAAGCTGTCCTTCGGGCATCGCGGCGAGCAGACCTTTTTCGCCGAGCGATTCGATCAAGCCTTCCGCAAGGACGACAAGGCCGAAATTCGAGCCGTCGGCTTTGCGCTTGATGATGGAACCGATGATGATGTCGCAGACTTCGTCTACCGTGACGGGGCGTCCGCGAAATTCCTCGGAGATGACGGAGAGCGTCGCAGCGGCGGCCTTGCCAATGCCGAGCGCAAGATGTCCCGCAGCGCGGCCCATGCTGATGATGAGATACCAGCGCGAAGTCGTGCGCGCGTCTTCCATCAAATTGCGCACGAGTTGCACGCCGTAATGACGCGCAGTTTCATAACCAAACGTCGGCGCAGTGCCGGGCAGCGGCAAATCGTTGTCAATCGTCTTCGGAACGTGCGCGACTTTTATGTCGCCGTTGCTGCGTTTGCGGACAACGCTGGCGGAAAAAGCTGTATCATCGCCGCCAATTGAAACCAGCGCGGTGATGCCGAGTTTATGAAACACGGTGAAAATATTTTTCATGTGCTCCTCGGATTTCGTCGGATTCGTGCGCGCCGTGCCAAGAATCGAGCCGCCCTTCAAATGAATGTCGCGCACGTCGCGGATGGCCAGCGGCTTGATCTGCGTGGTGTCGCCCGCCGAGATGTGCTTGAAGCCGTCACGGAAGCCGATGACTTCGTAGCCCTGGTTGATGCCTTCGATGGTGGCCGCCGCAATGACGCCATTGAGGCCGGGTGCCGGGCCGCCGCCGACCAAAATTCC